>DASRGM010000252.1:0-29420 GCA_035651035.1 Terriglobales bacterium
CGGGCGAATCTCCCACACATTCTGCAGGTTCTTGCCGTTGACGTTAGAGCCCAAGCTGGTGGCTACGGCAGACGGGCCGTTTCTGAAGATCGGGGGATTGCCAACCGGACCGCCGAGCGTACGCAGCTCGGGGCGAATCTCCCACACATTCTGCAGGTTCTTGCCGTTGACATTGGAGCCCAGACTAGTAGCTACGGCAGATGGGCCGTTTCTAAAGATCGGCGGATCTTCGTTGTTGTTGTTTTGTGCTTTCTGTGCGGCGAAGGTCACGCCGCAGAACAACGCCAGCAGCGTCGCCGAAATGAGTATCTTCTTCATGGCCGTCCTCCTCAACGCATTGCAACGTGACGCGCAGCTGTCTTGCGAAGCGGGCCGCACATTCGTTGCACATCTGATCGCGAGAGAGGCAAACGCTCTGCCAAAAGCAGTACGACTGCCGGCAACGCCGCTTATCGTGCTAAGGCAGCTTCTTCGAATGGTCAAGCGACAGACAGCGAATGATTTCCGGACTCGCGCAATCCGGCTCAGTCCCAAGCTCCGGCCACGGCGTGATTCAGACCTTCACCCCATTCGCCACGTATTGGTATGGCGCTTCCACGTTTCGGCGGAACACGTAAAACTCCGCTTTCTGCAACCTGGAAAAAAATAGTTGTGGCATCTTCTCTCGCCTGAGACTCTGGAATTTCCAGCAATTTCGGGCGAAATTGCTGGCCGGGGTAGCGGAACTGTGGTTAGATATAACCAACAACTTCGCTCAATTCACCGTGCTGTTTTCTTCGAGGTCCTGCTGCCTGTTGCTACCCCTTTGTAGTTCTTGCCAGCCTGTGCCACGACTTAGCTAGCTTCAACAGCCGAGAGTGACGGAATGACTTTCAGCATCGCTGCTGATAGGTCCGTTCCGGTTGTGCGGGTTTTCGTTTCAGAGGCGGAGTGCCCGTCTAGCGCCGGTACTCCTACCAGCAATTCGAGGCCGATGCGAACGGCCTGGGACACTCCGGCAGGAGTGAGGAGATTACATGACGAAGAGAAGCTTACTTCTGGCGGCGGCATTGGTAACCATGGTCGCGGTCAGCTGTCTTGCGCAGGAGACGCCGCAAGGCCGAATCGTAGCGCCCCCCAGCACACTTAATCACGTTCGCGGGCAGGTGCACACACCGCTCTACCTTTTCATTCCAGCGAACAATGTGGATAGCGGCCTTCCGAACGGCGAGACACCCGGTTCGATCGCCTGCATTTACGGGGTGACCGCTCCCACCCCTGGCTGTCCGAAGACTACAACGCTGGTCCCGACCGGGGGTACGAAGGCGATTGCTCTGATTGAGAAGGGCCGCTCGCCTAACATGCAAGCCGATCTTGCGACCTTCTCAAGCCAGTTTGGCTTAGGGGGCAACACCAACATCGTCGAGATCTGCACTCCTGGGCCGCCGCCGTGTCCGTCCAACGCCGGCAGCGGCTGGGACCTGGAAACCGAGCTGGATGTGCAGTACGCGCATGCCATGGCCCCGAACGCCCAGATCGTCGTGGTCGAGTTCACCAGCGATCCGCTGCGCGACGGCGCCGAAACACAGGCGGCCCAGTATCTCGCCAGCAACTACGGCGGCGGAGAAGTCTCCAATAGCTGGGGCTACAATGGCGGCGAAAGCTGGTGCGGACTCGGCAATTGTGAACTCTCGTGGGACCATTATTTCCAGCAGAGCGGAGTCGTGTTCTTCGCCTCCTCCGGCGATTATGGCCTGATACCCCAATATCCCAGTGTTTCACCAAACGTAGTCTCGGCGGGCGGCACCACGATCCAGCGTGACAGCAACGGCAACTTCACCGGCGAGAGCTGTTGGAGCGGCAGTGGTGGAGGCATCAGCCAGTACGAGCCTCTCCAGCAGTTCGAGCTCTTCATCGCTAATAAAACTGGTACAAAGCGCGGCACGCCGGATTGGGCCGCGGTTGCGGATCCTACCAGCGGGGTCGACGTTTACAGCTCTACCTACTGTCAAGGATGGTGCACAGTAGGCGGGACCAGCGCGGCGGCGCCCATCCTGGCCGGCATTGTGAACCAGGCTGGCGGCTTTTCGGCGTCGACTGCCCGGGAGCTCGCGAAGACCTATCAGTTCTATGTGAATCCGGTCGGCTACTACACCAAGTTCCGCGACGTGACCACCGGCAGCAATGGATCGCCCGCCGGTCCGCTGTGGGACCAGTGCACCGGCCTGGGAAGCATCCGCCAGCCCTCAGGCTTTTAGCAGGTCCAGCCTAGTTCGCGATCAAAGCCCTGCCAATGCGCAGGGCTTTTCGCTTTTAAGCGCGGCATGCGCCGATACGCTGTACGGGGAGAGTTCGTAGGTTATCGATAGCTGATGAACCAGGCCGATGCCGTTTACTCGGCAACCGGAACATCGCGGAAGGTGTACTCCAAGCTGCGAGGGTTGCTGAGGTCCATGTAGAGGGTGAGCGTACGGGCCTCAGCGTCCTTGTCGGGGACCTTGACGGTGAACTTCACGCGCGAGCCGGGCGCGATCTCGGAACTATGGCCGCCGGGAAAAGCGAATTGGCCGTTACGGTCCAGGCTGAAACTGTTGCCCCGGCTGTCAACCACATCCACCCGGTCTAGCGAGACCCGAGAGTTGGCGCCTCCGACGTTTGACACATATCCCCAGCATTCGACGTTGCCGGGCGCGCGGCCGCAATTCTCGATGCTGAGAAGGATGCTGTCCTGCGGTCCTTCCGCGGGCTGCCGGTGCAGCAACAGGCCTTTTGACTTGGGATCTGCCGGCGTGGCAGATGGCTTCGAGTTAGTTGCACTCCCGGCCGTGGCGCTTTCCGGTGTGGCGTCCGAGACTGCGACATCGGAGGCAGCATTGGCGCTGGCCGCTTCTACCGTAGGATTGGACTTGCCGCCCGGCCGCGCGTGCACGTGATAAATGATGGCGAAGAACAGTACGCTCAGCACGACAAAACCGGCGGCCCCTGCCCAGGTAGCCGGAGAATTCTTGTAGGGAGCGACCTTTTCAACGATTCCGCGCATGGCCGCCAAGAGGTTGCCGGCGGCCGTGCCCGAGCCAGTGGCCGGCAAATCTTCGGTATGCTGCGCGAGGTCCTCGGGCGCCGCCTCAGCGGGCAATGCGGCCACGGCCTCTGAGCTGACGGTGGCCGCTGCTGTCTGATGAGAGCTGATTTCCGGAACGTGTTTCTCGACTTCGACTGCGGCGGCTTGCAAGGGCGCCGAAGCGGCTCGCGCGGTTTCAGCGATGGCCTGCGCGGCTGGAGAGGGCAACTCCGCCTCAGGGCAGGAATGAGTGTCGCCGGAAAAGGTGTGCCCACATTTCGCGCAAGGTTGTACAGAGGGTGTGAGCGGCACATTCTCTGTCTCTGCGACATCGACCGCCACGGCTTCCGCTGCCGCGTCGCGCTGCCAAAGGGCGGAAGGTTCGCCCGGCGGTTTCGCGGGCACAGAGAGAGGGATCGTAGCGCGCTCTTGCGTCCAGGCGTCGGTTTCGGCGTGGTTGACGTATGGAACTGCCGTCCCGCCGCCTTGAGGTTTGACGTTGTCGGAGACCGCTGGCCGGCCGCGTGAGGGGCCGGCATCCGAGCCGGTTGAGAATTTGTCCGCCGAGTTTGGCGGCGTCGCCGGTCCTGGAGGAGGTGGAACGTTGCCACCATTCCGTCCGCCGGGAAGCCAATAGCTTTCCTCCATCTCGCCGGTAAAACGTTCGACGGCAATGAAATCTGCGCGCAAGTGGGCCAGGACTGCAGCATCCTTATCGTCTTCAAGGTCAAAGGCCCAGGCAAGCCACTCGCGGATTGCCGGTCCGGGAAGCTCTTTGGCGTTTTCGGTTAGAGCGGCCTGTGCGCGCAGCTCGCGGACAGCGTCCGCACGTAACCCATTCAGCAATGCTGTCCTGGCCTGGAAGCGGTGTTGAACGCGCCCGGCGTCGAGTTCGTCGGCAAGCTCCAGAACCCTGGCGCGCCGCTGCTGATCGCGCCGTGCCTCGGCTTCGGCTTCCAGGTCGAGGACGATGTCGT
The DNA here is from genome assembly GCA_035651035.1 of Terriglobales bacterium. GTDB lineage: Bacteria > Acidobacteriota > Terriglobia > Terriglobales > Acidobacteriaceae > Bog-257. The sequence goes on from DASRGM010000252.1 coordinate 4,018, forward strand.
CCAATCCTTTGCGGTCATTCCACTCGGCATTGGGACGTTCTGCATGAATCAGACTGGCCAGGAGCGCGGCGTGATGACAGGCGGCCTTCAAAGACTCGGCGGCATGTTCCTCATGAATTTCCAAGCCGGCAGCCAGCAGTTCGATTTGCGCCTCCGCCGCCTGGAGGCTGCCATCGAGGTCCGCCAACGTCACTAGAAAGGGATACGACATACTGAGCTAACCCGTATTTTGGCCGAGAGTTCGGCGAACTGGAATGGGTTGCGTCTTTCTGTTCTTTCGCGATGCGCTAACTGTGCGCCACAACTTACCACGCCGCTCAGCGCAGGAGCAACCGGGGGCGCGTGTCTCGAGTTGTGCAAGAGATCATGGCTTCGGTTTCGCGCCCATTACCGGCGTCGGAATTGGCCAGCGCTACGGATTGAAGTTGACGTTCACTTCAATGTCGGCCTCGGCCGGTTCTCCGTTAACTGCAAAAGGCTTGTAACGCCATTGCTTCACCGCGTCCAATGCAGGTTGAACCAGCATTGCCGGGCCGCGCAGAGCGTGCACATTTTGGACCTTCCCGTCCTTTCCGATCACAGCCTGCAACACTACCGTCCCGTGGATTCCCGCCAATCTCGCTTGCACCGGATAGCTTGGCGTCACCTGGTGGATCAACTGTCCTTGAGCGACACCCGACGAGACCCTGATCTTTTGCGCAGGCAGTTTGGGCGAGTTCGTCGGCCCGTCCCTAACGATATTGGGTACGGCGTTCGCGACCCCGCCGGGCAAGGCTCCGGGAACGATGCCAGGCGCTTCGCCAAGGCCGGTTGCGGAGGCCTCATCCGCCTTCACTGCAGCGTTTTTGGGAATTGCCTGCGGCGTTCTCAACGAGGCATCGTTGAGCATGGCTACCTGCTTTTCCGGTGGAGGCTGCGGTGCCGGAGTCTTCGGGGCGGCGCTCGTGTCCTTGGGTTTGCCGGTTTTCTCGCTCGCCTCGGGCGTACGCGCAGCCGGACTGCCGGCCGCTACGTTTGCGGCCGAAGCATTGGCAGAGCTGGTTATAGATGTGTTGGGAGCAGCAGCCTCTGCCGCCTTCACCGGGCTGGTGTCGGCATGCGTCCTGTGCAACCGCCACTGCATGGCCGCGAGCAAAGCGAGCAGCAGCACGGCAATGGGCAACCCCAGCCGCCAACGTTCGCGGGCAAACGATGACACCCGCGGCGTCAGCTGGGACAAGAAATTAGGCTTCGGACTCGTTTCCAGGGGAATCACGGTTGCGAAGCCGGGATCGCTTAAGGCGGCCGCGGCTGTTGGGGCAGCCTGTATCGCCTCGCGCTCCGATCGCTGCGCCCGCGGTTCTTCACGGTGCGAAGGCTCGGTCACGCTCTCCGGAGTCGCTGCCCTTGTTTGCAACTGCGCCGTGCTTGCCGCCACCCACATGCCAGGTTCGAGATTAGCGACGAACTCATCCACCCGCGGAAAGCCATCGCGAAGATCCTGCAGAGCGTCCGCATCGTCCGGTTCTTTCAGGGTGCAAGCCCACGGCATCCACTCTGTAGCCTCGGGGCCGGGCAGCGTCGACGGCGCCTTTGCTACCGCAGCCTGCATGCGCAGTTCCTGTATTGCCTGGTCGCGGAGATGGTTCACCTGAGTTACACGAAGGGCGCGATGGTGGACAACCTCGCCGCGCTCCAACTCGCTCGCCAATGCGAGCAGCCGTGCGCGCCGCTCCTCCAAATCGCGGGCTTCAGCGGCAGGATCCACGCTTGGCCGTGCCTGAGGAGTCGACCCGCTGGTCGCCCACATGCCCGGCTCCAGGCCGGCTACAAACTCGTCAAGACGGGAAAATCCGGCCCGAAGACTCTGCAGGGAAGCCGTGTCCTCGGGTTCCTTCAAACTACACGCCCACTCGATCCAATGAGGAGCGTCCGGGCCCGGAAGCGCCGGAGGAGCCTTTTCGGCTGCGGCGAGTGAGCGCAGTTCTTCCACCGCCTTACTGCGCAGCTGAGTGAGTTGTGCGACGCGTGCAGCGCGGCGATGAACCACGTTGCCGCGCTCCAGTTCGTCAGCCAGGGCCGCCAGTTGTTCGCGGCGGCGCTCCAGGTCCCGCGCCTCAAACAGGGCCACCAGGTGTTCCCGGTCCTGCCAATCGGCATCCGGCACGTCCGACAAAGCCAGCGTGCGTACGTTGTGCGAGCTCTCCACCGCCATCTTCAGCCGTTCGATGACGTGAGCCAAATCGACTGGCCTGGCCGCTTCCAGCAACTGCAGGTTGCCATCGAGCTCGGCCAGAGACTCGTCAAGAGAAGCAAGGGCAGAAGGCCACATCGAACTCATAGCAAACTCCTACGCCGTAGTCTCTTTCTTGATCGTCCACATGTCGGGCTCCAGGTTGGCAATGAATTCGTCCAGACGGGCGAACCCATTGCGAAGGCTCTGCAGCGAGTCCGCATCCTCTGGTTCTTTGAGCTTGCACGCCCAGTCAATCCACTCATCGGATTCCGGGCCGGGCAGAGCCGGAGGTTGTGCGAGCGCCGCCTGCGAACGCAATTCCTTGGTGGCCTGATCGCGAAGTTGTTGCAACTGGTTGAGACGAACGGTGCGGCGATGCACTATCGTGCCGCGCTCCAGCTGCGTGGCCAGCGACAGCAGCCGGAAACGACGCTGTTCCAGGTTCCTGGCCTCGATGCGCTTGGAGATTTCCTCGACAATCGCGTCCAGTTCTTCGCGGTTCTGCCAGCTAGCCTCGGGCAGCTCCGACAATACCAGCGCGCGCAAGTTGCGGGAGGATTCCGCAGCACTTTTCAGTTGCTCAATAACTTCGGAGATATCTACCGACCTGGCAGCCTTGATTTTTCCGAGACTTCCGTGCAGTGCGGCTAGAGAATCGTTAAGGGAGTTAATGGTGGATGGCCACAACGAAACCATTGGCAAGCTCCTGGCGGGGACCATGCGCCCCAGCTAATAGTTTCCCTGCCACCTTCAGCCTGGGAGGGCAGCTATGTTACCGCGAATTCCTGGTTACGGCACGAAATTATATGGCTTGGCCCCGCCAAAGTGTTAGCAGAATCTGCATCTTTCCTAGACAAATAGGTCCAGATCCGGTCCTGCAAAACCACTCAAAAATCAAGCCGCAGCCGGGCGTTATCGCGGTTGTGGGGACGCGACTCACTCTAGAGCTCTTCTGAGATACACGGCTTGGGACAGCGGCTGCGACGCCAGAAGTCCTGGTGCAAACCGGGCCCAAGTCTTTGTTGCGGTAGGATATGCAACGGTCTCGCAACCCAATTTCATACTATCCGTGGTAGTAGGCGGAGAGCTTCATTTAGCCTCTCGCTGCGATGACAACTCTTACTCGCAGCTTTGTCTACACGCTGTTGGCGTTCTGTTTCTCGGGCGCTTTTGTGGCGGCACAGACCGACCTGGGAGCTGTGCGGGGACTCGTTCAAGACCAGCAAACTCGAGCCATCGCCGGCGCTTCGGTAACTTTGCGAAACCCCGCCACCAACTTCGATCGCACCGTGCAGACCGACAATTCGGGCAATTATTCGTTCCTGGGAGTTCCGCTCACGGGACAGTATGTGCTGACGGTTAAGGCGCCGCAATTCAATACGATCGAGCGGACGGGCATCCTGCTGCGAGCGCAGACCACCGCCGTCTTCAACTTTAGCTTGGCGGTTTCCGGGGCAAAGACCCAGGTGAACGTTTACGGCACGACAACCACGGTGCCGGTGGAATCCAATGAAGTGTCCACCCGCTTGAGCCAGGAGAAGATTGAAGATACGCCGGTGCTTGAGCGGAAGATCACAAGCTTGCCCCTCCTGAATTCTTCCGTGCGGCCGTCGCAAACCACGGGCGATCTGTTCCTGAACGAGACCCTTTTCGTTATCAATGGCACCGGACGACGCCAGACTACTTACGAGCTCGACGACACCACCGCCAACGATATGTGGGGTCGGCAGTCGGCGATTGCCGGGCTGCCATTCTCGGCAGTGCAGGAGTTTACCGTGTATACCAACGCCAGCTCGGCGGAGTGGAGTTGGAATGCAGGCACGGCGGTAAACATCGTGACCCGATCGGGATCGAACGATTGGCATGGCGACTTTGTCGGCCTGGGCAGCCCCGAAGGCACGAACGCCAATATTCCGCTGACCACCAAGTCGGCTCAGCAGTCGCTGGCGCTGGGCAGCGGTATGCTCTCCGGCCCCATCGTGAAGGACAAGACGTATTTCATGGTTTCGGCCCAGTACACGAACCAGAACCGGCCTGCCGTAATCACCTCGCCGGTTGAACCCGGCACCCTGTATAACGGCACCTTCGGACAAACCTTATTTCTGGCACGCCTCGATCAGCAGTTGAGCGAGAATAACCGCCTTACCTTGCGGGGTAACTTCGATCGCTTCAGCGACAGCAATCCGCAGGATGCGGTGAGCGGAGTCACGCTTCCAAGCGCCGGGCGCATGTTTACCCGCAACACCTATCAGGCAGCCATTACCGACACCGCCATCATCAACAGCAACACGCTGAACGACGCGCGTTTCGAGTTCCTGTTGGGCGATCCAATCACTCAATTTGTTCCCATCACGCCCGGCCCGCAGTTGTTCGTCTCCGGTTATTACACCTACGGCGATTCGCGGGTGGGCAATCTGATGAATCATCAATATGAGTATGCCGACACGTTTAGCCTGAGCCGTGGCCGCCATCAGATCAAGCTGGGCGTGGATGTCATTAACTCTTCTTCGGGAGGCTTCGGACAGGAGTTCGGCAGCGGCTATCTCGACGGCCGCTTTCAGATCAACTCGGCATACAAGACGATTCCGATCGCGACATTGCTGACCTACAATCCCGCGTTGCCGCCGCCGGGCTCGGCGCCCGGAGCGCCGCCCATCGCCAGCAGCTTCACACAGTCGTTCGGGAACCAGAGCTATAACATCCATGACACGCTCTACGGTCTGTTCGCGCAGGACAACTGGAGCATTCTGCCCAACCTGAACCTGAACCTGGGCCTGCGATGGGATGGCGACACCTTCACCGGGAAGAGTGCGCTGTTTGCGCCAAGGGTCGGACTGGCCTGGAAGCTGCCGAAGAGCGATACCGTGATCCGTGCCGGCTATGGCATTTATTACTCGGAGGAACGCAGCGATCTGTTTGCCAGCGCTGCGATAGGCGGGCCGACCGGCGCCTTCACGTACACTGCGGCCCCGGGCGGATTGGGATTTCCTTCGACCTTTGCGCCGATTCAGGGTTTCCCGCCCGGGGCCCGGCTACCGGCACGCGATATCACAGTTCTTGCCGGACAATGCAATCTGCTGAACCAGTTTCTGCCGGTGAGCAAGCTGCGCTTCTGCGACAACAATTTTCAGAACCCATACACGCAACAATGGAACCTGGGTTTCGAGCATGACCTGGGACAAGGCTGGCTGCTTTCGCTGGACTACATCGGCTCGCACACCATCCACATCGAGCAGCCGGTAGACCTTAACGCGCCGGCGCCGTTCATCCGTACGTCGCCGGGCGAGACACGCTCCGTCGCCGCCGCCAACGCGACCCGGCCCATCGTGCCGGTGGCCGGGGGATATCGCCAGGTGTTGCAGTATGTCAACGCCGGATCGGCATGGTACGACGGACTGCAGGTGGCGGTGCGCAAGCAGCTATCGCATCGCTTGTCGGCGCTGCTGACGTACACCTGGTCGCACGACATCAACACCGTCGAGTGGGACGGCACGGGACAGAACCCGAATGACTACGGATGCCTGGTAGCTTGCGAGAAGGCGACGAGTCTGCTTAATCAGACCCAGCGCGCGTCGCTCAGCGCTACCTATCAACTGCCGTACGGCTTCATGGTTTCGGGATGGTTGCAGGCGGCCTCCGGCTTCCCGTTCAATGTCACCACCGGCGTAGACAATAACGGCGACGGCAATACATCTGACCGCCCGGTGATTGGGGGTGCGGTGATTCCGCGCAATGCCGGCGTGGCGCCGCCTACCAACGACCTCTCCCTGGCGCTGCAGAAGTCGATTCACGTGAAGGAGCGAACCAGCGTAGTGTTGCGGGCGGAGTCCTTCAACACCCTGAATCACCTGAATCTCTATAGTCTGAACGGGGTCTACGGCAACACGGCGACACCGGTCCCCACCTTTGGAGCGCCCGTGGGTGGCTTGGCCAACGTCGGTTCTCCTCGCCAGATACAGTTCCTGGCGCGGTTCGTCTTCTAGCAGGTAGTCGCCACGGAAGCACAGAGGCTCGGAAGCCGGAAACTGTAAAGTGGAGTCGCAATGCACGCCTCAAGGCGTGCGCCACCCAATATCCGTTGAACACGATTTCGATTTGAGCCACTACCCGTGACCTTCGTGCTGCCGTGGTGAACCCGTCGTGAAACGTGGTAAGGCGCTCGTCCTATCGGCCGCGCTTGGCGTGCTGTTTCTCGCCTCCTACAGTGTGGGACAATCCGCCGCCGCCCGCGGTGTCATCAGTGGAACCGTCACCGATCAGCAGGGAAACGTGTTGGCTGGGGCGCAGGTCATCATCCGCAGCGCCGACTTCTCTTCGGCCCGGACCATGACGACTTCCGACAGCGGCGCATTCATCGCGCCATTGCTGCCTCCGGGCGCTTACACCGTCGAGGTAAAGGCGCCGGGATTCCGGCTGAAGAAGCCGGCACGCGTGACATTAGGAGTCGGCAGCAGCGTTCGGCTCGACATTCAACTGGGCGTCGCCGGCGGCTCTGAAAACGTGACGGTAGCCGGGCATGGTCCCACGTTGGAAGGCAACACCTTGCCGCCCGCCATCAACAAAGAGGCGCCGCAGGTGAGCAACACGATTGCCGGCCTGACCGTCACTTACCTGCCGAATCGCGACCGCGATTTCACGCAGTTTACTCAGCTGGCGGCGGGTGTCCAGCCGGCGCCCCATTCCTCCGGCATCATCGTCGATGGCCAACGGCCAACTGCCTTCAGCGCGGCGGTCGATGGCGCAGATTTTACCGACCCGCTGAACGGCGGACAGCGCGGCGCGAGCGATGGCTCGCTATTTTTTCCGCAGACGGTAGTACGCGAATTTCAGGTGGTGCATGCCGGCGCGACCGCGGAGGTCGGGGGCACCAACGCCGGCTTCGTGAACATCGTGACCAAAGAGGGCAGCAACAAGTATCACGGCGAGGCATTCTATATAGGGCGGCCCTCCTGGACAGCCGACGACGCCTTCGGTCATTCGCTGGACAATGCGCAGAACGAGCTCGGGGGATCAATTGGCGGACCAATCAAGAAGAACAAAGCTTTCTTCTACGTCGGCGCCGAACAGGATTACCTGAACATTCCCTACTTCACGCAGTTCGCGCCGCAGCCGCCAGGGACCATCGTTCCTCCCGCACTGGCCCGAATGCAGGGGCAAGTTGTGGGAACCAGTAATCCAACCTCGGTATTCGCGCGCACCGATTTCCTGCTCAATCAGACAAACACGTTGAATCTGGAATTCAATTTCAACCGCGCCAGCATCACCGATCTGGACGACGGCTCGACTCGCAGTCTTGCGCCTGTCGGCAATGGCTCGTCCCTGAGGGGCAACAGCTATTGGGTGCGCGGCAATCTCACTACGGTCCTCAGCGCCGGCAAGGTCAATCAACTGCTGGCGCAGTGGGCGGAGGACCAGCGCGACCTGAGACCGAACTCGAATTCGCCGGAACTGGTCATCAACGGCTTCGGGGTGCTGGGCGGAAGCGCGCTGGCGAACGAGTCCTACACCTCCAACATAAACCGGTACAACGACGATCTTGCGATCACGCGCGGCGGAGCGGTGGTGCATGTTGGCGCAGATTTCGGCTACAACCCTGCCAGGCTGCGTCACGAAGCAAACCTGAACGGCCGCTTCGATTTCGATTCGCTGGCCGATTTTCTGGCCGGCGATCCGCGTCGTTATCAGCAGACGTTCGTCCTTGGTGACGATACTGATGACGGAGCGGTGAAGCAGTTGGGCTTGTATGTTGACGCCAAGCTGCCGGTCACGAAATCGATGACCGTTACGGCTGGGCTGCGCTGGGATGGACAATGGAATCCGCAGCCGTCGCGTCCGAATGCGGCGATCCAGCCGACGACTTCCATTCCCAACGATCTCAGCCAATGGCAGCCGCGCCTGGGCATCGCCTGGAACCCCGCCTCCAATACCGTCTTGCGCGCCTCGGCCGGGCTCTACGATGCGCCAACGCCGGCTGACATCTTCCAGCGCATCTTCACGGACAACGCGGTGAACACCATCGTCGCCGACAGCTACTTCGATCCTGCGGTCCTTCCGCTGGTGACCGCGGGCGGACAATATCGCGCGCTCAGTGCGCCGCCTGCAGGGCTGACCACGCCGGCGGCGCTGGTAGTGGGCATTGCGCCCGGCTTTCGCAACCCACGCTCGTTTCAGGCGGCAGGCAGCATCGAGCAGCAGCTCACACCGAAGGTCTCGCTCACCGCCGGATACGTCCACAACAGCACCTGGGACTTGCAGCAACTGCTGAACAACAACCTGTTTCCTCCGGCGTACGATGCCAGCGGCCTGCCGATTTTCCCGCCGGTCCGGCCCGATCCCGCTGTCGGGCAACTGTTGATCAACGAATCGTCCGCGCACTCTTCTTATGACGGGATGCTGCTGACGGCCAGCTTCCAGCTACCGCATCGTTCCCAGCTCTCGGCTAATTACACGCTGTCGCGCGCGCGCGACGACAATTCCAGTGTCGGGCCATTTTCCCTCGTCACTGCCTTGAATCCCTTCAACCTCTCTGCCGAAGCGGCCTACTCCAACTTCGACGTCCGCAACAGCTTCAACCTGAGCGCCATCACGAACCTGCCACTAGGCTTCAAGTTCAATCCCATTCTGGTGGCGCGTTCCGGGCTGCCGTACACGCCCATCATCGGCTTCGATCTGCAGAATGACGCGATCGACTGGAACGATCGCGCAATTCTCGACGGCAAGGTAGTAGGGCGCAATAGCTCTCGCCAGCCTTCCTTCTTCGATCTGGACATTCGCTTCGTGAAGGACATTACGCTGCGCGGCGAGGGCCATCATCTCGATCTCTTCCTGGACATCTTCAACGTGACCAACGCGTCCAATCGCGATTTTGGACCGGAGGCGATCAGCCTGTTCGGCACGCCGGCAGCGCCCCTGTTCAGCGCCGGGCAGGCGCTGTTTGCGCCCGATACAAACCACTTCGGCAGCGCCCGCCAGGTGCAATTCACCGCGCGAATTACGGCGTTTTAGACTTCTACAACCAGCTACCGCGACTGCTTCGTGCTCAATCGCGAGTCTCAGCTAAACCGTTTTCCGACTTCCCGTCCAGCATAGTTTCCGCCCGGAGATTCCATTTGCTTTTCATTTCTCAGGGGAGGAAAATGTGCGCACTTGTTCTACGCTGCGATGCTCACATCGACGGCGCTGAACGCGGGGGAATAGTGGAAAATTCGTCGCACGATGTGCTGCTCGTAGGCGGTGGCGGGGCGGGATTGCGTGCAGCCATAGCTGCGGCCGAAGTCAATCCCAAGCTCAACATAGCAGTCGTCTCCAAGGTCTACCCCATGCGCAGCCACACCGTGTCGGCTGAGGGAGGCGCCGCCGGAGTAGCCAAACCCGACGACAGTCTCGATGAGCACGCCTACGACACCATCTCAGGAGGCGACTGGCTAAGCGATCAGGATGCGGTGGAAGAGTTCGTCAGAGAAGCTCCCCTGGAGCTGTTGCAGCTTGAGCATTGGGGCTGTCCCTGGAACCGGGAGCCCGACGGCCACATCGCGGTTCGCGCCTTCGGTGGAATGAAAAAGAAGCGCACGTGGTTCGCCGCCGACAAGACCGGCTTCCACATGCTGCACACGCTGTTTCAGACTACCCTGAAATACCAGCCGATCTCCCGCTATGACGAGTGGTTCGTCACCAAGCTGCTTGTGGAGGATGGCCACATCCGCGGCGTGGTAGCCATCGAGCTGATGTCGGGAAAGATCCAGGCCATCCTGGCCAAGTCAGTCATCCTCTGCACCGGTGGCTGCGGCCGTGTTTTTCCGTTTACCACCAATGCCAACATCAAGAATGGCGATGGCATGGCGCTCGCCTTCCGCGCGGGTGCTCCGCTCAAGGACATGGAATTTGTGCAGTACCATCCTACCGGTTTGCCGTTCACCGGAATTCTGATCACCGAGGCGGCGCGCGCCGAAGGCGGCTACCTGGTCAATAAGGATGGCTACCGCTACCTCCAGGACTATAACCTCGGGAAGCCCGACCCCAAGCCGGTACTGCGCTCGATGGAGCTGGGACCGCGCGACCGCCTGTCGCAGGCGTTCGTCCATGAAGACCGCAAGGCGCGTACGACCCCAACTCCGTACGGTCCTGTTGTGCATCTGGACTTGCGACACCTAGGTGAGAAGCTGATCAACGCCAAGCTGCCCTTCGTGCGTGAGCTCTGCCAGAAATATCAGAACATCGACCCGGTGCGGGAGTTAATTCCCGTGCGTCCGGTGGTGCATTACATGATGGGCGGCGTCAGCACGGACATCCATGGCGCCACTCCGCTGCACGGTCTGTTCGCGGCCGGCGAGGTCGCCTGTGTCAGCATCAACGGCGCCAATCGCCTGGGATCCAATTCCCTGGCGGAGTGCCTGGTATTCGGCGCGCGTGCTGGTAAGGCGGCAGCGGAGTACGCTTCGCGGGAGCAGGCGTCGAGTGGAGCGGCCCTGGCGCAGGCAGCGGACGAGGAAAAGAGACTCAAGACGGAGTACCTCAGCAAGACCGGCGGCCGCGAGCGCATTGCCACCATTCGTACCGAAATGCAGGAGACCATTGAGAAGAGTGCAGGCATTTATCGCGAACACGCCTTGCTTGCGGAAGGGCTGCACAAGATGCTTGAGCTGCAGGAACGGTACAGGGAGATCAGCCTCGATGACCGCAGCCACACCTTCAACACCGAACTGGAGTCGGCGCTGGAACTGGGCTTCATGCTGGATGTTGCGCAGTCGATTGTGACCGCGGCGCTGCATCGCACCGAGTCGCGCGGGGCGCATCAGCGGACCGATTTTCCCATGCGCAATGACGAAAGTTTCCTCGCACACTCGCTGCTCTACCGCAATTTCGACGGCAGCGGACGCGTGGAGTACTCGCCCGTGAAGATCACGCGCTGGCCTCCCGCAGAACGGGTCTATGGACAGCAGGCGCAGGAGCCGCAACAACAAGCCGCAAAGCGGGTGAGCTGAGATGGCCGACAAGATAGTGCTGGAAATTGCGCGTTATTCTCCGGAGAGTGACCACGAGCCGCACTTCGAGAGCTACGAGGTGCCTGTCCGCCGCGAGTGGGTAGTGCTGGACGCGCTCAACCACATCAAGGACACCGTGGATGGTTCCCTCACCTATCGCTGGTCCTGCCGCATGGGAATCTGCGGCAGTTGCGGCATGATGGTGAACGGCGAGCCCAAACTCACCTGCGCCACTTTCCTCTCCAGCTACGCGAGGAACGGCAACAAGGTGCGAGTCGAGCCGCTGCGCTATTTCCCGATCGTGCGCGACCTGGTGACGGAGTTGGGCGGCTTCGTCTCCAAACTTAAGAAGGCGAAGCCGTGGCTGATTCGCAGCGACGAGCGGCCGCTCAGCCAGGGCGAGTACCTGCAAACTCCGGAGCAGTTGGATCGCTACAAGCAATTCAGCATGTGCATCAACTGCACGCTGTGTTATGCGGCCTGTCCCGTCGTTGGGCTGGATCCTATTTTTATCGGGCCGGCAGCCCTGGCGCTTGCCCAGCGTTACAACATGGACTCGCGCGACCAAGGCTCGGCTGAGAGGACTGCGGTGCTGGCCCACCCCGACGGGGTGTGGGGCTGCACCTTTGTCGGCGAGTGCACCCGCGTCTGTCCCAAGCACGTCGATCCCGCAGGCGCCATACAGCAATACAAAATAGCTGCCGTCATCGATTGGCTTAAATCGTTCGTCACGCCGCGAGGTAGAGATGCCAGGCATGTCAGCAACCAAGCAGCAAACGATTAGACCCGCACCCGCCTACACCGAGTTCCATCCGCGATGGTACCGGCCGAAAGTTTCCGTCCACTGGTGGCTGGGCGAGTGGCACTATTTGAAGTTCATTTTGCGCGAGCTGAGCAGCGTCTTTGTCGCCTGGTTCGTAGTCGAGACCCTGCTGCTGATTGACGCGCTGCGGGGCGGTCCGCAAACTTACGCGCATTTTCTCCGGACTATGCAGAACCCGGTGATGATTATCGTCAACATCATCAGCCTGTTCTTCGTAGTCTTCCATACCATCACCTGGTTCAATCTGGCGCCCAGCGCAACGCCGATCCGGCTGGGTGGTAAGCGCCTGCCGGATGTGATGGTGTCGGCGCCTGCCTATGTGGCGTGGGCGGTAGTATCGGGGTTCATCTGCTGGATGGTGCTGCGCTAGAGGCAGCGGAGATCTAACCTATGACCAAGCACGCCTCCAACGAGCCTTTCTTCTGGATACTATTCAGCGCCGGCGGCATGATGGCGGCCATCTTCATTCCCATCCATCTATTTCTCTTTGGAGTAGCGTTTCCTTTAACCTGGCTCAAAGCTCCCAGCTACGATCAATTGATGTCGCTGGCCAGATTGCCTTTAGTGCGTGTCTACCTTTTTGTCCTATGCTCGCTGCCGCTATTTCACTGGGCACACCGCTTTCGCTATACGCTTTATGACGGCCTTAAAGTGAAACACCTGAATGAACTAATCTTTGCCCTTTGCTATGGAGGAGCCGCGGTAGGAATGATCATTGCGGCCTATCTCTTGTGGAACATCGGCTAGTAGCAGGAGGAATTGTGGAGTTGAAGCTGAAAACGATCTCACAGGAAAGTATTCCCGAGGCGATTTCGAAGGCCGAGCTGTACCGGTATCTGAATGAGCCTGAGGAATCGGAGTCTATCTGCCACGATATTCTGGCGGTCGACCCTGGCAACCAGGTTGCCATCCGCCTTCTGGGGCTGGCGATTACAGACGAGTTCACCGGACAGGTGTCAGACCGCTATAGCGAGGCGGAGAAGATGTTCCAGCAGCTCACCGACGCTTACGAACGCGAATATTGCATGGGTCTGCTACTGGAGCGTCACGCCAAGGCACAGATGGGCGCCGGACGGCCGCCGCACGCCGTCACTGCCCTGTTTCATGAAGCCATGAATTATTTCGAGGCGGCGGAAAAAATCAGTCCCGCTAACAACGACGATGCCATGTTGCGCTGGAACCGTTGCGTCCGGCTGCTGGAGAAACTGCCCGCCGAGTTTCCACGTCATCAGCCCAGCTTTGAGGACGACGATACCGCTCCAATCCAGGCATCGCCCTGGAAGGTGAAGACAGCCCAGTAAGAGGCTTCGGAGCCGGCTACGACAGCGCGGCAGCAATCGGCAGAGGCCGGCTGATCGCCTCACGCCCTCGCATCCCAGCCATGGATGCTTCCGGCTGTATGATCGGGATTCGTGTAGTCCCCTCGGTGTCTTTCAGGTCCTGTCGCATCGCATCCTTCTCCAGCCATGGAACGCAGGCCAGCAACTTCCTTGTATAAGGATGCCGCGCGTGATGCACCACCTCGTCCCGGCTCCCGCATTCCACGATTTCACCGCCGTGCAGAATGGCGATGCGGTGGCATATCGAAGCGACTGATACCAGGTCATGCGAAATGTACAGGATTGCCATGCCCATGCTGCGATTAAGTTGGGAAAGCAGCTGCATGATTTCCGCTTGCGTGATGACGTCCAGCGCGCTGGTAGGTTCGTCGGCGACCAGCAGCGCCGGCCGGTGCATCACGGCCATGGCAATCAGCACACGTTGCGCTTGCCCAACACTGATCTGCGAAGAATACCGGTGGCAAAACTCGCGGTCGTGAGGCAGGCCCACGCCTGCCAGGGCGAGCGCCACCGCCGCCTGCTGATCGGTACTTGAGCCGCGCGCGTGCGCGCGCCAGGCCTCCGCAACCTGGGTGCCGATACGTAAGGCCGGGTTGAGGCTGGCTTGCGGGCTTTGAAGTACCAAGGCGATGTCGCGGCCGCGCACCCTGCGCATCTCTGGTTCGCATGCCGTCAGTATCTCGCGGCCGCGAAAGAGCACGTGCCCTTTCGCCCTTCCTTGCTGGAAAGACAACAGGTTCAGAATCGACAGCGCTACTGTGCTCTTTCCAGAGCCGCTCTCTCCGACCAGCCCAAGGATTTCCCCACGACGCATTTCGAAGCAGACGCGACTCAGCGTGCGCGGCTTGTTGGGATAATCAACGCGCAGATCGACCGACAATAGTGGCTGCTCAGTTTCCACTGCCGGCCCTCTCGTCGGCTAGTTTCAGGTATTCGATATTCCAGAAGGTCTGTGGCCGCAGCGGTACGGGTCGCGCTCCCTGCACCGTGGGCGTTATCCCGGTGAGCGCGTTCTTGTTGACCAGATAGATGAACGGCGCCTCATCGGCCACAATCTTTTGCACCCGGTCGTAATACTTCTTACGGGTTGCGTCCTGCATGGAGGACGCCTGCGCCCGCATCAACTGGTCGATTTCGGCTTCCCATGGGGTGGCCGGTGCGCTTTGCTGGGGGTTCCACTGGTGCTCCTCCGAGGAGCTCAGCCACACGTTCATCTGCGCGTTGGGATCGAGCTCATCGTTCACCAGACCAAGAAGCGCAGCTTCGTAATCGAACGATTTGCTGATGCGCTGGATCAGTGAGGGGAAATCCAGGGTGACAACGTTAACCGTGATGCCAGCCGCGCGCAGGTCCTGCTGGATCATGGTCGCCATCGCTTCGCGCGCACGATTGCCGGCATTGGTCACAATGGAAAATTCCACAGGGTGGCCGGCACGGTCATAGAGTTTGCCGCTGGAAAGGCGGAAGCCATCCTGCTCGAGCAGCTGCAGGGCCCGTTTGGTGTCGAGCGGTACCGGCTGCAGGCGGGCGTTGAACCAGAACTTATTTGCCGGCGAGACCGGTCCGCGTGCCGGAGTTGCATGCCCCTTGAAGACGACCTTGCATAGATCGTCACGACTAATACCCGAGGAGATCGCCAGCCGGAAGCTGCGCGACCGGAACCATTCGCGTTTGTAGGCCGGAATGGGGGCGGTGGGGACCTGGTTGAACCACATCTGCTCGGAATCGAGCGATGGACCGGCATCGCGCACCTTCGCCGGCGCCGACAGCGCCAGACGATCAAAGTAATCGGCATCCATGGAGTTGATCAGGTGTATTTCGTTGCGCGTGAACCGCAGGAACTCGATGTCGCGGTTGGACTGGATCTCCAGCTTGATGGAATCGAGGTACGGCAGCTGCCGCCCCGAGACATCGTGCTTCCAGTAATTCGGGTTCCGTCGCAGGTAAACGTAGGAACCAGGCTTATGCTCGGCGATATAGAAGGGGCCGAGCGAAGCCATCTCATGCCTGGCCGATTGTGAAGAGACGATCGCCACTTGGTCGAACAGTGCGGCCAATCCGGCCACCGGCGCGGGAAAGGTGATAGCAACCTTGTCGGGCCCGAGTACCGTGACAATCATTCTCCCGGAGCTCGAACGAAATGCGTCGCCCGTCGGCGAGTGCAGCGCCGGGTCCATGAGTTGCTCCATGGTGTATTTCACGTCGAGCGCGCTGAAGGGCGTGCCATCGGAAAAACGTACGTTCTTGCGCAGAGTGAAGGTGATGGTCCGGCCATCCCGGGAGACCGTCCAGGCCTGCGCCAGCTCCGGCTGCAGATTTTGACTCTGGCGATTCAGGCGGAGCAGCACGCCTCCAGTGAGATAGCGGACCGTCTCCGACGAATCGTCCGCCACCAGCGCCGGGTTGAAGGTTTTGGGCTCCGAACGCAGATAAAATCGCAGCTCATCGGAGCACGATGCGGCAGCCAAGAACGCAACCAGAAACAGGCAAGTACCGAAGAAGACACGGCGCATATCAGCAAGCCTCCTGCTGGGGAACGGCGATCTGCAAACTGCTCACTACAAGGATGAGGACCATAAGAGCGGCAAAGCGGCAGACGTCGCTGCCCAGACTCAAGGCGCTCTCCAATTCTCTTAGCAAACTGCCCAGTGACGGCAGAGGCTCGGCCACGCCAAGCCCCAGTAGACTCAGGTTCGCCTCAGCCAGAATGAAAACAGGAACCGATATCCAGAACTGCGCAAGCAGTACCGGACGCAAGTTGGGAAGAACGTGATGGAAAACCAAGCGGCAGCGTGAGATTCCGGCGGCGCGCGCCAGAAGGATGAACGGCGCATGCCGCAGCCGCGAAGCCCGGGCCTGCAGAATCCTTGCCGGCGCCGCCCAACCCAAGGCTCCCAGCATAAGAAAGGTGACCACCGCTGAGAGCGCCGGCGAAGTGTTCAGCGGAAGCATGGCTCGTACGATGAGCAGCAGAAACAACCACGGTATGGAGAGGAATAGATCGATGATCAGCTTCGAGCTCCGCTCAGCGAATCCGCCGATCAGGCCGGACGCAGCGCCGATCACCAGGGCCAGCAGCATCGAGAGCGCAGCAGCGGCCGGTGCGAGCAACAGCGAAACCTGTGTACCATGCAGCAGGCGGGAGAGCCGGTCGCGGCCCAGGTCGTCGGTTCCCAGCCAATGTGCGGCGGAAACGCCGGCATTGATTCGTTCGCGGTCCTGGCGGGCGTAGTCGAAGACCGGGAGCAAGCTGCCTAGGACACTTGCCATGGCAATTACAACGATCAACACAGTTGCCGCGAGCCGGATTGCCTTCATGCCGCCTGCCCTCGATCTGCACTCAGCAGGTCGGCCCCGGAGTTTGCCAGAGTTACACCTGCAATCACCAGCATGGAAAGATTGATCAGCAGAGGCAGGTCACGAGCCAACGCGGATTGCCAGGCCAGTTGCCCGATGCCGGGGATTCCGCACAAGGCCTCGACCGGTATGGCCGCGCTGATGGCGAGTCCGACCGACACCCCGGCCAGCGCCAGCACCTCGCCCTTGATCACCGGGATTACATGCCAGACGAGAATCTGTGTCTCCGATAGTCCTTTGGCTCTGGCTGCCAAGACATGCGGCATACTGACCGTGGCCGCAGTCAGGTTGCTGAGATAACGATTCAGCTTGGGAAACAGGACTACGGCAAGCGCCAGGTATCCCGGCGCATTGAGCAGCACCGAGAGCAAGGCCAAAGCGCCGGCGGGGATGCACAGCAAGACACCGGAGCCGATCGAGCTGCTGAGGGAGAGTGCGGGCAGACGCAGCACGCCAGCCGCAAAAACCAGCGATAGCGCGGCGAGCCACGCAACCAGCAAAGCCTTCACCGCCAGCAGGCTGGTAATGCTCAAGCGTTCGGCCAGGATTTGCTGAATGGGGCGATTCAGCGACCGCGAGATGCCGAGATCGCCGTGCAACGCCCGCGCGATATAGCCGGCGTAGTACGGCAAAATTCTGCGCTCGCTCGCGTTAGCATCGCGGATGGCGGCCAGGCTGGCGCTGCTGAGGCGTGCATCCAGCTGCCGCTCATCGCTGCCAAACCCGGGGGCATAGCGGACCAGCGTCGCCGAAATCAAGCCTCCGGCCAGCACCGTCATCGCTGCCAGCACCACCCTTCGAAGCACTGATTTCCACACGTCGCCTGCGCCTCTCTCGCTGCGTTCCATCTCCACTTATGTCTTCGGCGTAAAGCCGCAGGCGCTTTAGTGCAAGTGCGTGGTGGCTCTTCAATCTCGATCGCCACCGCAAGCCTTGTTTGCAATAAGGGAATGTTGGAGCGTGGCACTCAGGATTTGTCGGCTGAGCTGCTCGCCACCGGCACGGTGAAGGTAATTACCGAGCCGCTGCCCAACTGCGAGACCACGTCAATGGTCCCCTTGTGAGCCTCCACAATGGCTTTGGCGATAGCGAGCCCCATGCCGGTGCCCTGGACCCGGTAGCGCTGGTCGCGCCCGCGATAGAACTTCTCGAAGATCAGGGACTGCTCCATGTCGTCGATCCCCGGTCCCTGGTCGGCCACGCTGATTCGCACGCGGGTCCCGGCGGCTTCGGCAGCGATGGTTATGGCCGTGCCGCTGGGCGAATATTTAGCGGCATTCTCCAGCAATTGCACCAGGACCTCGGCAATTCGCTCCTGATCGACCTGCACCAGCGGCAAGGAGCTGGGGATTTGCAGTCTCAGCTCGCGACCGGCGAGTGACTGCTTCGACAATGCGGTGGCAGCGGACACGATCTCGGCGACCGGCCGGGGCTCACAGCGCAGCTCCACCTGGTGAGCATCCAGCTGCGCCATTTCCGCGGCCTCGCCAACCAGGCGGTTCAGCCGGTCGGCTTCTTCATTTATGACGGTGAGCAGATCCTGCCGTTCCTCCGCGCCGATGGCATCCGGCCCTAGCAGCGTGGTCACGGAAAGTTTGATGGCGGTCAGCGGGGTGCGAAATTCGTGAGTAACGCTGTCGAGCAGCGCCGAGCGCAAGTTTTCGCTTTCGCGGGCCGCTTCATTGCGCGTCAGGGTCTCGACGGCGCCGGCCCGCTCAATTGAGATAGCAATCAAGCTGCCCACCGCTTCCAGCGTCTCGCGGGATAAAACCGCGCCCGTAAGCCCGAGGCTGCCTACCGGCTTGACCCCGATACGCAATGGCACGAAGCTCAGCAACTGCTTTTCGTCGATCACCAGCTCCCCGCGTCCGCTCACCGATTCCAACTGCTCGGCGGTCAGCTCGCGATGTTCCAGGCCGGTACGATAAACCTCCTTTCGGGAGGGCACGTACATGGCTGCCGCTGTCAATCCAAAGGCGTCGCAGACATATCGTGGAATCGAGTTGAGCAGCTCCAGGACGTTATCGGTGGCCAGCAACTGTTGGCTGAGATAGTAGAGTCGCTCAACCTCCTTACGCCGCCGGGTCGCATTGAGGGCCTCGCGTCGTGCCCGCTCGGAAAGCCGGCTGGCCACGATCGCGCTGATGACGAAGGCCAGCAGCGCCACCCAGTTCTGCGGATCGGCGATGGTGAAGGCACCGGCGGGCGGTAGGAAGAAGTAATTGAAAGCCAGGGTCGCAACGATGGCGGTCGTCGTCGCCAGGGTAAGACCCCAGCGGCTGGCTGCGACGAGCACAACCAGCAGGAAGGTAAGGGCGACGGTGGTCGGGTTAACCGGAAGCCGGCGGTAAACCGCGACCACTACGGCGACGGCGCCTATCGCAATGCCATAACGCATCGCCAGAGTCTGCAGATGACGGCGATCGAACGGCATTGATCTCCATGATGAGCCGGCCTGCTTCACGCGGACGATTGTACCGAATCGACTTTTGACGACCTGTGCCGCAGAATGATGGCTTATGCAGAAGACGCCCGAGCAATGGCTGGAGCAAGCCGCGCCGCCCAAGAAAGACGGCGTTTTCAAGCTCTTTCTCGGATATGCCCCGGGAGTGGGAAAGACCTACTCTATGTTGAGCGAGGCCATTCGCCGGCAAAGCCGCGGAGAAGACGTGGTGGTGGGCGTAATCGAAACCCACGGCCGGGCTGCCACCCGGGAACTGGCCGGCCGCCTGGAAGCTGTGCCGCGCAAGAAGCTCGACTATAAGGGAACGATCTTCGAAGAGATGGACGTCGATGCCATACTCGCCCGCCGCCCACAGGTTGTGCTGGTGGATGAGCTGGCGCACACCAACATCGACGGCAGCAAGCACCACAAGCGTTACGAGGATGTTTTCGATCTGCTCGACAGCCACATCGATGTGGTCTCTACCATGAACGTGCAGCATCTGGAGAGTGTGACTCCGATGGTGCATAAGATCACCGGTTTGGTGGTGCGGGAGACGGTGCCGGACTACGTGTTGAAGCGCGTCGACGAGATCGTGCTGGCAGACGTCACGCCCGAGGCGCTGCAGACGCGCATGCGGCGCGGCGATATTTATCCCCAGGAACGTGTGGACCGCGCGCTGGGGAATTTTTTTCGACCCAGCAATTTGATCGCATTGCGCGAGATCGCTCTACGGCACGTGGCGCAGGTCGTCGATCGCAGCCTGGAGCCGTACATCCAAAGCGAGATGGACCCCGCGCGCGAGCTGCGGGTGCGGGAACGCATCGCCGTCGGTATAAGCTCAAATCCGGCGGCACAGTACCTGGTGGCCAGGGCTGCTCGCATGGCGCAAGCTGCCAATGCGGACCTGTTCGTGGTCTATGTGGACATCGGCGCCGACGACGATCCCGAGCGCAAACGCTCATTACTGTCGAATTTTCAGTTCTCGGAAAATCTTGGCGCGCAGGTGGTCAAGCTGAATGGTAAAGAGGTCGCCTCGGCCATGGCCGAGTTTGTTCGAGAGAAGCACATCACACAGGTGATTTTCGGACACTCCGCCACCAGCGGCTGGCGCCGATACTTGTTTCTCTCGGCGGTGCATCGCTTCCTCCGTGACGCGCCGGCGGTGGATGTGCACATTGTCAAGCAACAGGTTTAAGGCGGTTTCGAGTTTCAAGTTTCAAGTTTCGAGTTTCAAGTTTCGAGTTGAGGATGCAGCACCGATGGCTCACTCTTACCGGGATCTTCTCGTTTGGCAGAAGAGCATGAGTTTGGTGAAGCTGATTTATGAGGAGACGCGCTCGTTTCCCAAGGAAGAGATGTTTGGGTTGACATTGCAAATGCGGCGGGCCGCTGTCTCCGTGCCGTGCAATATCGCGGAGGGACAGGGACGTGCTTCCAAGAGGGATTTTAGGCAATTTGTCGCAATATCGCGTGGATCGTTGCTGGAGCTTGATACTCAGGTACAGATCGCTCAAGAGCTGAATCTCCCTAACCATTGAAACCGCGAAGCTGCTGCGTGAGAGGACGGAAGAGCTGCTTCGAATGCTGAGCGCCCTGATGAAATCGCTGTCGTAGCCGTCCAACTCGAACTCGAACTCGAAACTCGAAAGTTGACTTGAAACTTGAAACTGATGTCACGTCCTCACATCCTGGTTGTCGACGACGAGCCGCAGATCACGCGAGTGCTGCGCACCACGCTGAACGCGCAGGGCTATGAGATCCGTGTCGCCAATGACGGCGAGACGGCGCTTGAGATTGTGAAGGATTTCACACCGGACCTGGTGATCACCGACCTGATGATGCCCAACCTGAATGGCATCGAGCTGTGCCGGCGATTACGCCAGACATCACAGGTGCCCATCCTTGTGCTCTCCGTGCGCGGCGAGGAACGCAGCAAGATTGAAGCGCTGGATTCCGGAGCGGACGATTACATCACGAAGCCGTTCAGCACGGGCGAACTGCTGGCACGCGTACGGGCGGCGCTGCGGCGCGCACCCACATCTGCGGCCGAGCAGAAGACGAAGATTGAACAAGGCGACTTTCGTATCGATGTCGATACCCGCTCGGTCCGCGTCGCGGAGCGTGAAGTCCGTCTCACTCCCAAGGAGTTCGACGTGCTGCTGTACATGGCGCAGCGCCCTCACAAGGTCCTCACGCACCGCGCCATCCTCAACGCAGTTTGGGGCAGCAACAGCATGGAGCAAAACGAATATCTGAGGGTTTTTGTCGGACAGCTTCGCAAGAAGCTGGAGCCGAACGCCGCCTCACCCAAGTACATCCTCACCGAGCCGTGGGTTGGCTATCGATTCGAGCCGGGAGACTGAGGAGAGTCGATTTCTGCAGCCTGCGGCGGCAAGATCGGCTGGACGTCATTCCGGCGGCGAGTAGCTGTACAGGTTTGTCTCCAATTCTTCTTCCGCCAAGGCATGCAGGTCGATCCAGCCCTCAAGGGGTAGGGAGTCGACGGGCAGGTGCTCGCGCCAGATGGAGAAGCGCAGGCGCACGCGGCTCTCCTGCTCCGCCCCGATCAAGGAAAATGGGACGCGCATCTCGAAGATCTCGTCGAGTGCGACCTCAATGCCCCCGGACTCGCCGCTGGAAGCTGCCAGCACAATCGATTCCCTGCCGTTGTGCAGCGCCCAACCGCGCACCTCCCGCCCTTCGGCGTCCACTGCCAGGCGATAGGAGGCCGGCACGCTCTTGTGATCGGCCGCCGCGCGCCAAACCTCAAGGTTCACCACCAGCCGATAGGCGTCCTGAGGTACGCCGTGATGGAAGTCGAGGCGCCCGGAGACGGAATCGGCGTCCAGGCCGGCGTAGACGGCGTCCAGCAGAAACTGCTTGCCATGCATTGCGCTGGTTCGTTGGTCGGAGGTGTAGCTGGCGGCGCCCATCCATTCGAAGTAGCCGCTAATCCGCCCGTCCACGCGCGCACGCACGTATGCGGTTTGCGGAATGTAGCTGGGGCGCACGATGCCGCTGCCGATCGGCGTATTCAGCTCCTCCGGCGGAATGGCTTCCAGCGCGTGGTAAACGTTCGAGAGATGTTTGCGGTACAACTCGTCGAAGTCGCGGTCATTGGCCGAGTGATGTTCCGGCCCGTACCACCAGTTCCAGTCACTGCCCTCGGCGATGAGCAGCTCCTCCCAGGCGATCCGGCGCTGAGCTTCGGAAACGCGATGGGCGTGACGGTCATAATAGTCGCGCGCCTCCGCTAACAGGTCCCAGGCGTGGTTGTCTTCGGGAGCTCCGATCCAGACATTGAAGTTGCCGTCAATCCAGGAGCCAGGGACGAGATGCTGGAGCCGGCCAAAGTCTGCTTCTTTGTGACGCGCAATGGCTTCACTGATCGTTACCGGCTCAATCTGGTGATCGCTCTGCACCGAGTCGTAAAACCTTCTCAAAAACTCGCGCCCGGATTGCGGGTAGTACTCCCAGGCGTTCTCGCCGTCGAGGATGATGGAGACAACCGCGTCGCGCCCGGCATCCAGCATCGGCTGCGCCGCGCGTTTGATGTTCCCAATCAGGTGCCGCGCCGCATCCGCCGGCGGCATTCCCGAGTACACGAAACCAATCAAGTCCGAGAGCCGGTGATCGCGAAACACCAGATGCATCCTGGTATCGCCCTTCTTGTAGCGATAAATGTTGTAGAGACGCTGCGCGCCGTCGGCAGACAGGTAATCGCTGTTGTACCGCGCAAAGTTGAAATCGAGCGAGCGTCCCAGCACGCCTTCGTCGGTGGCCATCCACTCGATACCTTCGCGACAAGCCAGCTTTAGCGCCTCGTCGGAAACGCTGCCCTCCGACGGCCATAAACCCTTGGGACGCACCCCGAACAGCGCCTGGTGGGAGTCGAGCGCGCGCTTGATCTGCAGGCTTGCATCATCCGGGTGCTTAAATCGCCGTGTAGGCAGCGGCAGCCCGGGCGAGGACTCGGCGCCCACGTTGGTGTCGCATAGCAGTGGCAGGATGGGATGATAGTACGGAGTCGCCGAGAGCTCGATCGAGCCGCGCTGGGCCGCTTCGGCGTATGCGGGCAGCACCTTCGCCAGCAGCTCGCGTTCTTTGTCCAAGACAACTTTCTGATCTTGAGCGGTGAAGTCCTCTCCCTTTCGCAACAGAGCTGCCACATCAGGATCGGTAAGGAAGAACTCGTCAAACCAGGCAAGCTGAGAGAGCACCTGCAGGTCGGCATAATCGCGAGCGGCGAAGTAGGACTCGGGCCCTTCCGGGCGATCGTAGGTGCTCCGGTAACGCTCCCAAAGTTCCCTGTATCGCGGATAGCGTCCGATCATATTGACCGGGTTGGCCTGAAACAGATATTGCAAAGCGAAGCTGCGCTCGCCTGGCGAAAGGTCCTTAGCGGGCTTGGCCACGAGATCGAAAAACGGGTCACGCGCCTGGCCGGAGACGTAATCCTGGATTTGGGCCACCAGCGAAGGCACGAGATTGAAATTCTGGTGGACGTGCGGGAACTCGTCCAGCAGTTTCACCATTCCGTAGTAGTCCTTGAGCGCGTGCAGGCGCACCCAGGGCAGGCGGTACTCGCCCGTTACCATGTCCTTGTAAAAAGGCTGATGCATGTGCCACAGCAGCACCAGCCGGATTGTTGGGGAGTCTTTCTGACGACTTGTCTCGTTCATTACCGAGGTGCAAGTGTAACAGGCGGTAAGGAACGGTGAAAGTTGCTGGAGTAGGAAAATCAATTCACCACGGCGGCACCGAGCACACGGAGCGATTCATGTGAAGCTCCGCGCCCTCCGTATCTCCGTGGTGAATTTTATCCAAAGCCGGACTCCGGTATGCAGGCGCGATCATGCCACGCGGCGGCGGCTGCGTGATGCCGATGACGACGACACCCGTCTGCGCGAGGAATCGGATTGCTGCGAATCCTCTTCCATTCCTTCTTCTTCCTCTTCCATCCCCATGTTTTCGGGCTTCAGCTTCTTCGAGAAGCCCTGCATCTTCTTAAGTGTCTGCTGCTCTTCTTTCAGGTTCTGAGCAAGCAGGCGCTCGGCTTTCTTGTGCCCCATCTCCTGCGCCAGCCGGATCAGGCCCTCATAAGCGCAGATTTCGTAGCTCTCCACCTTCTCCGCCGCGCCCGCGTTGAAGATGTCCATGATATCTTCGGCCGGATCTTCCTGCTTGAAGTTGTTGTGCTCCTGGATAAGGCCGCGGATTCCGGCGCACTCCGTTTCCTCGGGTTCTTCGCCGATGGATTCGAATACCTGGTGCAGGCGCTCCACCTGCTTTTGCGTCTGCTGCTGGTGCGACTGGAAGGCCTTCTGGAGGTCGGGACGGGAGCTCTCGTCGGCCTGCTCGCCGAGCGCCTCAACCAACTGCTGCTCGGCATCGAGCATGTCCTGTAACTCGTGAATGAAAAGTTCGTGAGCAGTTTGCATGCGTGTGCGTCCTCCTTCTGAGCGCAGTGTGATGCGAGGCTGAGAAGGCTGGTTGGAAAGGAAGCGACCGGCAACCAGCAACCAGCAATTGACAAACGATCCAGAGTATCTCGCCAGGTTAAGCCGGCTTCCTGTCCACATCCGGTTTCGCGACCAGCAGGCTCGATTTCGGTTTAGTTGCTAATTGCTGCGCTTCTTCGCATGTGGATGCGTGTTGTCATACACCTGCATGACGTGTTTCACCGTAAGCTGGGTGTAGCGCTGGGTGGTGGAGAGCCGTTCGTGCCCGAGCATCTCCTGGATCGCGCGCAGGTCGGCGCCCTCCTCCAGCATGTGCGTGCCGAAAGCGTGGCGCAAGGTATGGGGATGCACGTCGCTCGAGAGGCCGCGCGCGACGGCAATCTTTTTTACGATTCTTCCAACACTGCGCGTCGTCAGCCGCGCGCCACGTAAGTTGACCAGCAGCGCCTTCTCCCCCATATGCCGTGTCTCGCCCAACACCCGCTGACGCTGCGGAAGATACTCCTCCAGTGCAGCTTTGGCCGAGTCACCGAAGGGGACATAGCGCTCCTTCTTGCCCTTGCCGCGCACCAGAACGATCTGCTTTGACCAGCGGATATCGTCGAGGTTGATGCCGACCAGTTCGGAGTTGCGGATGCCGCAACCGTAGAGCAGTTCGAGGAGCGCGCGATCGCGTTCCACAAAGGCCGAGCACTCCGGCATCTCGGAATCGAGCACCGTGTTGACCTCTTCGATGGTGGGGACG
The DNA here is from genome assembly GCA_035651035.1 of Terriglobales bacterium. Taxonomy (GTDB): domain Bacteria; phylum Acidobacteriota; class Terriglobia; order Terriglobales; family Acidobacteriaceae; genus Bog-257. The sequence continues at coordinate 29,387 of DASRGM010000252.1, forward strand.
CGCGGCAACTTCTTGGGCAGCCTGGGAGTGGCAA
>DASRGM010000253.1:0-5425 GCA_035651035.1 Terriglobales bacterium
CGGCAGATTTGTACGTCGCCGCCTGCGAGCGCCTGGAGCGCGGGCGCGTGCACCAGTACGAGATCTCCAACTTCGCACGCCCGGTTACACCCGGGATCGGGCTGTGGCAGTCGCGTCATAACCTGAAGTACTGGACACGGCAGCCATATTTCAGCTTCGGTGTTGACGCGCATTCGATGCTGCCGGCTGCCTCGGGAGTTCAGGGCGACGCAGTTCGGTTTGCCACGCCCGATTCGCTCGAAGCATATTCCGGGCGGCAGCCGTTGTCCGTTCTCGGTAGTCAGTTGCCGGATGACCCGGCGCTTAATTCAGAGATTGTCGCTCGCATCGCGCAGATGAGGGAATCCAGGACCTTCGTCGACAGACAGGCTGCGCTGGAAGAGTCCTTCTTCCTGGGATTGCGATTGAATCGCGGCCTCTCGCTGCCGAAGCTACGCGCTCGATTCGGCGACACGCTGATGGACGGCTACACACCCATTCTTGCCGAGTTGATTGCGGATGGCTTGCTGCAACAAATCGCGGATCGAGTGAAGCTTACGCCGCGTGGACGGCTGCTCTCCAACGAGGTGTTTGCGCGATTTCTCCGCGAGGAGCACCCGCCGCAGTCGATACGGCGGACCTGATCCGCTGTTGCGCAACGCTGGCGGCGCAGAACCGGCGAAAAACCGGCGCCACCAGGGGTAGAATTCTTGTGTGGCCAATCAGGAGCGTCCCGCCAAATCAATCCGGCCGGAAGACCGCGAGTTCCAGCTCCAGCAGCGTCTGCTCGCGCGTGAGCGCCTCAAAGTTTTCGGAGTGTTGCTAGTTGTCATACTGATTCTGGCGCTGGCGTTTCTGCGATTCGGCAAGACGATCCCCTGGGGCGCGCGATGACCCGCGCGTTCTATGCATGAACGCCACCCCGCAGCCCACACCTCTGTTGGTCGTAATTTTGGGTCCGACTGCCTCCGGCAAATCAGCGCTGGCGGTCGCGCTGGCGCAGCAGTTCGGCGGCGAGGTCGTCAGCTGCGATTCGGTTGCCGTCTATCGTGATTTCAACGTGGGGACGGCCAAGCCCACGCGCGAACAGCGCGCCAGCGTTCCGCATCATTTGCTGGATATTTTGGCTCCAGGCGCAACCTTCACCGCGGGAGACTATTCGCGGCAAGCGCGGCGGGTCATCGCCGAGATCGCCGCGCGCGAGAGGCTGCCGATCGTGGTGGGAGGCACCGGGCTGTATCTGCGCGCCCTGCTGGAGGGACTGTTTCCCGGGCCACAGCGATCCGAAGAGCGGCGCGAGCGGCTGCGAGCGCGCGCCGTCGAGCGCGGCTCGGCGTATCTGCACCGCCTGCTGACGCGACTGGACGCAGCGGTGGCAACCAAGATCCATGCCAACGATACTCCCAAGCTGATTCGCGCCATCGAAGTATGCCTGGGGGCTCGCACACAAATTAGCGAATTATGGAAGCGGAAGGGACGCGACCCGCTGCGCGGCTTCCGCATATTGCGGATCGGGCTGAACCCTCCCCGCGAACAACTCTATCGGCGGATCAACGATCGTGCCCGGCAGATGTTTGCCGACGGTCTGATAGACGAAACCGAATCGCTGATCGCGCGCTACGGCGGGGGCGCAAAGCCGGCGATGCCGCTTGACTCGCTAGGGTATCGGCAGGCGAAGCAGTATCTACGGGCAGAGTTGACGCTGGAGCAGGCTATTGCTGCCGTCCAGCAGGGCCATCGCAACTACGCCAAACGGCAGATGACCTGGTTTCGACGAGAGCCGGAGGTCACGTTCCTGGAGGGGTTTGGCGACGATCCCGACATCGAAGTTGAAGCGGCCAGCTTAGTCGAGCGCCATAGGCGCGACATAGGATAGCCAAGTAACGCCCTTACGTTGGCATGGAATCACTAGACTGCGGAGTCCGGTTGCTGACGGAACCATTCGAGCTTCGAACGCGTATCCTTATGGCAGCGGAGGGTCGCGGCCGTCCCATGCCAGGGTGGCCCAGCTTAGCGTTCACGACAGAAGGACGCGAACCTGCGGCACCACTTCACTTGAGACACGCCGCGCAACAGTAAACATGAAACGTCACCTCATTCATAGCTGCCTTGCATTGCTGGCCGGCACCGTTGCGCTGTTCGCGGTCGCAGCCTGCAGCGTCCACGTCGACGACAAAGACAAGAAGAACCAAAAGGTCGACATCCAGACCCCGTTTGCCGACCTCAAAGTGGATAGCAGCGAAAAAGCTGCCGTTAACGGTATTCCGGTGTATCCCGGGGCGCATCTACGTCCCGCCGACAATGGCGATAACCATTCCGCAAATATCAACATTGGCGCGGCAGGTTTCGGCCTGAAGGTGATTGCCGCCGAGTACGAGACCGACGACTCACCCGAAAAAGTGAAGGCCTTCTACGAAGACAAGATGAAGCACTTTGGCCCTACATTGACCTGCAATGGTCATAACGGCGGCTCCGACGTGCACATGTCGATCCATGGCGAGAACAAGGACAAGAAGCTGAGTTGCGCCGATACCAGCGGCGACGGCTGGGAGATCAAGGCCGGCACGAGCGATGACGAACACCTGGTGTCCATTGAACCGCACGGCTCAGGCACGCGTTTCGGGACGGTGCTGGTCCAGACGCATGGCAAAGGGGACACGTTATAGAAAGGCAGCCTGTGTCGCTTCATACGACCCAGAGGAAACGCCTACAACTCCAGCGTCTTGAGGTAGGCACGGAACTCCTCGCCCAGGTCCTCGCGCTTCAGAGCGAACTCAACGTTAGCCTTCAGGAAGCCGAGCTTGTCGCCGGCATCGTGGCGCTTGCCCTCAAAGGTGTAGCCGTACACCTTCTCTTTCTTCAGCAAGCCCTTGATGCCATCCGTCAGTTGCAACTCGCCCAAGGCGCCGGGCGTAGTCGCTTCCATCGCCGCAAAAATGCCTGGCGTAAGGATGTAGCGGCCGATGATGGCGAGGTTGGAAGGGGCGTCTTCAAGCTTGGGCTTCTCCACAAGGTCCTGTACTTCGAACAACCGATCTCCCCACTTGCCCCCGACCGGCTTCACCTCAAGCACGCCATAAGCTGAAATCGCCTTGCCTTCGACAACTTGTGTGGCCAGCACCGAACTTCCGGTCTCGTTGTAAACCTCGATCATCTGCTTCACGCACGGAGTCTGCGCATCGATGACATCGTCGGGCAGGATGACGGCGAAGGGCTCGTCGCCCACCAGTTCGCGCGCCATCAACACGGCATGGCCGAGTCCGAGGGCCTCTTTCTGCCTGGTGTACGAGAGCTTGGCCATATTGGCGATGCGCCGGACCTGCTCCAGCAGCGCCGTCTTGCGCTTGGCCTCCAGCGCTTTTTCGAGCTCATGGCTGATATCGAAGTGGTCTTCGATGGCGCTCTTGCCGCGGCTGGTCACAATGATGATCTCATTGCATCCGGAGGCCACCGCCTCCTCCACCCCGTACTGAATAACGGGCTTGTCGACGAGCGGGATCATCTCCTTGGGCACGGCCTTCGACGCCGGCAGGAAACGTGTGCCTAACCCCGCGGCAGGAAAGACTGCTTTACGAACGGGTTTATATGGCATTGATCCTCGTGGCGAAAGATGATGTTTCACCGTCTATGGTTTGTCATCCCGACCGGAGCGAGGCGTAGTGGAGGGATACAGAAAAAGAAGGGCCTTTCGGCACGGCTGAAGCCGTACCCTTCCACCACTGACAGCTGACCACTGACAACTTCTCACAGCACCGGACTGTCGTTGCCCAGCATCTTCTCGCGGATAATCTTGATGGGTGGATATCCCTGCTGCAGGAACTCGTTGTGGAACTGCTCCAGGCCGAATTTGTCGCCCATCTTCTGCTTGTAATCCGTGCGCAGCTTCAGGATCTCCAGCTTGCCAAGTGTGTACACCAAGTATGTCGGGTCGGAGGTACCGCGCTTAGCTTCGCGTTCGGCGACCGCCTGCGTCTGGTATCCCTCCTTGACGAAAAACTGCGTCGCCTCCTCCAGCGTCATCTTGCCGGTATGCATTTGGATGCCGGCAATGTAGCGCGCGTCACGCAGCAAAGCGTCCTGTAACTGGCCGATGCGCAATTTCGGATCGTTGTTGCCGTAGCCTTCGTCCAGCATCAGCTGCTCGCTGTAATGCGCCCAGCCTTCGGAGTTCGAGCCGCAACCCACGAGCTTGCGAACTTCATCCGGCACCTGCTTCAGCCAGAGGAACTGCGTGTAGTGTCCGGGATAAGCTTCGTGTACGGCGGTGCTGATGATGGTGCCGCGGTTGAAGCCTTCCATCCAGCTCTTCGTCTTTTCTGCCGACCACGTCGCTTCGGGCAGCGTAACGTTGAAGAACGCCTCCGTCGCCTTGTTCTCGTATGGGCCGGGCGTGTCCATCGAGGCGGAGCTGAGCGCGCGGCCGAAGGGTGGCGTCTCTTCCGCCATGGGACGCACTTGCGAAGGCAGCGTAACGATCTGCTTCTGCTGGATGAATTCCACCAGGCCGTTAAATGTATCGCGGAAGGCTTGCAGCAACTGGTCGGGCTGCGGATGGTCCTGCTCGAGTTGCTCGAGGATCTGCGCAGGCGTCTTGCTGGGATCAATCTGTGCGGCGACGCGCTTCAGCTCCGCCTGGTTCTTATGCAGGTCGTCATAGCCGATCTGCAACAGGCGGTCGAGCGGAATATCGACCATCTCTTCGTAGAGAAGCTTCTTGCGATAGTTGTCGGCGCCAATGGCAAAGTCGCCATGCGCGTTCGGCAGCACCGTCTCCGTCAAGTAAGTCTGGTAGGACTGAAGTTCAGCGATGACCTTGCCGTTGGAGGCGTGAAAATCGCTGAGCAGCTTTTTGTCCGCGACACTGGTGAACGCCTTGGGAACATCGTTCTGGAAGAAGCTGATGATGCCGGGGATCTGCTCCAGCGCGATCTCGACGTAGATTTTCGGGACGTTCTGGAGATTTTGGCGCGCAGCGGAGAAGTTTGCCGGCATTTTCTGTTCGCGCGCAATCACCGATTGCAGCCGTTGCTCGGGAGGCGCGAAGTTGCGGCTCATCAAGATGAAGATGCTGTACGTCGGGCTGCTGGAGTAGCCATCGGGATTGCGCTGCCAGTTCCGGACGTTCTGCAGCTCCAGAAGACGCGCATCGATGGCATTGGACACCAGCTTGATGTCGGCATCAAGGTCTTGGTTGGAGTGGGCCGGGCGGAAGGAGGCGAACTCCTGCTTTTCCTGGCTCAGAAATGCGATTTCCGCATCGCGCGATGGTTGCGAATAATCCTCCAGCACGGCGTCATACTGGTGAAAACCGGCGGCTGTGCCTTCGGTGGGATGAAAGCGAAAGTAGCCGTCGAAGTATGCCTGTGCCATTGCCGCGAATGATGAGGAGGCGCTGCCACTACCACCCGGGCGGCCGGTTTGAGATGCAGACGTTGTTTGGCTCATG
>DASRGM010000254.1:0-5903 GCA_035651035.1 Terriglobales bacterium
GGGCGACGGTGCAGTGCAGGGTCCGTATCTTTCGCAGTTCATGATCCAGCCGACGTTTTATGGTTGCCAGCCGCTGAACCAGATGGTGCAGAGGTTTAACTCGGTAGGATCTGGTGGCGCGGAGTTTCTCACCGATCCCACTGAGTATCAGCACAACCAGAACGGCGGCGCGCCCAACTTCCACCTTTCGTTTGATCAGGTCTTTCGCTTTATGCGTATGGGCCGCGATCTGGCTGCCTACACGCATGTGGACATTCTGTATCAGGCGTACTTCACCGCCTACATGATCCTGAGCAGCATTAAGACGCCGTTCAATCCCGGCAATCCATACATCGGCTCGCGAACCCAAAAGGGGTTCGGCACGCTGGGCGGCCCGGATGCCGCAGGTACCCTTGGCGAGATGGCTACCCGCGCCCTGAAGGGTTCCTGGTGGCACAAGTGGATGGTGAATCTGCGCCTGCGTCCGGAAGAGTACGGTGCTCTAGTACATGCCCGCCTCACCAATCAGAATCCGATGCCCCAAGCCGCAGCGGCTCTCCACCCGGACATGCTCAACTCAGCCGTCCTGCCGATTATTCACTCGACCTATGGCAGTTACCTGCTCCCTCAGGCTTTCCCGGAAGGAGCTCCGACCCACCCGTGCTATCCCACCGGACATGGTACGGTCGGCGGCGCCTGCATCGCTGCGATCAAGTTCTTCTACGACGGAAACCAGCGCATCCAGCCCTTGCTGCAAGCGGCAGGGTCCGATGTGATGGTGCCGAGTGAAGACGGCTTATCGCTCGTGCCGTACACCGGCAGCGACGCCGGCGAACTGACCGTCAACGGCGAGCTGGCGAAGCTGGGCTGGAACATCACTCAGGCACACGGCATTCACTCCGGCATTCACTTCCGCAGCTCCAGCTTCTGGTCACTTATTCTTGGCGAGGCTATCGGACTCAGCATTCTGCAGGACCGCGCTGCCAGCTACAACGAGCCGTTGACAGTCGAAATTACGAAGTTCGACGGCACGACGGCTACTATCACGAACCAGAGCTAAACTATTTCGTGCATTTCGACAGGGGCAGCCTTCTAGGGCTGCCCTTTTTTTCAGGTCTCTTGAGTGAATTGACAGCGGCAGCGCCCACGACATAGGCAGGAGCCCATGATTAAAACTAATAATCTTGGAAATAGCCGCGTGATCGCTATCGGCCGGACTATATTGATAGCTCGAGACCATTGGCAACTCGCCTTTCTATCTACCCGCTGAGTTGAGAAGTCATCACCCGAATAGCTATCTTTATATCCAAGAATGAGATTTGAAATCGGATACTCAGTAAATTATTGTCTTTCTCGCTATAAATCCAGCAATTCCCGATTGACATCCATGCTTTTTGAAATCAGTATTCTCCAACGAGGGGCGGAGTTCCTGAAACAAGAGTAGGTCAATGGCATAAATTAAGGCCCGCTCATCCCCTTCTTCGCGACACCGCTTCTGTTTGTGAGCTGAGAAACTTCGCAAGTCATTCGCAGTCCTGCGCAAGCCAGGGAAGGTTCTTTCCTCTCCCCAGCGCCGCACAGTCCTGCGCGATCCTGCTTTTCGCAGTGCGAATTGAGAGGAGTGCTTAATAATGAGTCCGCAAGATAGCAGCGAAAACCTCGCGCCGGTTGAGGGCGACGCCAGCCAGCCCAATCAAGACAAGCGCAAACCCGGCCAGCCGCCTGACAGCAGCCGACGCTCATTTATGGGTAAGATGGGTATCGGCAGCGCGGCAGCCGTGGCGCTGGCTGCGGTGCCCTTTGAACCGCTGATCGAAGGCAAACACGCTCAGGCCGAGGCTTCTGTGGTTTCCTATCGCTCCAACAACCGTGCCAACGACAGCTTCAACTACCGCAAGAGTGTCGCCCAAAATGAGAAGATCGACGTCGGCGTTCTGCCCGACAACGGCGATTCACAGCGGTTCAGCGATTTCAGTGGTAGCTGGAGCAAGTGCCTCAAGCACGATGCACTTGGCATCGTGAATCGCGCATCCTTCCTCAGCCTGACGCACGCAACGCAGACCGGCCAATTCTCCGATTTCGAAAACGTACTTGTCGGGAATCCGGGCGGCCCCGGCTTCACCGGAACCTTGAACGGTCCCATGGGCGCCCTGGCGTTCGATTTAGAGGGATTGGACGCTTTCGCGACCGTTATTCCTCCCGCACCGTCGGTGACCAGTGCACAGACCGCGGCTGAGCAAGTCGAGCACTACTGGGCTGCCCTGATGCGCGACGTGCATTTTGAGGATTATGCGAGCAGTCCTATGGCGGTGCAGGCCTGCGCAGACATGAATAACATGTCCTACGTCCGCAGCGGTGGCAGTCAGTTTCCCTACCCTGTCACGCCGCAGAACCTCTTCCGCGGACAGATTGTTCCCGGTGATGGAAACGTTCAAGGACCATACCTCTCGCAGTTCCTGATCCAGCCGACATTCTTCGGGGCGCAGCCCATTAGCCAACAGGTGAAGCGATACCTCTCGGTCAGCGAAGGCGGCGCGGACTACCTTACCGATCCAGTCGAGTACCAGAATGTTGAGAGCGGCTTTCCGCCCTCCTTCAGCGTGCGGTTCGATCCCGTCTACCGCTTCATGCGCATGGGCCGGGATTTGGCGGCTTATACCCATGCCGATGCGCTGCATCAGGAATACTTTGTCGCGTGCCTGATTTTGGCTGAGATCGGTTGCGACGTGAACCCTGGTAACCCTTACAACGGCTCGTTGACGCAACACGGCTTCGGCACCTTCGGTACCAAAGCGGGCGGTCCCGTGGATGCCAAAGGCACCGTGCCGGAAATGGCGACACGGGCATTGAAGGCGTCCTGGTTTCACAAGTGGGTGGTCAACCTGCGGCAGCGCCCGGAGGAGATTGGCGCATTGTTGCAAGCCCGGATGACGAACCAGAATCCGATGCCGCAGGCCGCGGCACACCTGCATCCCGACCTGCTTAATTCAGCGGTATTGCCCATTATTCATGGACAATACGGTAGCTATTTGTTGCCGCAAGCCTTTCCGGAAGGCGGGCCCGCACATCCTTGTTATCCCACCGGACACGGGGCCGTCGGCGGTGCGTGCATCACCGCGATGAAGTTCTTCTTCGATTGCAATCAGCCGATCCGCCCGTTGCTCCTGGCCGCCGGCTCCGACATCATGGTGCCGAGTACCGATGGTTTGTCGCTGGTACCGTACACCGGCGCCGACCGCGACAGCCTGACCATCAACGGCGAGTTGTCGAAGCTTGCCTGGAACGTCAGCCTCGGGCACGGCGTTCACTCCGGCATCCACTTCCGCAGCTCCACTTTCTGGTCGATCCTGCTGGGCGAGCAGGTAGCGCTCAGCGCGCTGCAGGATCGTGCGCACAGCTATGCCGAGCCGTTCACCATCCAGATCACAAAATTCGACGGCACGACCGCGACCATCAGCAATCAGCGATGAGCGTTCCATAGGCTTATGCCGGGCGGCCCATTCAGGCCGCCCTTTTCTCTTGCGCGGGAGGTGCTGGCGTTACAAAACTTAGTCATTCTGAAGGAAAGCTCGGGAGGTCTCGCCGGGTTTGTATCGGTTGGCTGGAAGGTGGCCTTGTCTCTCGCTCATCGTGCAATTCGCCGGCATTTGATCAGTTTCCTGCTCGCTGCGCTGCTCGCGGGCGTGTGTGCCTGCCGTGTCGCTCCCGGACCAAAGCCGATCTTCCGCAGCGACCTGCGTCCTTACGGTTTCCCAACCCAGACACAGGGTCGCATCCTGGGAAGTTTTAGCGATATCAGCTTCCTCTCCGGCGATTTGGTTCTGGTGACGGTGAACACCAGAAATTTTGCCGCAGAGGATTCCGATGCCTCCGACGAGCCTGAATCGAGGCTCCTTCTTTTCGATATTTCGAAGCGGGCCCTGCGGCAGACGGCAGAGCTTCCTGTCGAGAAGGCGAAGGATTCCGTGCAATCGGCGGGCAATGACAGCTTCGTCCTGCTGAACCGCGCGGGAGTCCAAATCTGCTCGAGCGATCTGGAGTGCGGCGCGCCGGTGCCGACGCGTGAACCGCTTTTCGTTTCACCGCAGGGAAGCCACATCGCCGTCGGCGGACGCACCCACTGGGAGCAGAAGCTGCTCGACGGCAAAACCCTGGCCGAGCAGGAGAGTTTCGCCGCGAACGAACCACGCGTCATTCCCGGCGACCATGCGCTGCTCTACGTGCAGAAGGGCAAGCTTTACGTCAGGAAGCTTGATCAGCCCGAGCCGCAGTTTGTTGTGGAGGCCGGCAACACGGGCGTCTGGCCCGAGGCTCGCTTTCTCAATGGCACAACCATCGCGGTGTTACAGTCCGACAAGGAGATGGCGATTGTCACTCTTGAAGGCAAGACGATCGCGCGCGTGCCGGTCAGCGCAGGCTCGTTTCTCGCGGAAGTATCGACAGCGGCCTCAGGCACGCGTTTCTGCTTTCACGACGCGGGATACCGCGGCCTCGGCGCGCTGCTGAACTTCCTCAGCATCGAGCGGCCATTTAATCTGGAGCGCGTCAACGTGATGGAGACGGCGACCGGCAAGTCGCGCTTTCGGCTGCGCTGGGACCCGCGTCCCTACGTCGGGGATCTGAGCCGCCCGGCATTGTCGCCCGACGGCCATCGCGTGGCCTTGATCCGCCACGGCTTTCTGGAGGTATTCGAAATACGCTAGGAACTGCCCACTCGCGGCTGGCACGGGTTCAGGCCGGCGGATTCGACTCTTGCGTTACCTTCGCGATGGGATCGATCTGGCTCAGCCGGTCGCCGATTACCAGCAGCAGCGCCACCCAGGCGGAGATCAGCAGCATGTAGGAAAGGACGAATCGCAGGCCTGCGCTCCACGCCTGCTGCTTCAAGGTATCGAGCTGAGGGATCCACCAGACCAGCTTGTACGGCAAATAACCTCCAGCGAAGGCCAGGACACAACACCACAGCCAGTACGATAGGCGCCTAAGCAAGCGCCATGAGCGCAACATCAGTCTTGGCCTGAGACCCGCTGCCGCGACGGTGCTCGCCACCGGCAGCCAGATGATCGCGAGCAGTGCCATCGCCATCCAGATGAGCCACTCTGTGACGTGAAAGATGGCGCGTGGGCTGCCGAAGCGCAGCGCCGGGACTTTCTGCCAGAACCACACGCCGAACTGCGGCGCGTACACCAGGCAGCGGAAAAGCAGCCACTCCAGTATCGCCAGCGGGATGATCCAGATCAGCAGCGCGATGATATGGCGCAGCACATGGCGGAAGGCGCGCCAGACGCAGCCGGCATCGCGAAACTCGGCGACGCGGAAGTAGGCGAACGATCCGGCGCGCAGCCATAGTCCGCCGAAGGCCACGATGAGCGCCAGCAGCGCGGAGGCGGCGACTTGCGAGCGGTGGGCATCCGGCAGCACCAGAAAGCAGTACACGCCCGCCAAAAGGGTGGCGTTGCCGAATAGGTTCAGCAGCCACAGCTTCGCCACGCCTTTGTGTCTCGCGTTCATTTCACCGTCACCGTCAGCGCATCGCTGGTCGAGAGATATTCCGGCTGATACATCGGCTGCACGCTCGTCGGGCTCACCCGGAAGACGCCGGGATTGACCACCTTCAGCAGGTAAACGTATTCGTGCTGCCCCTGCGGGAAGTAGAAGTTGAAGAACGTGGTGCGATCATCGCGCAGCTCACGGTTGCTATAGGACTGTCCCCACCACCCCGGCCGGTCTTCGAGCTCGTACAAATCGTCGCGCGCGATCGACTCCGTGCCCGAAGGAATCGGGTCCTCGATCATCAGGTAACTCCACACGCTGCCGCCGACGGTGAGGCGCACCGCGAGCGTGTCGCCCACCTGTACTTGCCCCGACAGCGGGTCGAGACGGTATACGATTTTCCCAGCCTTCTGCTCGGAGGTGAGCTTGTA
>DASRGM010000255.1:0-17260 GCA_035651035.1 Terriglobales bacterium
CACCTCGCCCGCCATATCGAGCACGAAGATTTTGTCTCGCAGCGTGTCGGTGACGTAAATGCGCTGCTCGGCCGCGTCGATGGCAATTCCCGTCGGGCGCTTGAAAAATCCCTCGCCCCCCTTCAGGCTGCCGATGGCTCGCTGATATTTTCCATCGGCATTGAAGACGAAAATCTTGCCCGCCTCGGAGTCGGTAACGTAGATATTGTCTTTGTCGTCGACCGCCACGCACTGCGGCGCCCGCATCGCGTCCCTGCTCTTGTCGGCACGCTCGATGAACTTGTACTTCAACTGCAAAAGGTCAAAGATATGGACGCCGCGCGCGCCCGGGTCGGTGACGATCAACCGCCCGCGCGAATCTTCCACCACGCTGTAGGGACGCACCAGGAAGTGCAGGTCGGGTGCGCCAACCACCAGATCGAACACCTTGGTGAAGAAGCCCGGCTTGGGACGCACGTCGCGGTCGGACTGCAGCGACCGCTCAAAGGTCAGCTTGCGCCCGCCCTCCAGCAGGAGTTGCGGGACTGTAACCGTGGTGGTCTTCGGTTTGGATTTAGCGCTCAACGCGCCGCATGACAGTAGTACTAGGGCCGCCACCAACGCATTTCTCGACCATCGCCTCGCCCTATGCCGGCCGGCTAGAAGAATTTGAACCATCGATACACACCAATTGAGAACGAGGACACCCTGGCCGGAGGCAATCCCGATGCGCTGAACCCCTGTATGAGGTGAGTATATCCACCTTGTATACCCAGCTGGCGAAATTGATATTGGAAAAAGGCATTCGCCGTTTCGTAGTTGTTGTACGAGAAGACCCCCTGATTGGTCAGATCGTTTTTTGACTTCGTATAGTTGACGGTCGCTTGCAGATGACGCACAGGCGAGCCGGATAATGCGAACGAGTAGCTGGTCCCGCCGTAGAGGACCAGCAGCTCCGGCGGAATGATCGGCGGCAGGGGCGTTGAAATCAGTCCCGCTCCGCCGGCCAGGCCGTTGCCGGCCGACTTTGCATATTGCGCGCTGGCGCTGATTTTGTTGTTGCCGATGCTGGTGCCAAAGCTCTCGCTGTCGCTTTTGGTGTCCGGCTGGGCGGTAAGGCCGCTGCGTCCGCCGCCGGCGTTGGCGCTCCAGTACCAGCGTCCGAAGCGGCGAGCTACGTTGCCGCTGAAGTTGTAATAGGAGGTCGTGTACGTCACCAGCAGCGTCTGCGCATTCTGCGCATAGTTAGCATAGCCTCCTACCAGCCATTGTCCGATCTGGCGGTTGTAGTTGGTATTGACGGTAAATCCAAGCTGGTTGGAATTGCTATTGTCAGTGGTCGTCTCGAAGACCGATACGGAGCTGCCGAAGTAGCCACCCGCGATCGCCCGCGTGTAAAACATGCCTACGTCGTATAGGTTCGAGCCGTAGTCCGCGCCCAAATAGCTTTGCTGGCGGCGCTCGAACTGCCCTTGTACTTGCAGGTTGGGAGCAAACGAATAGGACGTGTTGAAGAGGAAATTCCAGGCATGAGAAGCCTGCTCCAGGTTCGTACCGTCAACTATTCCGGTCGCCGACGTGCCCGACCCTTGCGCGTTGACGACGCTGGAGGAGCCGGTTGCCAGGCTGCTGCCCCCGGCGCCCGGAACCAGAGCCTGATAAATCGATCCCGTCAGATTATCGGTGTAGTCGGCCTCCATCGAAAGATGAAGTTTCGGCGTGGGGTTGACTCCCACCACGCTCGCCACCCGGTCGATGTCTCCGTTGAAGCTATAACCCAGATAGTTCGAATTCAAATCGGTACGGTTGAAGTAGGTGGACCAGGTGCCGTTCCAGGGAAGGGCGTGCGCCGCGCTGAAGGTGTAGCCCGTGCTGTCGGATCGGGAGGTCGCCTCTTGATCGCCCACGATAATTCCGGGTAATAAGGCGTCCGAATTGGAATGGTTCAGGCCTCCGCTTAAGTTGAATCCTGCAACCGTATAGGACGAGCTCAGGAAAAAAGAGTGGAAGTCGGAGCTGCCGCTCTCATTGGTACCATACAGAGAGTAGTTGCTGCTGCCTTGCTGATAGCCGGCAGTCAGTGTGGGCCAGCCAGGCAGCAATTCGCTCCAGGTTACACCGAAGTTTTGTGCATTGCCGTTCGTATTCAGGCTGTTGATACCCGGTATCCCATAGTTGCCGGTGCTGTTGTATGCCGTCGAGTAGTTCACCGCCCCGGGAAAATGGCTGCCGGCGAAAATGCTGCTCGAAAGAGTTACCCCGCTGGCATTGGTCAGCGAAGCAAAATCGGAATTGCTGCGCGACTGGTTGTAGTACGGGTTGGCGGTGAACGAGATGAAGTTCGGATTGTAGTAATAGCCGGACAAGCCGGTGGTGCCGCCGAATCCTAGGCCATGGCTGGATCCGACCTGGTTGCCCGTAGTATCGGTGTAGTTCGCCGAGATGGTTCCATTGGCGCTGAGGCTGAGATTGTCGCCGATAGTGACCTGCGCCGCCAGGGGGAGCGTCAGCAGATAGAGCACAACTATGGCAAATGTCGCAGTTTGTAATTTTTCCCGCACACCCCACCAGCCTTTGCGGAAGCTCCGTAAATAACTTGGAGACTTTGTTTCATCTTTTGTGGGGCTCTGGCCCCATCTTCTATTTACTGGCCACTGACCAACGAGCACGGATCACTACTTCACAGCGTTTCTACCTTCGCGTTCTCGCGCAACTTCTTGCCCAGCGTCGCGCGCACCTGGTTGGTCTTCTGTTGTTCCAGCTGCTTCCGCAGCTCGGTTTTCACCTGCTCGAACGGCGTCTTACCTGCCGGCAGATGCTTGTTCAGCCGAAACACTACGTAAAACTGGCCAACTTGGATCAGGTCGCTGGTATCGCCGTCTTTCATCTTCAATGCAGGCGCCAGCATCTCCGGCGGCATCTTGTCGCGCGGCACCCATTTGTGGTCGCCCATCATCACGCGATAGTCGTCCTCGGAAATCTTCTCGGCCAGCAGCCCAAACTGTTCGGCGTTCTTCGTCGCTTTGGCCTGCTTGTAGGCTTCGTCGGCCCGCTTCTTGGCTTCTTTTACTTGCGCCGGCGTCGCCTTCTCCGGCGGAATAACGGAAATCGTCTGGATGGCGAACGACTCGGGATAGGCGAAGCGCCCCGGGTTCTTGTCGTAATAAGCCTTGGCTTCGGCGAAGGACACCTTCGACCGGGCAGCCACTTCCGTCTTCAGCAACTGTTCGATCAGCAACGAGCGCTGGATCTTCTCCCGCAATAACTGCTCATTGCCCTGGAACTCGGCCCGCAGGAACTGCTGATACTCGCTCGCGCTGCCGAATTGCTTGCGAAACTCGGCTTGCGCCTGCCGCATACGTTCAGGCGCTATCGTCACGCCCCGCTTCTTCGCGTCCTGGTACACCAGCTCTTCGAAGATGATCATCTGCAGCGCGCCCTGGCGAATGCCCGGCTCCAGGTCTGCCGGAATATTGCCGTTGTGCTGCTTGGCATAGGGAAAGATCAGGAGCTCTTCGCGCACCAGGTCTTTGTCCGTAAGCACCGCCCCATTGACGCGTGCCACCGGCTTGCCCGTAGGCTGCGCGGCTTGTGTCGCTGCCGGCTTGGCGGCGCTGCCGGCGTGCGAAGCGACCTGGGCCGGCGAGCTTGCCAGGCCTATCAAAACCAGCGCGCAGATGGAGAGTTTGTACTTCATTTTCCTCACCGCTTAACTTCCTCACCCGTAAGACTTGGGGGAGAGATTGGCTCTCTCCCCCGGAGTTGCAAGTTAGAAGGTGGTCGGGATGGTGGAGGCGCCGTTCATTTCGTTCGCCTCGCCACCGTGGCACTGGCGGCAGAACTGAGCGGTCTGGTTGGAACCGGCAGTCGTGGTAGCCGGGTTGTAAGGCGCACGGATGAAGAACATCGTCGCGTAGTAACCGCTCGGCAGACCCGAGGTCGCGCCTTGCGTCACGCTGACCACGTTCATCAGGTGCTGGTTGTGGCAGGTGGTGCACTGTACCGTCGGCTGGGCGTTGTAGGCCTTGGTGCTGACGAAGAAACCGTAGTTCGTGATGAACTGGGTCATTTTCGGTCCGGGTACAATCGTGCCGCTGCCGTTGATCGTGCAGTCCCAGTTGTAAGGGCCGCCGCAACCTACGGTGGCGTTGTCGCCCACCGGGTGATCGTTCAGATAATCGCCCTGGGTGTTGCCGTCCTTGCCCAGCAGGGTCGGAATGTTGTTGCTGGCATAGGTGCCGGGGACCGTCTCGTAGACCTTGTTCTTCATCATGGCGCCCGTCGCATAGTTGCCGTCATGGCAGCTGAGGCACGTCATGGTGTTGGCGGTCACGGGATCGCTGCCGTTCCAGCCGGAAGGAAGGGTCAGCGTGTAGCCGCCATGCTCGCTCTGGCCAGTGGTGTAGGACTTGCCGAACAGAGGGGCAACGTCCTGGCCCCAAAGGGCGATGTCGCCGGTGGCGGTGTCGGTGGTGGCAATGCCGTTGCCGCGCGCGCCGCTATGCGGGGCGTGGCAGGCCGCGCAGCCGCGGCCGTAATTGAGGTGAGCGCCCAATACGTCGGACGTGGGGGCTTGGATCTGCGCCGCTGCGAACATCCCCACGGCCAGAACCATCAGCGTTACTAAAAGTGCTTTCTTCATGAGATCGATCTCCTGATATGAAGCTGCAGTCTGTGGAGTCCGGGCCCCGTCGGTCTCCGTCCATCACAAATGCACGTGATCAGCCGAACTGAATGGCTGCTCAGTGTTTAGCTAAGTTGTTGAATCGATTAGTGCGGAGTGTGGGAGTGAAGAGGCCCGCTAGGCCGGGTGGAGCGTGAAAAGAGCCACTTTCCCTGGGGATGCGGTGAAATCCCCCACTTGGCCGGGGCCCCTCGTCGTGGGCCGCCTAGAAGAACTCGACCTTCGTCACGTGGCCGGCCGCGGAGGCAAGGCGCTGGTCGCGGGTGAGCAACACGGCGCCAATCGCTTCCGCCAGCGCAATATACGAGGCGTGATAGGCGGAAAAATTGTGGCGCAGTTGCCAGATTCGGCTTATCAACAGAATGTGAGGATATCGATGAACCCGCAGATCAAGCAGGTCACGGATCGCCTGGTCGGCCCGAACAGCCGTAACAGAACCCTGCAGCACTAGGCGCCGGAGGACCTGCGCGACCTCCAGGTCCAGAAGGTGCGGAGCATGCAGGCTCTCCTTGCGCGAGAAGATACGAGTCTCGATACGCTGCCCCGCGGCCGTTTGGAGCAGCCAGTCGATGGCTGCTGACGCATCCAGCACGATCATCGGGCGGCGCGCTCTTCCCGTAGCAGTTGAGCGGTGTCCATCTGGATGCGGACAGGCTTACGCGTATGCAGCCGGGCACGAAGCTCGGACAACGTTGGCTGCTCGGCAATTTCCCTGATCTCGGCCAGCAGGTAATCGGAGAGGGACATGCCGGCCATGGCAGCACGGCTTTTTAGGGTGCGGTGAAGCGCGTCCGGCACGTTGCGAAGCTGGATCATCTTCGACATGCTAATAACATATTTTCATGTGCCGCACATGTCAACCGGTCGAGGACTGCAGCAGGATGTTTCCAATCTAATGTTAGCAATCTAATATGACAGAAGCCTGGAGCCGCTACGCCACGACTCTCGCGCGTCGCGCCTTCAGCCACTCCATCCAGAGGTCCAGCCCTGATCCGCTGCTGCTGGAGACGTCGATGATCTCCATCCCCGGATGTACCCGGCGCGCATTCTCGCGCGCCAAGCCGGCGTCGAACGGCACATACGGCAATAGATCGATCTTGGTCAGCAGCATCAGCTCCGACTTGAAGAAGATCGAGGGATACTTCAGCGGCTTGTCTTCGCCTTCGGTGGTGCTCAGCAGCACGATCTTCGCGGCCTCCCCGAGATCGTAGCTCGACGGACACACCAGGTTGCCGACATTCTCTACGATCAGCAGCTCCAGCTCCTCCAGCTTCCAGTCCGCAAGATGCCGCGTGATCATGCGCGCGTCCAGATGACAGGTGCCTCCGGTGGTGATCTGCTTGACCGGAAAGCCGAACTTCGCCAGCCGCCGCGCGTCATTCTCGGTCTGCAGATCGCCGGTCAGCACGGCGACGCGCTCGGCACGGTCCATGCGCTCCAGCGTGCGCTCCAGCAGCGCCGTCTTGCCCGAGCCGGGCGCGCTGATCAGGTTCACGCACAACACGCCGTTGGCGCGATAGCGCTCGCGCAACTCATCGGCGAGAATCTGGTTCTCGTTGAGGACCTTCTTTTCTACGGCAATGCGGTTCATGCGTGTAATCCCTGGTCACCGATTGTGAGAACCGAGCAAGCGGCACTCAGCATTTAATACTCAGTATTCGGCACTCCGCCCCTTCAACTCAAAAAAGGTCAACCTGAGCGCAGCGACCTTGCAAATAGCCGGACGATCGCGCTTTTTGCGATCGGCGGGCTAGTTGCCGGTCGCAGAGTCGAAGGACCTCTATCGTGGTCCTACCTTGCGACCCGGCCTCACTCCTCCACTTCCATGTACGCGATGTCCAGCTCTTCCCCGCTGATGCACACGGTCGCAAAGTCGCCACACCGCGGACAGCGCGGATCGAACTCGGTCATGCGAAACTCGTAACCGCATTTATCGCAGCGCTGCATCCGCGGCACAAACTCCAGCTCGAGGGCGAGCGGCTCGCGCTCAGTGTCCTTCACCAATACCTCGAACCCAAACTGCAACGCGTCGCCATCGACGCCCGAGAGCTCTCCGATCTTGACCCCGACCTTCGAGATGTGTCCGCCGGGATGACGCTCGGCCTCGCGATCAACGCAATCCAGGATGGAAGCGGCAATGCCGAGCTCATGCATCAGAATCTATCCACCACGGAAACATGGAGGTTACGGAGTGCATAAAGATCCAATATCTGTTATTTCTCCGCGAATTCCATGCTTCCGTGGTGAACCCCAAATCGCTCCCGACAGCAAACATGTCCGCAAACGGACATATCGCCGGAACCACACTCATCATACCCAGATTTTTCGGAAACATTCTTCCCGGATTTTCGTCTATCACTGAAACCGGTGCGCTGGTCTACGTGTGTCTGCGGCGCAGCACAGAATGGTAGCTCACCATGCCAGACGATCTGGAGCTCTCAGGCCTTTCCGAATCCGCGCAACGGCAATGGCGCAATCGCGCCCGCCGCGGGACCTCGTCGCTCGCGGGCCTGAAGCGCTGGGGCCGGGTCTGGGCCATCAGCTTTGTGCTGTGGACGGTGCTGGCCTTCCTCAGCGCCGCCGGCGCGCACGTCTACACCGCCTCCATGGGGAGTCCCGAGAGCTGGGCACAGCTGCTCGCCTGGAACATTACGATCTCTTTTGTCTGGTCGCTGCTCACTCCCCCGGTATACGCGCTGGCCCGCCGCTTCAACTTCGACCGCAGCAACTGGAAGCTGATGCTGCCCCTGCATCTGGCAATCAGCATCGTGCTGACACTCGCTACCGCTTGCCTCATCGTCTGGCTGGAGCCCTTCGTCACCTGGATTCCGGAAGCGCATCTTCCCTACTTCCCGCACGTTCTCTCGCGCGCCTTCATGGACCTGCAGCGCTACTGGTACATCGTGCTCATCACCGCCGCCATCAGCTACTACGGCAAGTATCGCGAGCGCGAGCTGCAATCCTCGCAGCTGGAGGCGCAGCTGACGCTGGCGCAACTGGAGCTGCTGAAGAGCCAGCTCGAGCCCCACTTCCTCTTCAACACGCTGAACTCCATCGCCGCGCTGGCGCGCCAGGACGGCGAGGCCGCCGAGAACATGACCCTGCAGCTGGCCGACCTGCTGCGCTTCTCCCTCGACGCCATGGGCGTGCACGAAGTCCCGCTCAGCCGCGAGCTCACGCTGCTGCAGAAGTACATCGACATCCAGCAAACCCGCTTCCAGGACCGCCTGCGCGTCGAGATGGACATTGCGCCCAGCACGCTGTCGGCGCTGGTGCCCAACATGATCCTGCAGCCGCTGGTCGAGAACGCGATCCGCCATGGCATCAGCCCGCGCCGCGCCCCCGGCCACGTCCGCGTTGCCAGCCGCGTCGTCTTCGACGAGTTGTGGCTGGAGATTGCCGACGATGGCGTCGGCCTGACCCGCTATGACGGCTCGATTCCGCCCGAAGGCGTCGGCCTGCGCAACACGCGCGCCCGCCTGCAACAGCTCTATAGCAACGATCACCGCCTGATTCTGGAAGACGCTCCCGGCGGCGGCTGCGTCATCAAGATCCATATCCCATTCCGTACCTATTCCGAGGAGGTCAGTACCAGCGATGCCCATTCGAGTTTTGCTTAGCGACGATGAAGCCCTGGCGCGCGAACGCCTGCGCGGCCTGCTGGAGGACGAACCCGATCTGGAGATCGTTGCCGAGTGCGGCGACGGCAAGTCGGCCATCGCGCTCATCAAGCGCGAGAAGCCCGACCTCGTCTTCCTCGATATCCAGATGCCGGAGGTCGACGGCTTTGGCGTGGTCTCCGCGCTGCGCGATCAACCCATGCCGCTGACCATCTTCGTTACCGCCTACGACCGCTATGCCATGAAGGCCTTCGAGGTGCACGCGCTCGACTACCTGCTGAAGCCGGTCGCCAAGGACCGCCTGTCGGAGGCGCTCGAGCACGCCCGCAAGCAGCTGCAGCAACCCTCGGAAGCGACCTTCCAGCGCCGCGTCCTCAACCTGCTGGCCGAGCTCGACTCTCGCCCCAGCGCGCCGCAGCGCATAGTGATCAAAGCCGACGGCGAGATCGTCTGCCTCCGGCCGGCCGAAATCGACTGGGCCGAATCGGCGGGCAACTATGTCTGCCTGCACGTCGGCGCCGCCACGCACATCCTGCGCGAGACCATCACCTCGCTAGAGGGCCGTCTGGGACAGCATCAGTTCCTGCGCGTGCATCGCTCGACACTGGTCAACGTCGATCGCATCAAGACACTGCGCCCGTCGCTCTACGGCGACTACTCGATCCTGCTGCGCGATGGTACCAAGCTGACGCTTAGCCGCGGCTTCCGCGAGAACGTGCTCAAGCGCCTGGGAACGGCCTAGAAACGAGAACGTGCTCAAGCGCCTGAGAATCGCCTAGAAATTTGTGCCCCGGGTTCGCGCGTTCTTTAGACGCGAACCTCGGGTTCCCTCATTCTTCGTTGTTAGCCTTTCATTTTTCGGCTTTTAGTTCTTGGCTTCGGGTAGAGCTGGCCTTCAGGCCAGCGCCTAACACCTATTATCTCGTGCTTCTGAGCGAGCTTTAGCTCGCGAGGAAGCTGCCTTTCACCCAACTGTTCGGCCGGCGGCAGATGTCGTGCCGTGTGTCCCTGCTCCAGCGACGCTCGTGCGGAGATTGTCTCGCTGTATACCCAATCGTCCATCAAACCTCGTACGTTCATTGACAGCGGCATTCCCTGCCCCTACTATTCTCCCCGCAACATACAACACAGGAGGATGAAATGCGTCGACTGGTTTTGACGGCAATGATGTTGGCAGTGGTGCTTTCCGGAGTTGAGCTGTTCGCGCAGGCGAGTTCGGCAACAGAAAAGTCTCTGGAAGCCAAGGAACAGGCCGGCTGGCAAGCCTGGAAGGAGCACAACGCGGAGCCCATCAAAGACACGGTTCCCGAGAACTCAATCGATATTGCCGACGGCACGGTAACGAAAGGCACGCAACAGATCCTGCATGGCATTGCCAGTCACGATTGCACGGTCAACAGCTTCTCGCTCTCCAGCTTCTCTTACATGTGGCTCGACAAGGACACGGTGCTGATGACCTACACCGCCACCCAGGACGCCACCTGCTCAGGCAAGAAGCAAGCCGGCAAGGTGATCGCCAGCTCGCTGTGGCAAAAGAAGGCCGGCAAATGGGTCTCACCCTTCCATCAGGAAACCGAGGTCCCAGGCACATAATCGACCGCGGGTAAAGCTGGGGTGCCCCACTCATCCGCGGCGTTTCGGATGAGTGGGTCTCGCGAGTCACAAATATCGAGTACCTCCCTGACCCATACTCATCACCTCGCCATTCTCTCGGTACATGATTCAGGGCCTGATCTCGTGAGAACATTCAGTCGTCGGGTGCCCCACTCATCCGCGGCGTTCGGATGAGTGGGTCTCGCGAGTCACAAATATCGAGTACCTCCCTGACCCAAACTCATCCACCTCGCCGTTAATCTCGGTCTATGATCCAACGCCCGGATCCAGGGCCTCGTCTCGTGAGGACATCCAGTCGCTTCGCAATTGTTCGGTCGCCAGCCCAGGTGAGAAATACTCGACACCCCTTCCCTCCAATCACCCACTCATCCGACCCCCGGATGAGTGGGGCACCCGGCAAATGCAAAGGCTGCCACAAAATGTGATATTGTCTCCGAGGCGCAAAATAACTCGGCACAACCAGGTGGCAATGGATCCACTTCAATTGTGACGGCATCGGCTACCTCGTCCGCTCTCGGTATGTTCGTCGGTGGTCTGATAGTGAATTGATCGACCCTGTAGGTGGCGGCATCCCAGGATCCTTCCTAGGCAGTATGGTAGGCGTGGGTGCCAATGTATCCTACGTGCCTTCCACTGACTCGACATATGCCGGTCCAACCATAAGCTTTACGCCTGCTCCCTTTGGGGGTAATGGCGTCATCGTTAGCGATGCAATCGTTCCAGCGGGACAAAATGCAAACTCGATTGCGAATGGTACGACCTACTCGGTTCAATTTCAGCCTACGCCATTGACTGGCTCGACAGTTACAAAGTCTCCCGGGAGTGGTCCAGCAGTGGCCGGGCCGTCGGTGGGGACAAAAGATCCGTTGTCCTTCAGTGGCGCCCATAACTTTGATATAACGCCCGCCGTCAGAAGTGTGACCAGTTTCGTCAACCGGACCATCAACACTGTTGAGAGCTGGTTCTAGGAGGAAGATTCCATGAAACAGCTAATCGGGATCGTATGTTTTATTGTTGTCGTGGTGGCGGTCGTTAGCAACGGAGCGCTTATGCTAGTTTCGCCACGATTGTGGTTTCGAGCACCGCGCTGGGTCAGATTGAGTGGCAGTCTGAGTGAAGCGAAGTACAGTAGCGGATGGGGGGCCATCCAGATACGCGTGCTGGGAGCGTGTTTTCTGGCGGTAATGATTTGGTTCCTGCATGGGTGTATGGCCGGGAGGCCAAGGTAAGGGAAAGGGGCGGACCGATACGACGGAATGGCTTGGCGGCCGACCTAAACATTGTCAGGTCGAATCAGGAGGGTGCCCCATCCGAGCTTGGTTTGCTCGGGTGGGGCTTTTCGCATGAACGGCAAGGGGCCCACCGCACCGCTCTTCAATACTCCCGTCGCGACGCGGCCCTGAAGGCCCGCCCTTCCCGACTACCGCTCACCCCTTGTAACCCGCCCCGCGCAGCGCGCTCTCGAAGCAATGCATAAAGTGCGTCACGCTCTGGCTGCTGGCCAGCGGGCCCATTAGCCCGACGCGGAAGACGTTGCCGGCAAGCTGGCCGAAGCCGCCTGCGATCTCGATGCCGTTCTCCTTGAGCAGCGTGGCGCGGACCTTGGCGTCGTCAACGCCTTCGGGAACGCGCGGCGTGTTCAGGTTCCAGATGCGGTTGGCCGGCGACGGCACGTGCATCTTCAGCCCGAGCGCCTCGGCCTTCTTCACGAACTCCAGATGCGCCTGACGATGGCGCTCCCAGCGGTTCTCCAGACCCTCCTCCTCGATGAGCGCCAGGCCCTCGCGCATGGCGTAGAACATGGTCGCCGAGGCGGTGTGGTGATAGCGATGCGACTCGACCAGGTAGTCGGAGATGAGCTTGATGTCGAAGTACCAGGAGCGGTTGGGGGTCTCGCGCTTGCGCAGCCACTCCATGGCGCGCGGCGATACGGTGATGGGCGCCAGTCCCGGCGGGCAGCTCAGGCCCTTCTGCGAGCAGCTGTAGGCGATGTCGATGCCGGTCTTGTCGACCTCGACGGGCATGGCGCCAAGCGAGGTGACGCAGTCGGCGATGACCAGTGCGCCCACTTCATGCGCGGCTTCGCAGATCGCCGTGCCGCGCTGGAAGGCGCCGGCGGAGGTTTCGGCCTGCACGTAGGTCACGACCTGCGGGCGCTCGCGGCGGATGAAGCCGCGGGCTTCGTCGTCGGTGAAGACTTCGCCCCAGGGCTTCTCGAAGCGCACGACCTCGGCGCCCTGGCGGCGCGCCATCTCGGTCTGGCGGTCGCAGAAGTAGCCGTTGGCGAAGACCACGACCTTGGTTCCTTGCTGGACGAAGTTGCTGATGGCAGTCTCCATACCGCCGCTGCCAGTAGCGGAGATGACGAAAGTCTCCTGGTTCTTCGTGCCGAACACAGTGCGCAGCACGCGCTGGATGTCGTTGGAGACCTCGAAGAAGTAGGCGTCGAGGTGGCCGACGATGGGTTGCGCCATGGCCGCATAGACGCGGGGATGCACTTGGCCCGGGCCGGGGCCGTACAACAGGCGCTTGGGAGGATGTATAACGGTTTCTTCCAGGATGACAGGTTCGGCAGTAGTGGCCATCGGCGGCTCCTTATCTAGGGATGAATTCTCAGTGTATCGGCAGCGCCAGGAGTGTTCTGTGATGTGTGAACATTGGAAGGTGTGCGCAAAAGGAAACGACCGCCGCAGCGGTCGTTGTAGTCGCCAAGTGCAAAGTGCCCAATGCCAAGTTCCCGCCTCATCCTGCAACTTCTTCCAGCTGCTTCTGGTCGATGTCGAAGTTGGAGTAGACGTGCTGCACGTCGTCCTGGTCTTCGAGCGCTTCGAGCAGGCGGATCATGGTGCTGGCCTGATGGCCTTCGAGCTTGGTGTAGTTCTGCGGCACCATGCCGATCTCGGCGACTTCGGGCGTAATGCCAGCCTTCTTCACCGCTTCCAGCACAGTTTCGTAAGCCGACGGATCGGTCAGGATCTCCCAGCTCTCGCCGTCATCTTTCAGGTCGTCGGCGCCGGTTTCGAGCACCAGGTTCATCAGGTCGTCTTCCTTGGCGGCCGACTTGGGAATGACAATGTCGCCCTTCTTGTGGAACATCCAGGCGACCGAGCCGGCCTCGCCCATGTTCCCGCCGTTTTTGGAGAAGGCGTGGCGAATTTCGCTGACGGTGCGGTTGCGGTTGTCGGTGGAGACCTCGACCAGGATCGCAACTCCTCCGGGGCCGTAGCCTTCGAAGGTGACTTCTTCGTAGGAGACGCCGGGCAGCTCGCCGGTGCCGCGCTGGATGGCGCGCTTGATGTTGTCGGCGGGCATGTTCTCGGCTTTGGCGGCGGCCACCGCGGTGCGCAGGCGGGGGTTCTTCTCGGCGTCACCACCGCTCTTGGCCGCGATGGTGATTTCCTTTATCAACCGCGTGAAGATCTTGCCGCGCTTGGCGTCGAGCGCGCCTTTCTTGTGCTTAATGGTTGCCCATTTGGAATGGCCTGACATGAAGAAACCTCGAATATTGGACGATCAGGATAAGTGCCGATGGCTGCGCGCACCGATATGCAGCGGGCGCACAAAATCGCCGCTCCAATCGGGAACGATCGGAGTGGACGAAAGAAAATTATAGCACCGCCTACTTGGCCTTCTCGGCGGCTGCCGCCTGCTTGTGGGCAAACTCGCGCGCGCGGCGACTGAGTTCGTCGGGGCTGACGTCCTCGGTGTGCGTCGCGACCCACCAGTTGTTGCCCTCGGCATCGGTGACGCCGCCATGACGATCGCCGTAGAACTGATCGGCCGGCTCGCTCAGCGATTTCGCTCCGGCAGCCAGCGCCTTCTTGTACATGGCGTCGCAGTCCTCGACGTACAGATAGAAGTTGCCGGGGCGAGCCGTGTATTGGTCATGCGCCCTGCCGAACATAAGCATCGAGCTGCCGAGCTTCATCTCGGCGTGCTGCACCTGGCCCTTGCCGTCGCGCATGGCATAGGTCTCCTGCGCGTCAAAGGCCTTCGCGAGGAAGTCCATGGTGGCTTCGGGATTGTTCAGCGTCAGATATGGGGTGACGGTGGAGTATCCATCAGGTATCGGTTTAACTGCCATCTCTCCTCCCAAACCAGTAGCTACTGTACCCGACTTTGCGCCTGCTTGCGCAACTCGCGAAGGCGCGCGGACCGCAGCGCAGCAGCGCCACGCGCGGGTCGTCATCCAGCGCCCATCATGTACTCGGAGCGTTGATCACAGGCGGGGTTGAGCCAATGCGGTCTGCGGCGCTGAAAGAGTCAACGCGCAGCCGCGGGTTGCGGCTGCAGCAGGCCAACTTCCGCGACGATCTTCTCCAGCCTGGCGCGACTCTCCTTCTTCATCGGCACCAGCGGCAGGCGATAGACCTCTTCCATGCGGCCCATCATGGCCAGTACTGCCTTTGCCGGGCCGGGATTCGATTCGATGAAGTTGGCCTGCATCAGCGGCAGATATTTGCGGAAGAGCAGGCGCGCGGTGTCCCACTTGCCGGAGAGCGCGGCGTTGGTCAAGCGCGTCATCTCGGCGGGAACTTCGTTCGACACCACGGAGACGATCCCCACGCCGCCGAGGCCAATGACAGCCAGCGTGATCGCGTCGTCGCCGGAGAAGACCAGGAAGTCTTCCGGCACGCTGGCGCAGACCTCGGCAATCTGTCCGATGTTGCCGCTGGCTTCTTTCACTCCAGCGATGTTGGGAATCTCGGCCAGCCGCAGCAGTGTTGGCGTCTCGATGTTGGTCCCGGTGCGTCCGGCGATGTTGTACAGGATGAGCGGCTTGGTCGAGGCCTCCGCTATGGCGGCGAAATGCCGGTAGACGCCTTCCTGCGTGGGCTTGTTGTAGTAGGGAGTCGCAGTGAGGATGTAATCGACGCCCGCGCGGGAGGAGGCTTCCAGCGCTTTGGCCACGGCCTCGCGTGTGTTGTTGGAGGTGGCGCCGGCCATGATGGGCACGCGCCCGCCCGCGGTCTCGACGGTAATATCGATGACGCGCAGCCATTCGTCGTGCGCAAGCGTTGGGGTTTCGCCCGTGGTGCCGCAGGGGACCAGGAAATCTATGCCCGAGTCCACCTGCCATCGAACCAGCTCGCGCAGGGCCGTTTCGTCGAGGCTGCCGTCTTGCTTAAAGGGGGTAACGAGGGCGGTGCCGCAACCACGCAGTTTCATGCGAAAAGGATAATCCGTTCAGTCGCCGGTGGCCAGCGGACGTTCTGCAATGTAGTGCCTCAATTTGAATGAACGTTTAAGCTGCCGGGTGGCGCAAGCCTTTAAGGCGTGTTTGAAGTCGAGTTTCACTGCACGCCTCGAGGCGTGCGCCACCAAGGTCCGTTGAACACTGATTTCAAACTGAGCCACTACCTTCTGCAAGGTCGAGTTGAATCGAGGAACACGGTGCCTAAGTGGCTGCACCCACTCCGCGAGGCGCTGTGACCTGACCAGCCGATGCTGTCTTGATCGCGGCCAGGATTTCTCCGACTCGCTCGGGGACGCTGCCCGGACCGATGGAGACGATATCGAAACCAAGTTCGCGATACACCTGCTCGTGCAGAGCTTCAAAGCGCAGCGCTTCCTCGAGCGAGATCGTCCGCGCCTCGGTCGGCTTAATGAATCCCAGACTCCGGATGAAGAAGACGTGCTTCTGAAAGACCTTCCTCGAGCGGATGCGTGCAAGCTCCTCGGCCAGCAACTGGGATTGCGGCGTGCCAAGATACCTGGCCAGAGCTTCCGTACAGATGACGGAGCGATCGTGGAACTGCATCTCCCGGCTTCTACTGTGGGCGCGAGTTTCGCGCAGGCGCTGCAGGTCGACGATGGCATCGACAAACCCGGGATGGCGCCAGGGCTCGGCAATGCCCTCCGCCTGCCAGAGCGCAATGATGTCGGTCGCTGCCTCCTCCACGATGGAGAAGCCCTCGATTTCAAGCTGGCGAAGGATTGCGGTTTTGCCGCTGCCGGGCGCGCCCGTCAGGATGTATCGCTTCATAGGGGATGCCTTGTCACAGTGCGCGGGGCTGAAGCTCCGCGGTAAAAGGGTCGAGGCAGCGGACGCTGACCTGAAGGTCAGCTCTACCTCAAAAGGCCGCCCACCAGGGTGGACGGCCTTTTCCAATGGGCCTGCTCATGGCCATTGGCTCCGGGCTTAGAGGAGAGCGTGAAAGCGAACACCGGGCGGAGGGTGCCGGCCGGAACTCGCCGTTATTGACTAGACCCCGAGTTGGCCTGGGCCGATTCGGTCAGGCTGTTCGCCATCAGCCGCACGTCAACGCGGCGGTTCTGGGCGCGTCCCTGAGTCGTGGTGTTCTTCGCCACCGGATTGTCCTTGCCGAGTCCGATGAGGAAGATCTTGTGCGCCGGCACGTTGTACTTGGTCGCCAGATACTGAATGACCGCATCGGCGCGGCGCTGGCTGAGCTGGTAGTTATAGTCAGCCGGGCCGGTCGAGTCGGTGTAGCCCTCGACCTGAATGATGTAGTGGCGCTGGCTCTGCAGCTGCGAGGCAAAGCCATCGAGGGTCTGCTTGTCCTTGCGCGTGAGCTGCGCCTTGTCGAAACCGAACAGGACGGTGGTGTCGCCCACCTGCTTGTAGTTATCCAGGTTCTCGACCGTGCCGGCGAGGCTGGTCACGCGGTTGGAGGCCTGCGTCGCATTCTGGTTGGCCTCATTGGCAACGGTGCCGGCGGCCTGCGCCTTCTGATCGGCGGCTGCGGCCTTGTTGTCCACCTGCGCAATGCCCTGCTGCGTGCGGGTGTCAACATCCTTGATCTCGCGACTATTCTTGGCCGTCTGATCATCTAATTCATTAACGTTATTGATGACGGGCGTAGTTTCGTTGCGGACATACTTTTTGGTGGCGCAACCGACGGTGAACGGCAGGCTGCCGGCCACCAGCACTGCTAAGACGGAAAATCGATTCATCGAGAGACTCCTCGGCCCGGGCGGAAATTCAGCCGCTTGGCCTGCCAATGAGTGAGCAACTGACATGCCATCGCGGGAGCGGATGTCAGGTATGGATCGTGTCTGTTTTCAATGGGTTGCGGAGCTCCCGGATCGTCCCGTGAAGTTCATCGTCAGCTGAAACGATAATTCTGGCGGGAAGCGTAGAATTTTTACCACGAGAGCAAGTCACACGGCGCGTTTTGCTGTCGACCGGGAGAGGCTGGGCCGTAGCTCCTCGCATTTGCCAAGATTGCGTACGGCGAGCGGGTCCACCAATGCAGGGACTTACAGGTTCACCTCAAAATTCCACTTTGGAATACCGGAAACCTTTGGGACGCTGGAAAAGGAGAGTTAGCCATGACGTTCAAGCTGTTCTCAATTAACTGTCAGCCGAGAACCCTGGCAGGTGCTTTCATCCTTCTCT
>DASRGM010000256.1:0-4013 GCA_035651035.1 Terriglobales bacterium
CCACACCAGCCATGCCGAGATGGCCATCAGGATATAAAGCAAGGTCCACACCGGCCCGAAGACCCGGCTGGGCGGCGTGCCAGGGGGCTTGCGCAGCTGTGGATACCAGTGGCGCGCGCTATCGGTCGTCAGCCGGGAAACCACCCCGCCCGCACCCAGGCAGATGGCAAAGAAGAGGATGAGGACGAGCCAGGCTGTGGTGTTCACGATGGAGGAAGAAGCAGTTATCAGGAATTGGCGATAGCAACTAGCAACTAGCAACTAGCAACTAGCAACTAGCAATTAGCAATTAGTCCTCAGGCATCAGCATCATCTACCATTTTGGGGTTTGCATCAGGCATTTGGGGTTCGCATCTGGCCTATTTGATAAATGCCATCTCATTACGCTTTGTAACAGGCACGGCTTCAGTCGTGCCGAGAAATCCTGAATTTATGTTTCGAGCTGAGTTCAGTCGGCGACACGCTTTTCCCTATGCCGTTCCATTGGGCAAAAGCTCCGAGGTGTGTTCCGCGTTCCGCACGACACGAGTTGTGCCCTGGCGGACATCGAAGTATGAGTTGGATTGCTATTTGCCGACTGCTAATTGCTAGTCGCTGATTTTCAACACAATCTTCCCGTAGTTCGCCCGTTGCAAAAGCAACCGATGCGCTTCGCCTGCCTGTTCCATCGGCAATACATGGCCGATCTCCGGATGCAGCTTGCCTTCCGCGACCCACGGCTGCATGGCTTGCAAGCAGCGCGTAATGAGATCGCGGTCCTTGGCCAGGATGCTGAGCCAAAGTCCATGGGCACTGAGACTTCTGGCCATCATGACGCCCGAATCGAACTGGTGCCGCTGGCCGGTGGCGGTTCCGTAGATGATCACGCGTCCAAAAGCCCGACAGCAGCGCAGGCTCTTGGCGGTGTGCTCGCCGCCGAGCATTTCGAAGACCGCATCCACGCCTTCGCCCTTGGTCAACTCCTTTATCCGCTGCTCGTAATCGACCTCGCGATAGTTAATCGCGTGGTTCAGGCCAAGCTGCCTGACGCGCTCCAGCTTCTCGTTCGATGACGCTGTGCCATAGGTCTCGATCCCAAGCACTTGCCGATTTCCACCGCCGCGGTGCCAACGCCGCCCGCGGCAGCGTGGATGAGCACCCTGTGGGAATGATGATCCGCCCAGCGGTTGGGCTCCATGGCGTCCGCCGTCATGCCCGCCTTCCAGTAGGCCAGGTAGGCGGTGAGAAAATTCACCGGGAAGGCCGCCGATTGCACCGAGCTCCAGTCGGCAGGTTGCGGCCAGAGCAGCTCGCGCGTGATGGCAAGCTTCTCGGCGGCTGCACCCCACTGCACGTAGCCCATCACGCGTTCGCCGGTGGATTCCACCACGCCGGCAAATTCGCGTCCGGAGATGAACGGTGGCGGAGGCGTGCCGCTGTAGACGCCGCGCGTGGTCAGGGTGTCGGCGAAGTTGATGCCGACGGCTTCCACGCGCACGAGGACTTCGCCGGGCGCAGGCTGCGGCTCCGGCACCTCGCGCACTTCCAGGACTTCAGGACCACCCGCGCGGGTTACGACGACAGCTTTCATTGCGTTTGATTGTACGACCAACGATTGGTGCGAGGGATTGCATGACGCGGCGCTAAGAGCCTGCCCTCAGCCTCGCCGAATGGCGCCGCGTTACCCGATTCCTGCCGGCGTCTGCATGAAGTCGAGTCCGCGTGAAATGTAGCTGCGCAGGTCGTGGCGGCGGACGACCGCATCCAGCATGCCGTGTTGCAGCAGGAACTCGCTGCGCTGGAAGCCTTCGGGCAGCTTCTGGCGGATGGTCTGCTCGATGACGCGCGGGCCGGCGAAACCGATGAGCGCGCCCGGTTCGGCGATGTTCAGGTCGCCCAGCATGGCAAACGACGCGGTCACGCCGCCGGTCGTGGGATCGGTCATCAGCGAAACGTACGGTACTTTGGCCTCGTCCAAGCGCGCCAAGGCGGCGGAAATCTTGGCCATCTGCATCAAGCTGATCACGCCTTCCATCATGCGCGCGCCTCCGGAGGCCGAGACGACGATCAGCGGAATTTTTTCTGCCGCCGCCTTCTCGATAGCGCGGGTGATGGTCTCGCCGACCACCGTGCCCATCGAGCCGCCGATGAAGGAATACTCCATAGCGCTGACGATGACGTCCTTGCCTTCGAGTTTGCCGCGCGCGTTGATGATGGCGTCGTTCAGCCCGGTGTCCTCGCGCGAGCGCTTCAGCCGGTCGGCATAGCGCTTCAGGTCGGTGAAATGCAGCGGGTCGGTGGAAACGATGTTGTTGTCTTCGACCTCGTACTTGCCGTCGTCGAGCAGGTAGGAGAGGCGGGTGCGCGCGTCAATGCGGAAGTGCCGGTCGCACTTGGGGCAGACGTTGAAATTCTGGTCGAGATCTTTCTTCCAGATGACCTGCCGGCACTGGTCGCACTTCACCCACAGGCCCTCGGTCTTCACCCGTTTCTCGCCCGAGGTGTCCAGCGGCACGGATTCGCGCTTGAACCACGCCATAGGAGTAGTAGGCCAGTGTAGCTGAGCGGGCGAGGGGTTGTCGCGTGGAGTGCCGGTTCGGCTCTAGTGAAAGAGGTTTTAGGAGTGAAGCACGCCTTTGAGGCCGTGCATAAAAGCGTGCTTAGCCTGAGCCGCTGAGGTATCTAGGGGTCCTTCGGCTCCGCGCTTAGGATGACGCCTTTCAAGTAGGAATGCGCGTTCGGCGCCCGTACATTTTGCTGAAAGAGTCGTTGTGCGACGGTGTGCCGCCGACTGAAGCGAGCTCCGGAGATAATGAGCGGCGTATCGGCACGACTGAAGGTCGTGCCCTGACACACTCGCGGTACAATCCCCTCGGTGTCCAGTCGCAGCCAGGAGAGCTCCGCATGAAAGCCGCCACCAAGCCCTCGCGGGTGCCGTCCGCTGATCCCGAAGAACAATTGCGGAGCTTCATCGACAAGTTCGACGAGAAGAACCAGGCGGTGATTTGCGCGGCGCGCAAGGTGCTGCGCAAGCGACTGGCGGGCGCGAACGAGATTGTGTACGACAATTACAACTTCTTCGTCATCGGGTATTCGCCGAGCGAGCGTCCGTCAGACACGATCTGCTCGATCGCCGCCGGCGCCAATGGCGTGGGGCTGTCGTTCTATCGTGGCGCAACCCTGCCCGACCCGCACAAAATTCTGCTCGGCTCCGGAACGCAGAACCGGTTTGTGCGCCTGCAATCGGCGGCCATGCTGACGCGACCGGAGGTGGAAGAACTGATTGCCGCAGCCATCGCGCAAAGCCGGGTGCCGCTGCAGGGCCACGGGCCACGCAAGCTCATCATCCGATCCATCTCCGGCAAGCAGAGACCACGCCGCAAAGCTTGATAAAATTGTGGCTTGCCCTCCGTCAGGAAAACCGCCAAATCAGCCACCGTGTCGAGCGCCGCCAAGCCTGCGACCGCGGTGAAGCCGCCGCTGGCCGTTCCGCCCGAACCCGCCGGCTCCAAAGGTCGCATTTACCTCATCGATGCCATGTCGTTCATCTTTCGCGCCTATCACGCTATGGCGCGGCAGCGGCCCATGTCGACCAAGACCGGCATCCCCACCAGCGCGACCTTCGTTTTCGTGAACATGCTGCGCAAGCTGCGGGCGGACTTCGCGCCGCAATACCTGGCCGCGGTCTTCGATGTCAGCGCCAAGACCTTCCGCGACGAGCAGGCTGCCGCGATCGTCAGCACTCGCAAGTTCGACAGCAAAACGCAAACGTTTGTCGATAAGGCGTATGACGGCTATAAGGCCAATCGCGCTGCCATGCCCGACGACCTGGCGCAGCAGGTGCCCTACATCCGGCGCGCGCTCGATGTCTATCGCATTCCGATACTCGAAATGCCGGGCTTCGAGGCGGATGACGTGATCGGCACGCTGGCGCACCAGGCTGCCGCGGAAGGCTACAGCGTCTTCGTGGTCTCCAGCGATAAGGACATGATGCAGCTGGTCAGCGACCGCATCTGCGTGCTGAACCCGCCCAA
>DASRGM010000257.1:0-30595 GCA_035651035.1 Terriglobales bacterium
CTCGGCGCGAACCAGGTTGCGGTACCAGGCGGCATCGGTCACGGCGCGTCCGTAGCCCACGTATACGGAGTTGTGATTGTGAATGGTGGTGCGTACTCCGAACTTGGCGTTCACGATGTTTGTGCCGTCCTGCTGCGCTGCGGCTCCCAGCACAGGGCCGGGCGGTTCGAGCTGTGTCTGAAATCCGCCCAGCAGGTGCCACCCGAACAACTCAACTACCGGCGCGAGACTTATGGCATTGTTGCGATAGACCTGTGCGCTGATGCCGGCTCCGTAAATGAAGATGCTGCCGGCAAAGCTGGAGGAGCCGACCGTCGGCACGCCTCGTGAACCGTCGATCGGATGCCAGTAGCCCAGCTGCCCTTCCGCGGTCCAGCGGGAAGAAAGGCTGTGATAGAACAGCAGCGACGGCTCGATGCTGCTATGGTTGGTGCCCAGCCCGCGTGAAGCATCTCCCGATGGAAGATACGATTTGAACTGAAAGGTCACCGAGGAGCGCTCCGTGTCCACCACACCCAGCTTCACGCCCAGAGACACGTCGGAGACACCTCCGTGGTTCGGGAACGAGCCCGTGCCTTCCACGAACTTCGGCTGAATCCAGCGAAATGGAAGCTCGAAGAACGCCGATAGCCGGTGGAACGGCGCGTATTCTCCGAATAAGTAGAGTTGCTGGAAATTCAGGTTTCTGGCCACCCCGGGCGCGGGTCCGGGCGCGTGCGGGTCGGAGGCGGGACTTGACGCCGGCAAGCCGCGGTAGCATCCGCACTTACCGTAGAAGAACTCGGCGCGGTCGGGAAATGGATCGTTGAAGCCGGCATCGAAGCGGAGGCGCACCTGCGAGCCGATGATGGGATCGTCAATGTAGCCCACCATACTGCCTTCCGACTTCGGGCGCTTGATTTCGGTCCTCGCTGTATTGGCCGCCCTTGTGGTGGTCTGGGGAACCTGTTGCGCGGAGCCGTCATTGGAGTCGTCCGAAGTGCTTGTCGCGCTTCCACCCTGCGCAAGATTGGCGGGGCTCGAGGTGGAAACAGAGACGGCCTCATCGGACAGTACCGGGCGCAGGGCTGGGCTTTGAGCGACCAATGGCATACCGGCTAACAACGCTCCAGCAAGAAAGGTCTGCAGTTTCATGGTTCTTCTCCGGCCAGCGAGATCACTTCGAACCTTACCTTGTGCCCGCTAATTTTTTTCGAACTTTGTCGTACTGCTCGGTTAGAGTGCTTCGGTCTGTGTCCGATAATTCCGGCAAAATGCTAGAACATTCCTGTAAAGCCCGTTTGGCTTCGCCGACGGAATGGACCTGAAGATCTACATCGGCCAATTGCAGGTAGTCGTAGCCGAGATCGCGATAGAGGTTACTTAGTTCGGAGCGCCTGCGGAAGTCCTGCTCCTTGGAGAGTTGGTCGAGCACTTCCCGCGATTTCTGGCACTCCGTCGCGATCGCCGCCGGCGATGATCCGGCTTGCGCTGCCAGATTATAGGTCCGAACCAATTCCAGGCTCAGCGAGGGTGCGGGACGGGCCAGCTCGCCCAGTAAGTCCAAGGCATGCTGGTTCCAGTTGCGGGCCAGCTCGGGCTTGTTTTGATCGACCAATAGCAGCGCCAGATTGTTCAGGAAGTTTGCCAGCTCAAACTTGTATTCCCGATTGTCGGGATATTGTGCCGTCAAATGTTGGTCGAGAGCAATAGCTTTCTGAAAGAGCGGCTCGGCTTCCGCGTCGCGGTCCTGGAAGCGGCGCACGTTGGCCAAATCGTTGTAGGCGCGGGCCAATTCCTGAGCGGCGGCCGGAGCAGAGCTGTCCTGCGCCAGCGGCTGCAGCAACTCGATGGCGCGGCTGAAATCCGTTGCCGCCGGGTCCAGTTGCCTGCCCTGGTACTGCAGGATCCCTTTGTTGTAGAAGGTACGGGCCAATTCACGCCGATAGATGGGATTGCCCGGATCGTCCTGCACAAGTTGCCGTTGTAGAGCTGCCGCCTGGTTATAGGCGTCGTCCGCCTGTGCGTGCTTGGCGGGATCGACACGCAGCGTCTCACCCAGCCAGTTATAAGAATTTGCCAGCCACTGCCGCAGGCCGGGCGATTGCGGATGTTTTTTTGCCAGCGCGCTGAACTGCAGGATCGCCTGCTGGTACTCTCTCGTCGCGGTGTCGGCATTCTCGAGCAGCCGGTTGATATCGCCCAGGCGATAGTGCGCCTCGGCCATTTCCGTGCGGATTTTGTCGTTCGCCGGCTCGCGTTGCTCGAAAGCGGCATAGAACACGCGCGCCTTCTCCAGCAGTTCTCTGCGAAAGGCCTCCAGCTCCGGCACGTCGGCGGCGACGCGCGCCTGCTGACGGCCGGCGGACGACAGCATCTCGTTCACCGACTGCCGCGCAAGATCGAGGTAGGCTTCTGCCCTCGCCCGCTGCACCCGCGCGGTGTGGTAGAACCACAACGTGATTACCAGCAGCAAGGCCAAAACGCTCGCGGCCCACTGGTATTCGCGCAGCTTGCGCTGGCGCGCGCGCTCCTCTGCGGCCCGCGCCCGCTCGCGCTCCTCAGCGCTGCGGTCGAGAAACTGCATCGCGCGCCCGTAGTTATCGTCGTAGCGCCGCGCCCAGGCTTCTGTGGGCTGTGCCTGGCTTCGCCAGCGCAGGCCGGTCTCCAATTCAGGATCGCGCCACAGGCCCGCGCTGCGCTCCTCATACCACCGTGCGGCCTGTGCCACGCGCGTGTACATCAGCGCCGAGCGGTTCTCTTCTTCCGCCCAGGTCATCAGCCGCGCCCAGCACCGCATCAGGCTTTCATGCGAGATGTCGATCACGGTGCCCGGCTCGAGCGGCACGCGCGACGGCGGCATCAGAAACGAGCGTCCAGGCTTGCGGAAGATTTCGACGACTTCCGCGAGCTCAGCCTCCGACGCTGCGGTGATCGCCAGCAGGTTGCCCATAGAAGTCGGACGGCGCACGCCGCGCGCGTCCGAGAACGTGTCGGTAATCGCCTTGAACAGGTGCTCGGAGATTTTCTGCAGGCCACGCGATGCCGACTCTTCATAAGCCTCCTCGGCATGGTCATGCAGCGCGTTGCGCATCGTTCCCGCCGCCTCATAGTCCTCCAGGTCGACGGGACGCTCCCCTGCGCGGTTTGCCCAGTAGTCCCAGGTGCGCATCAGCGCATGCTGCAAGACCGGAAGCTGGTCCTGATCGTCACCAACATCGTTGAGCAGGCGCAGCACGAGGCGAGTCGCGATCTCTCCGCCACCCACGGCGACGGGGCCGGTGATGGCCAGGCGCAGCTCATCGCGCGACATTCTCGGCACCAGGTACTGGCCGACGTTGATGGCCTCGGGAAGTCCGGGATATTCCATGCAGTCGCCGATGAAATCGGAGCGCATGGTCAGCACGACGTAGAGCGGCACCTCCTGACGAGTGGCTTCCAGAAGCAGTTTGACGAAGGCCTGCGCTTCGTCCTTGCAGTCGGCCTGGCGGCTGTGGCGGAAGCGAAACAGTTCCTCAAACTGGTCCACGACGATCAGTACGTTGTACTGCGGAGGGAGAATGGCCTGCCGCAGGGCGTCGGCCAGTCCCAGCGTGCCGCGACGCAAGGTGGCTTCCATGAGCACCCGCTGGGTGCCGACCAGTTCCGGGTCGGTGCCCAAAACCTCGGGATCGCTCAGCGCGGCGGCCAGATTGCCGATGGGATCGCCGGCCGGCCGAAAGGTCGCAATCCGCCAACTGGAGCCGGCGCCCACCATAAATCCGCCCTGCAGGGCGGGAATCAGTCCGGCGCGGACGAGAGAGGACTTGCCGCTGCCGGAGGTGCCGATGACCGAGAGGAAGCGAGTGGTGCGCAGGCGCCGCAACAGGTCGTCAATCTGCTTCTCGCGGCCGAAAAAAAGATGATCTTCCTCGGCCTCGAAGGGGCGCAGCCCTGGGAAAGGGTTGAGGCGCGGCTCAGTTGACATCCCGCCCTTTCCCACCCGAGCCGGTTAACCGGGACAGGAAAGGCCGCAACTGGTCAGGAGAGAATTTTTCCGTCTGAGCGATGACGGTAGCTTCGTGGGTCCGGAACTGCGACTTCGGCGGGTTGCACCAGGCGTCGTCGACGGGAGCGACCGTGGGCAGCATGATGACCGCGATATTGGCCGGCGGCTTCGTCCGGCCAAAGCCGGCGCTCTTCTGGACCTCGCGCAGCTTGCGCCGTACCCAACACTCGTTGGTGCTGCCGTAGAAGATCACCGCCGCATCGCAAAGCCGCAGGTTGTCCTCGTGATACTCCCGGAGCTCGGCCTCGTCTCCCTGAAACTCGGGATGGATGACCTCAAATTTCTGATTGAACAGATGGTCGCCGTAAGGGGCCACCGCCTCGGCGTCGCGCTGGTCGTACATGAGGTAGACAGTTTTCACGGAGCCGGTGGGCGCGCTGGGTACGCTCGCTTCCTGCGGCCCGCCGGGCTTCGGCTCCAGCTTCTGCTGATAGACCGTGCGCAGGCCTTCGAATGACGTCTCCAGCAGGTCCGACTGCTCGTTCATCCGCGGATCCATTCGCAGCTGTTCGACCACCGCTATCTGCCGCTGGTCTCCAATGTTTAGACCGGCAGGAATCCACAGCAGGCGCGAAAAGTCCCCCTGATTGCCGCGCTCAATAGCCAGCTCATTCTGTATGTGGACCAGCGAGTGGGTCGCTCCTTCGGGCACAATGCTGTAGTTCTTGCCGACCAGATGTATCGACAGGCAACAGCGCTTCAGGTCCTCGCGCAGGATGGCTTCGAGCTCGGAGAGGACCATGGGAACCGGATAAGCGGGCAGAACGGTGTGTCCGTGTTGCTCCAGGTCGCGCCGGATGATCTCGCGCTGCTCCCGCAGGTCCGAGGTCGTCTCGGCCAGGAAAACACACTTCCCGTCGGCAACTGCAGCGCCCTGCGCGTGCGCTTCGAACATCTCCAGCACACAGCATATGTCGTGCGCCAGATCGTCTAACCGCAGCCAAAAATCGCGTTGGGCATCGGGCCCGAAGATCTCATCCAGCTCGCGAACCTTGCCGGTCTCCGGGTCAACTTTGAAAAACTCGTACCCCAGCAGCGCCCGCACCTCGGGAGGGTGCAGGTCTACCGGCACGGGGGTCTTCAGCACCTTGAAGATTCGCGCCTTGTTCCGGACCTTCACCCCGCCATGCTCTTCGGCAGCGTGATAGAACTCGGAGAGCTCCTTCCGGGTCCATTCCGACTTCACATAGCGCGGTGAGATCACCGAGACGAGCGCGGCAACCCTGCGGATGCGTTCCAGCAGGGTTTGCGCCAGCACGTCGTTGCCGGCCAGCTTAGGATCGCGCCAGATTTGCGGCGGCTTGCCGAGCAACTGCCCCAGGCGCACTTCCAGCGCGCGGTGCAGATTGGCCACCCACCCCTTCCGGCCTTCCATCAGCTCCACGTTATCCAGGTGGGCGTAGCTGATGAAGGCGTCGCCTTCAAAATTCATGGTGTGTTCCTAGGCTGTGCGGCGCACGAAGAACGACGCAAGTGTTGACCGATATTGTTAGCCGACTCGGCGGCCATTGGCAAGCGAATCTGCCGGTTTACGGAGCCGACAGGCGTTTAGCGCCCTTCGCGGGATCATTATGGTCTCCTTCCGTCCGCATCCTGCCGGTCAATCTTCTTGATACAACGAACGCTCGGTAAGAAGCTAAGCCTGTTCAACCGCGAGCTTCTCTGGACGGCGTGCGGCAGGTGTCCTAAGATGTGCCAGAATCCATGCCCTGCAATGCGGCCGGTAAGCTTGCCTTGGTGGTGTCGCTGGTGTGCGTCGCGGCGCTGAGCGGCGCGCAGCGCGCACGCGCGGAGTTCGGCGCGCGCAATCCGCGGCTGGTGCTATGGGCCTGGGAGCGCCCCGAATCGTTGCGCTTTGTCGACTCCCAAACCGTGGGCATCGCCGTTCTCGCCGGCTCGATCTATCTCAACCGCACGCCAACCCTGCGTCCGAGAATGCAATCGCTCAACGTCGGCTTGCACACGCCGCTGATTGCCGTGGTTCGTCTGGAAATCACGCGCGAAACGCCGCGCCAGTTCGACGCCGCTTATGTCCAACAGGTCGCGCGCTGGATCGCGAACGAGGCTGCGCTCCCACAGGTGCAAGCGGTGCAGATCGACTTCGATGCAACCCAATCGCAGCGCGATTTTTATCGCGCGCTTTTGAGTGAAGTCCGCGCTCGGCTTCCCAAGGCAATGCCGCTGTCAATCACGGCGCTGGGCTCGTGGTGCCTGGGAGACGACTGGCTGCGCGGGCTGCCCATCGACGAAGCCGTCCCAATGCTGTTTCGGATGGGAGTCGATCGCGGGAACATCGTACGCGCGCTGGCGGCGGGCGACGACTTTCGCGAGCCGCTCTGCCGTACCAGCGTCGGAGTGTCGACCGACGAGCCCTGGCCGGAAATTGCCCGCGGCCGTCGGGTCTACGTCTTCAATCCGCGCGCCTGGACGGAAAGCAGTTTCCAGACTGTTCAACGAAGGCTCACACCATGAACGCTCTTCGCCGTCGTTTGTTCGCCGCTGCGCTCCTGTTGCTCGCGGTGTTGCTGACGCCAGCCAACATCTTTTCCTGTGGCCCATTCTTCGAAGTGCCGGTCTTCACCAATCAGGAAGGCCCCGATCGGCCGCTCGAGCTGTTTGCGCAAGGCAGGATGGGAATCATTCTGCCCACGTACGAGCGGCGGTACCTGGTGGTCGCCTACCGGTATCTCTCAGGCAAGCCGCTGACAAAAGCGGAGGCGACAGCAGTGGCGGAGGCGTGGGAGCCAAAGCCAACTCCGCAAGGACAACCGTCGCCGGATGAAGTTGCAGTCAATAAGTGGGAGCAGGCGCGCAGCGCGGTGCTGGGTGAACCCAGCACGACCGTTCAGAACATGAACCGCTTTCGACAGCTGCCCGACTCTCCCTGGGTGGAGTATCCAAATTGCGGAAATGACGCCTTTGTGACTGCCGCACAGACCCTGACGACTCTCGCGCAGAAGTTCGGTGTGCGCAGCGCGCCGGTTCGCGATTGGGTACAGGCCCAGGATGCAGTGTTCCAGAATTGCAGCGGAACCGACCCCGGACAGGAAGTGAAGCCTCACCTGCCTGCACCTGCCGCCGGGCTGCAAGACGCCGTGCTCCGAATGGACCGGCAATACCAGATTGCAGCCGCGAACTTTTACGCGGGCGATTTCCACAGCGCCGCAAAGCAGTTTCAGCAGATCGCCGATGATGGCGACTCGCAGTGGCGCGTGTGGGCGCCGTATCTTGTGGCGCGCTGCTACATCCGCGAGGCGACACTCAACGTTGCCTCGAGCAATGACCCGCGTCGCGATCCCGCCGCACCGAGCTACGACGTCGAGAAGATGACGTTGGCGGAGAAGCAGCTGCAATCGATCCTGAAGGACCCAGCCCTGGCCGCGGTTCATCCCGCCTCGCAGAAGCTGCTGAACTATGTGGAAGCGCGGCTGCATCCCGATCAACGGCTACGCGAAGTTGCCCAACAGCTTGAGGGGAGCGGCCCGGCCTCCGATTTCGTGCAGAACTTGATCGACTTCAACTGGCTCCTCAACCATCGCTTCGGACGTTCCGACGATGGCACACTAAAGCCAGACGCAACTCCGAATGCCGGCCTCGACGATCTCACCAGCTGGGTGGTTTCGTTCCAGCAGCCGTCGCCAGAGGCGCTGAGGCACGCCGTCGAGCGCTGGCGCGCGACCAAATCGGAGGCGTGGCTGATGGCCGCGCTCAGCATGACGAGGGCGGCAGATAGCAATGCCGGCACGCTGGCGGATGCGGCGGCTGCGGTCACGCCGAATTCTCCCGCCTACGAGATGGCGGTGTACTACCGCGCGCGGCTGCTGCTCGAGCAGACCAAGCAAGATGCGGCGCGGCAACTGCTCGACGCCAACCTGCCGCGTTTTGAAAAAGGGCCGCTCTCGGCGTTCAATTTACTGCTCGGGCAGCGGTTCGCAGTAGCCGGCGACTTCCGTCAATTCCTGGAGTACGCGCCGCGTACTCCGGTGACCTACGCTTACGATGATTGCGACGATTGCGGAGCGCCTGACTCCGATGCGACCCGGGCCAAGCCTCTGCCCAAGCGGCTGGAGATCGACTCGGCACGCATCTTTAACGAACGCCTGCCGCTCTCACTACTGTCGCAGGCGTCCGCCGGACAGGTGCTGCCGCCGGAGCTGCGGGGAGAGATCGGCACTGCGACCTGGAGCCGCGCCGCCATACTGGCCGATCCAGCCACGGCGAAGTCCCTGGAGCCGCTGACCGTCGAGGCTCATCCGGAGCTGCGCGATTACATCAAGGCATACGACGATGCCGCCTCCGACGATGCGCGAACATTTGCCGCAACCTGGATGATGCTGCACTTCCCCGGCATGCGGCCATTCGTCTTTGCCGGCGCCTTTCGCGAGACAAAGTTTGCAGCAATCGACAACTTCCGGGACAACTGGTGGTGCGGCGAGGCGTTTGTCAAAGACAACTTAGGGGGGAGCACGCTTTTCTACGACAATCAGCCGCCCATCGATTCGGAGACCGGAAAGAAGGCTGAACCCAAACCGCCGCCGTTCCCGTCATTCCTGACCCCCACGGAGCGCACGAGCACTGAGGAGCAGTGGCACAAGCTGTCGTCCCTCCCGGCCGCACCGGAGTACATGGGAGGCGTGGTGCTGGATTGGGCGACGAGTCATGCCGACGACCCACGCCTGCCTGAGGCGCTCCACCTGGTGGTGCGAGCCACGCGCTACGGCTGCTCCGACGAAAAGACCGGCGCGATCAGCAAGCAGGCTTACGACCTGTTGCATACGCGCTATCCCAATTCGTCTTGGGCGAAGCAGACCCCGTATTGGTACAAATAGGATCGGTAGAGCGGGCCTTCAGGCCCGCGTTCCGGGCGCTTTCCGACTTCACGAACTTTCATTTGATGACAGAGTGTCGCCCGCTAAAGCGGGCTCTTTATGAATCGAGCCGGGCGTGACGCGGCGCTAAAGCGCGCTCTACCCTAAATCCCCAGCTTCTTAACTTCCTCGTTGTAGTACTTGCGGTAGAGAATGTCCCACTCCTGGGAACCTTCCAGGATGGTACGGCGCTGGCTCTCGATCTTCTGCCGGGCGGCAGCATCGATGCGCGCTTCCTGTGCCAACAGGTTCTCCAGCAACCGCCGCACCTCCAGCCGGATTGCGTTGCGGTCTTCGAGGAAATCGACATCGTCCATCGCGGCGAGCGTGTCGGAGACGCCGTGTGCCAGCTTGTTGATCTTCTCGCGGCTGATTCTCATCGTGAAGTAATTCGCTGCAGCAGGTTATTCAGCACTTGGCAATTAGCGCTAAGCGATTGGCATTCTCTCCGGACCATCTG
This sequence comes from Terriglobales bacterium, assembly GCA_035651035.1. GTDB lineage: Bacteria > Acidobacteriota > Terriglobia > Terriglobales > Acidobacteriaceae > Bog-257. The sequence goes on from DASRGM010000257.1 coordinate 9,356, forward strand.
CATTGTCCCAGTGCCGATTGCTAAATGCCAAAAATACGCCGTTCAAAGAACGGCCTTGTATTTCCTTACCAGTTCGTTCTTCACCTTCTTGAACATCTCCTGGTAATCGGCGCCGCGGCGCTGCATCTCGTCGGTATAGGTCTCCAGGATGATGCGTACCTCGTCATTAATGCGGTCTTCCAGCGTCAACTCGTCCAGCAGAGCAGCATGGACCCGCTCGTTCACGGCCGCCTTATTGGGGGCCTCGATGAACTCGCCTTCCATCAGCTTGTTGGTGATTTCGCGGGCAAGATAGCCCACGTATTCTTTCGAAAAGAGCATTGCTTCTTCGTAGCGCAGTAGCTAAACGATAAGTCTAACACAGCGAATTTAGAGCACCTCGCGCCCGGGACGGAGCGGTTCGCCGGGAAGTGGGAACGCCCATAACATGAGAGTATGATGATTTTCGTTGCGGCCAAATTCCGCATGGCTGCGCGACAAGATACCTCTTATGCCCGACGATCTCTCCAGCCTGAAAGACGACATGAATGCCTTCATCGTGGGCCACGGCCTTAGCCGCTTCCATGGCTATGTGACCGAAGAAGTGCACAGTGTCATGTGGGACCCGCGCGACAATCCTGACAGCTGGAAGGACTTTGTGGAATTGGCCAAGAAGGCGGGCGCCGAGTTCCTATCCATGGATGAGGAGGTGCTGCAGCGCGATGAACTGGATTACCTCATTCAGCGGCTGCAACACACCGCTTTTCCCAGTGACGAAGACCTGGAAGAGGCGCGCTGGCTGCGCAACTACATTGGCAAGACGGGATTCATTCAGCTGGGCTGGCCGCACCAGGGGGTCATGTTCCTGTTCGAAGTGACAACCGAATGGTACGAGCGCTATCAACACCTGCTGGACCTGGTGGAGGACTTCGGCACCACGGTCTTCGACGATTCCGACCAGGATGACGAGCGGTAAGGCAGTTGTCGGTTGCCAGTGGCCAGTTGTCGTTGTAACCGGGACCTAATTCTGCCTACATCAATTTGCCGTCAACCGGCGTCTGACAACTGACACCTGCTTCCAATGCGCTGGCAAATCCGCAACGCCGATCCTCAACATGTGACCGCGCTCGCGCGAGAGTTGAACCTGCCCGTCTGGCAGGCGCGCCTGCTGGCGGCGCGCGGCATTACCAGCGCCGGCGATGCCCGACAGTTCCTTTCCCCTTCGTTGGCTCAGTTGCATTCGCCCTATCTCATGACTGGCCTGCGGACGGCCGTAGAGCGCCTGCGCGCGGCAATCGAACGCAGCGAAACCATCCTCATCTATGGGGACTACGACGTCGACGGCACTACCGCGATTGTCATTCTGAGGACCGCGCTGGAGCTCTGCGGCGGCAAGGTTGAGTATCACGTGCCGCATCGCATCCGCGAAGGCTACGGCATGCGCGACGAGGTGATCGAGCAGGCTGCCGATCGTGGCGTGCATCTGATTGTGAGCGTGGATACCGGTATTCGCGCCTTCGCGGCGGCGGAGACCGCCGCACGCTGCGGCCTCGACCTCATCGTCACCGACCACCATCTGCCGCAGGCGAACGGCGTGCCCAAGGCGCTGGCCGTGGTCAATCCCAACCAGGACGGCTGCGACTATCCCTGCAAGTCGCTTTGCGGCGCAGGAGTGGCGTTCAAGATCGCACAGGCGCTGCTGGTAGAGAGCGGACGCGAGCGATTGCTGCCGTCGTTTCTGAAGATGGTGGCGATTGCCACCATTGCCGATGCGGTGCCACTGGTCGGCGAGAACCGAGTCTTCGCCAAGCTGGGGCTGGAAGGCTTGCGCAAACCTGTAAACGCCGGTCTGCGCGCGCTGCTCGCCAACTGCCAGCTTGATGGCTCGCGGCCGCTCAGCGCCGGCGACATCGCCTTCCGCGTGGCGCCACGGTTGAACGCCGCCGGCCGCATGGACATCGCCGAGCGCGTGATCCAGTTGTTTACCGAGAAGGACGCCGGCCGGGCCACCGAGTTGGCTATGCAACTGGACCAGTTGAACGGCGACCGCCAGCAGGAGGAGCAGCGGATTCTGGAAGAGATCCATCGGAGGATCGAGGCGTCGCCGGACAGCAAAGACGCGTACTGTCTGGTCATCGATGGGGAGGGATGGCATCGCGGCGTGATCGGCATCTGCGCCACGCGGGTGGTGGAGCGTTATCATCGGCCCGCCCTGGTGTTCTCGTGTGAGGACGGCGTAGCTCATGGCTCCGGGCGCTCCATCTCCGCCTTTCATCTGCTCGAAGCGCTGGAGTCGTGCCCGGAGCTATTCACCCGTTTCGGTGGGCACTCCCACGCTGTGGGATGTGCGCTGCCGTCCGAGCGCATTCCGGAGTTGCGCTCCCGGCTCGACCATCATGCCCGCCAACGTTTGACGCCGGCGGACTTTATCCCCGTCCTGGAATACGACGCGGAGATTGCGCTCGAAGACCTAAGCGACGATGTTTGGAGGACGGTGCAACAGATGGAGCCGTTCGGGTCGGGAAACCCTCAGCCGGTTTTCGTATCCCGAGGCGCGAAACTCATACAGCCGGCGCGAGTGCTGAAGGAGAAGCACATGAAGCTGCGCGCAGTTCCGGCAACTCCTGGCGCCAACGGCGGCGGTTTTCAGCGAGCGCATGATGTGCTGGGCTGGCGGATGGCTGAGCAGCTCGCACGCGATCCGCTGCTGGCCGGCGACATTCTCGATCTGGCCTTCAACGTCGACTACAATCAGCATCCCGATTTCGGCGGCGTGCAGTTGAACCTCGTGGACTATGCGCGAAGCCAGCCGGTGCAAGCGACGGCTGCCACTCAGCCATGAGCAGTGTCCGCATTGGCAAATGATTGCGCTCCGGCGGGAAACGTTTCTGCCATTCAAAAAAGAAAACTGGATTTGCGTTATACGCCAATAGAAACGAGGCCCGACTTACGTCTGCCCCGCGATGCAGACTTTCGTGCCCGTGAATGTTTCTAACGTTTCGTAACTTTACAGACCAGCTACACCGGTTTAGTATTCCCATCCGATGGAGATGGTGCTCGACCAGGTTTGTGCGAGCTGTGGCAGCGGGCGCATGGCAGATGGCCGGTTCTGCCTGTTCTGCGGCGACCTGCTGGGAGAGTCCGCATCGCGACAGGCCTCCCCTTCCAAGCTCCAACGATCGCACGCCGCTGCGGCGCTTGCCGATCTGCAGTATGCCGGCTTTTGGAGGCGCGTCTGGGCAGGCGGTATCGACATCGCCCTCGAAGCCGCCGGCGCGCTGCTTCTGACCATCGCCATCGATTTTCTGCTGCGCCGCTTCGGCGACATCTTCGGCATTGACCGCTGGAACTCAGCCGTCTTCACCGGCATGGCTTACATCCTGATCTGGGCGGTGGGTTCGTGGCTCTACTGCGCCTTCGCTGAAAGCTCATCGTGGCGCGCCACCGTGGGCAAGCGCCTTATGGGCCTGCAGGTGATCACGACGGAAGGAGCACGAGTGTCCTTCGGCCAGGCCACGGTGCGCCACTTCATGAAGTTTCTTTCCTTCTTCTGCCTCACCATCGGCTTCCTCATGTCGGGATGGACGCGTCATCGCCAGGCGCTGCACGACATGCCATGCGACGTGCTGGTCATTCGCACGCCGGCAGCGAGCTTCTCGCTGCTCAATCGGTAGAGCGACGCTTCAGCGTCGCGTCTAACGATTGCCGGGAATTCCGAGTCGGCTTCAGCCGACGGCAGCGTGCCCTCGATCGGGCTCTTGTCGAAGTTGGACTTGCGTGACGCGGGCCTGAAGGCCCGCTCTACCGTCCCGTTCTGTTGGCGTAAGATCGAAGCAGATGTTTCAATCGTTAGCCCAGGTGCGCAAGTGGATGGTGATCGGAGTGTGCGTGCTGGTCGCCGCCGTCACCCTCTCTTACTGGATCGCGCGCGCCCGCATGAAACCTGTGCTGCACAATGTTCCTCGCCAGTTGGGCTTCGACATTCAGCAAACCAGCGACGGCTTTTCGCTCTCGAAATCCGAGGGCGGACGCACCCTGTATACCATCCGCGCCTCGCGCGCGGTACAGTTCAAGCAGGGCGGGCACGCCGATTTGCGCAATGTGCATATCGTCGTGTACGGCAAGAACCACGATCGCTTTGACCAGATCTACGGCGACCAGTTCACCTACGATCCGCAGAGCGGCGATATTCATGCTGTCGGCGAAGTCCACATTGATCTGGAAGGAAACGCGGAAGGGCCATTGCGGCCCGACCAGGCACAGCCGGAAGAGCTGAAGAATCCGCTGCACCTGGTGACGCGATCGCTTACTTTCAACCAGAAGACTGGAGTAGCGAACACCGACGATGTGGTGAACTTCCAGACCGAGCAGGCGGTCGGCTCGGCAAAGGGCGCGCACTACGACTCGAAGCAGAATGAATTATTGCTGAAGTCGGACGTGCATGTCGTCACCCGCGGCGCGCATCCGGCGACCATCACCGGAACGTCGGCAACGCTGGAGAAGCAGCCGCGGCAGGCGGTCCTGCTGAATATGAAAATCGATCAGCCGGACAAGACCCTGACTGCCGACAGGGGTACGCTGCTGTTCTCTCCCGACAATACCGTGCAACATGCGCTCGCCGAGGGCAATGTTCATATCCAGAGCCGCGGGCCATCGGTGACGGATGTTTATGGGCCGCGCGGGGATTTGAACCTGGGCGACAAGAACACCATTCGGCAGGCGATCGTCTCCGGTGGCGCGACCTTCGAGACGCACGGCAAGAGCGTGGCTCACGGCTCGGCCGACACCTTCATCGTCGACTTCGTGGACAAGCACCAGCCCTCGCTGCTGCACATGGTGAAAAACGCTCGCATGCGGCAAGACCCTCAGCCCGGCAGGCCGGGATCGAGCGGACAGCCCATGGAGATTGCGGCCGACCAGCTCGACTTTCAGTTGGAGGAGGGCAATCGGATCAAGACGGGCGACACCAGCGGCAAGGCGGTGATCACCATTCTGCCCTCACCCGGCGGCGGCACAAGGCCGTCTAAGGGCAGCCCGGCCAGCAACAGCAACTCCACTACGGTGGCCACGGCGGGCAAGTTTCACGCCACGTTCGACGACAACAATCGCATTCAGACGCTGCACGGCTGGCCGAATTCGCGTATCGTCTCGACCACGCCGGGCGAGCCGGAAAAAGTCAGCACGGCCGACAAGCTGGATGTGACGTTTGCTCCCGATGGCGGCGTGCAAAAGCTCATCCAATCGGGAACCTTTGCCTATCGTGAGCCCCCGCCCAATCCCAACAGTGGGGGACGCGCTGCCTTCGCCGATACGGCGACCTACACGCCCGAGCACCAGGTGCTGGTGCTAACCGGCTCGCCCCGCATTATCGACGGCGGCATGACGACCACCGCCGTGCACTTGCGCATCAATCGGCAGACGGGTGAAGGCTTCGCCGACGACGACGTAAAGACTACCTACAGCGAACTGAAGCCGCAGCCGGACGGCGCCCTGCTGGCGACCTCCGATCCGATTCACGTGACCGCGCAGCATATGACCGCCTACAAACAGCCAGGCGTCGCGCATTACACCGGCAACGTGCGGCTGTGGCAGACGGCAAACGTTGTGCGCGCGCCGAAGATCGACTTCGACAACGAAAAGCGCACCATCTTCGCCGACTCCGACAAATCGCAGACGGTTTCCAGCCTCTTTGTCCAGCAGTCGCAGGACGGAAAGCTCACTCCGATCGACGTCACCGCCGACAAGCTGACCTATGTCGACGCACAGCGGCTGGCGCGCTATACAGGAAATGTATTCGCCAAGACGACTACCGGAACAGTCTCTGCCGAGCAAGTGGACGTCTATCTGAAACAGGCAGATCCGGATCCCAAGACGGCGGGGGGCGGGCAGAATGCTGCCCGGCGCAACGCTCCCGCGCTGCCAGGCGCTGACACGCCCAGCCAAATCGATCACATGATCGCGACCGGCAAAGTTGTGGTCACCGAGCCCAACCGGCGCGCCGTCGGCGACCGGCTGGTGTACACGGCAGACGATGCCAAGTACCTTCTGACCGGCAAATCCCCTAGCATTTTTGATGCCGAACACGGAACTGTTTGGGGCGATTCGTTGACTTTCTACAGCCACGATGATAGGGTTCTGGTTGAGAGCAAGCGCTCTTCTCCTACCATCACCCGCGCTCGTACCACGAAGTAAATGCAGACTTTATCGGCTGAGGAGATCGGAAAAAGCTACCGCGGTCGAAGGGTCGTCCACGGCGTCAGTTTCCATGTAAAACAGGGTGAGGTTGTGGGCTTACTCGGTCCGAATGGGGCCGGCAAGACCACTAGCTTCTACATCGTCGTCGGCCTGATTCCCGCCGAAACCGGACGGGTGTTGATCGACGGCGAGGATATTACCGACGTCCCGATGTACCTGCGGGCGCGGAATCACGGCATCAGTTACCTGCCGCAAGAGCCTTCGATCTTCCGCAAATTGACGGTCGAGGACAATATCCTGGCGGTGCTGGAAGCCCAGTCGATGTCCTGGCACGAGCGGCGCGAACGCATGGAGCGCCTGATTGAGCAGTTGGGGCTGGGGGTCATTCGCAAGAACCGGGGCTATGCCTTGTCGGGCGGCGAACGTCGCCGGGTGGAGATTGCGCGCTGCCTGTGCATCTCCCCGTCGTTCATTCTGCTCGACGAGCCGTTTTCCGGAATCGATCCCATTGCCGTTTTGGACTTGCAGCGGATTATTTCCGACCTGCGGGCCAGCGGCATCGGCGTACTGGTTACCGATCATAATGTGCGAGAGACGTTGTCGGTGACCGATCGCGCCTACATCATCAATGAGGGTAGAATTTTCCGTACGGGAACGCCGGAGCAACTCGGCAACGACGTGGAAGTGAAGCGCGTTTACTTAGGCGAGAGCTTTTCATTGGTTTAGAATTTGATACGAGGGGCGGTGCTCCTCAGGGTTCCGTGGCATGGCCTTATTGCAGCCCAAGTTAAATCTGAAGGTCTCCCAGAAGCAGATACTGACTCCTGGGCTGGTGCAGATGGTCAGCGTGCTGGCGCTCAACAAGCTTGAGCTGGCCGACATGATCACTGCCGAATTGACCGAGAATCCGGTCCTGGAAGAGCTCGACAACTCGGTTCCCCTGCTGGACGAAATTTCTGCGCGCGAAGAGAAGATGGAGCGCGACAGCTCGGCGGTGCAACAGGAACAGCCGGCCACCACCGCGGAAGAGAAAGATCCCTTCGAAGAAATCGATTTCGGCTCGTTTTTCAGCGAATACCTCGATCCCGGGCTGCGTACCCCGATCGAGATGGAAGACACGGAAAAGCCCTCCTTCGAGAATTTTCTCTCCAAGCCCAGTACCCTGACCGATCACCTGATGTGGCAATTGGGATCGTTGCACGTGCAGGAAGACGTCTACCGCGCGGCCGAACTGGTGATCGGCAATCTGAACGAAGAAGGCTATCTGATCGCGACCGACGACGAGTTGCTCGGGCTGTCGCAGGGCGAGGCTGCCGAGCCGGAGATCCTGCCGTTACCGGCTGAAGTGGCGTCCGGTCCCATGATTGCCGAAATCTCCGACGGGAGCGAGCCAGAAAGCCAGGCCTTTGGCGTCGCCGTTGCCGAAGAGGCTGAACCGATTGCGCTTCATGTGCAGACGGTTGAGCCGCCGCGAGCCCGTCCTACCCTGGTGCCCCCGCGCACCTCACCGGCGCGCGTGCCGTTCAGCCGCGACGCTCTGCGCGAAGCCATCGATTTGGTGAAGCAGATGGACCCAGTCGGCGTGGGCGCGCGCGACCTGCGCGAATGCCTGCTGGCACAATTGCACAACCTGAAGCGCCAGAACCGCAAGAACGCCAATGGCAATCATCTGGCCGAGCTGGAAGCCCTGGACGATGCCATTGTGCTGGCCGATCAGCACCTGCATGCTCTGCAGAACAAGCATTACAAAGAAGTGGCGAAGATCATGGCGCGCCCGTTAGAAGCGGTGATGCGCGGCATGGACTTCATCCGCACTCTCGACCCGCGCCCCGGGCTGCGCTACAACAAAGTCGAGACCCGGCTGATCGAGCCGGATGTTGCGTTTATCAAGCAGGGCGACGAGTACCTGGTGGTGATGAACGATGAGGAGGTGCCGCAGCTGCGCCTCAACTCCTCCTACCGCCGGCTGCTCAGCCGCGACGTCGCCGAAAAAGACGTGCGGAATTACGTTAAGGAACGCTACAAGTCCGCCATCCAGCTGATCAAGAACATCGAGCAGCGCAAGCAAACCATCCTGCGTGTCTGCTACTCCATCCTTGAGCGGCAGCGCGAGTTTCTCGACCATGGCATCGACCACTTGAAGCCGATGATGATCAAAGAGGTCGCCGAAGAGATTGGCGTGCATCCCTCGACCGTGAGCCGTGCCGTGGCCAACAAGTACGCTCACACGCCGCAAGGCGTCTTCGAACTTCGGTACTTCTTCAGCGAGAGCGTCAACGGTCCGGAGGGCAGCGGCACGTCGTTGCTGATCCTCAAGCGCCGGGTGAAGCGTCTCATTGAAGAGGAAGATCCCGCCAGGCCGTTGACCGACGAGCAGATCACCCGCATCCTCCAGTCGCAGGGCATCCAGGTCACTCGCCGCACGGTCGCGAAGTACCGGGAAGACATGCGCATCCCGAGCACCCACCAGCGCAGAGTGAAAAGCTAACAGCCGTAGGTGATTGCTAGTTGCTAATTGCTTTCTTGAGAAGGGAGCTCAATGAACGTCGAGTACTTTGGAAGGCAGTACGAAATCACTCCCGCCATTCGAGAAGAGGTGGAATCCGGCCTCGGCAAGCTGACAAAAATTCTCGGCGACAATTTCAAGAGCAAGGTCATCCTGACCGCCGAACGCCATCGCAACATCGCCGAAATCACGGTGACGCGCCGCCGCGGACACCTGGTGGGACTGGCGCAGGCGCCCGACATGCTCGTGGCCGTCAACCAGGCGCTGGAGCACATCGAGACGCAGGCGCTCCGTGATAACGGCCGCCGCCGTGCCACACACCGCAAACCGAAAGAAAAAGCCTGGACCGCGCCCGTCGAAGCGGACTCCGAGATGCAGATTTCCGTGGGAGCGACAGCCGCTACTGCCGTTCCCGTGGTGGTGCATAAGTTTCCCGCGGTAGCGCGCACGACCGAAGCCCATTTGGTGCGGTCTCAGGATGCAGTAGCGCTACGCCCCATGACGATTGAGGAAGCCGTCAAGGAATGCGAATTTCGCGACCGCGATGTCTTCGTCTTCCGCGATGGGAAGGGCAAAATCAAAGTGCTGCACCGGCGCAAGGACGGCAAGATCGAGCTGATTGAAGTGCCGTAACCGGGCCTTTAATTCAAAGCTCTCGCGCAGCTCCGGCCGCAGCAGCACGTTTGCGAACGGCGGCGCGGAGCTTCCCACCGCGAGTCCCGCAAGTCGCGCGTAGTGCCGCAACCGCTTACATTCCGCCGGTCTTCGCAACTTGGCACCCGGGAGCGGGGTTCTAACGGAAGAGCGGTGTGCGAGATGATCTCAAGACAAGAGCGCAGCTTCTTTTGGTCAGCAATCGCGATGGTTTTGCTGCTTGCGGCAGAAGCCGCTGGACAGGTTCCCAGTCGGATGCCTCCGCCCCGGCGCGGATTCGAGCGTCCTGCCCGCGTGCAATACCTCTCTGGTGACGTATCGGTTGCCCCCAGCTCCACCAACCAGTGGACGCCGGCTCGGCTCAATCAGTCGCTGCCGCCCTCCGAGTACGTCTGGACCGGAGTGAATTCGCGGGCGGAGATCAATGTGGGCAGCGGACTCATTCGCATGAATTCCGAAGCCAGCGTAACGCTTACCGCCTTGAGCCGCAGCAGCGTGCAGGTGGGCGTCAACCAAGGTGAGGTTAGTCTGACGGTGCTCGGGCTAATGCCGGGCGAAATTTACGAGCTCGACACGCCTAACGCCACTTTGACTGTGACCAAGCCGGGTGTATACCGCGTGGAGGTCAAGCCCACAGAAGACCTCACGACAGTAACCACGCGACGGGGCTCGATCGTTGCCACCGGGAGCGGCAACGCGGTCACCGTCGGCTCCGGGCAGCAGGTCAGCTTTCGCGGCGGGAATTCCTTGCAGCATACGGCGCAGAAGGCGCCTCCGCCGGATGGCTTCGAGGATTGGGCGAATGTGCGCGACAAACGGCTCGGCTATCCCAGACCGGTTCCCTTCGGAGTGGTCGTTGGCTACGGTCCGTACGGTCCATGGCCCTATGGACCGAGATGGTAGGTCGATCCGTTCCAATAGCGGCGATGAATAGCGACCGCGACGCGATCAGGGCGTAATCGCAATCACCCTGAGAGGACTGCCGGATCCGCCGACAATCTTCAACGGCGCCGCGATGACGACTGCGCCAGTCGGCGGGAGCTGGTCAAGATTACACAAGCTCGCCAATCCAAACTTTCCGCTGCCGTGCATCAGATAGTGGTTGGGAAATGGCGGATCGAACGTGGCTGCCTGGCCGGCATCGGTTCCGACAGTCTCTACTCCCACACCGAGGACGTCGCGCTCCTTGGCAAGCAACTCAGACGTTTCCTTGGCAAATCCGGGGGTGTGCGGTCCATTCTCCTTCGCGTTGATGTAGTCCTTCGCGTCCGTCCGCTTCGACCAGCCTGTGCGTAACAAGACCCAGGCCCCTGCCGGAATGCGTCCATGCTGTCGCTCCCACTGGCGAATATGATCGGGCGTTAACAGGCAGTCTGGATTGTTCGCCACCTCGGCGCTGATGTCGATGACGCATGCCGGGCCGACAAACTTCGCAGGAGGAATGCGATCCACAGTGTTGTTGGGCAGGTCCTTGCCGGAAACCCAATGAACGGGAGCGTCGAAGTGAGTGCCGGTGTGCTCGCCGGTCTCGAAGCCATTCCAATACCAGGCGGGACCACGATCGTCGTAGCGTGACAGCTCCCAAATCTTGAACGCGGGAGTGTTGTTCCATTGGGAGGGCAGTGGCAGCAAAGGCGTTTGCGGACTCAAGGGCTGCGTCAGGTCCACTATCCGCAACCTTCCAGCATTGAGTTCTTCGAGCAGCATGCTCAGGATGCCAGACATTGCTTCTCCCAGGCGAACATCATCACGATTCGATTAGTGCTGTATCAAGGACTGAATGTATCTGCGAAATTGAAAACGATTCTCGAGCAGAGACAGGTCGGTGACATACCCGGAGGGGCCTGTTGCTTCCACTTTGGCGACGATGGTCGTCAATTCCTGGCGTTGTATAGCTTCTGATACAGCAGTCCTGAAACTTTCGACGTCGCGTACGGTCAGAACATGCGGTATTCCCGCTGACCGCGCGATGCCTTCCAGATCTGTACCTGTGCTGGTTGCCGTTGGAAAACCTCCCACCGAGAGCAGGCTCTCGTTATCGAAGACAACGTGAGTCAAGTTCTTGGGACGATAACGCGCCATCGTGCTGAGGCTCCCCAGGTTCATCAACAGCGAGCCGTCGCCGTCAAAGACAACCACATGTTGATTGGGCAAGCACAGAGCCAGGCCAAGCCCCGTCGAAGAGGCCAGCCCCATCGCGTGTTGCAGATAGAAGAAATTGGGACGATGTCCCAAAGACTGCAGTTCGGCTGCAACTGCTCCCATGATGGTAACCACGAGGCAGTGCTCCAACTCCGCATAAACCGAGCGAAGGCAGTCGAGGCGAAGCATCACTCTTCCCACATCAAGTCGCGGGTTAGAAGAATAGCGACAGGTTGTAAGCTGCTTTCCGCCAGGGTTTGCGCATGGCGAATTCGTCGCTGGACGCTCTCGACGGCATCCAGAAAGAAATATGGAATTCCCAGAGCCCGCAAAATCGGTTCGGTCACGCTGCCGCCCTGCGTCTGCCACGGGTCTCGTTCTCCCAACCAGCCGCGATAGCTGATCAGCATCAGCAATGGGATCTTATATAGCTGCGCGAACGAAACAATGCCGTTGATCGAGGCCAGCAAGCCGTGATTCTGCATGAGCATTGCCGACTTAACGCCGGCAAAGTGCGCGCCGGCGGAGATTCCGACGGCCTCCTCCTCCTTAGCCAATCGCACCAAAATCATCTCCGGGTCCTGATCCGTCATCCGAATCAGGTGCACAAGCCAGGTCTCGGGCAATGCCGACACCAGCCGGATCTCGCACTCTTTCAGCGTTTCGTAGATCAGTTTCGAGCTGGCGAGGGACACGGGCATCGCCTTTGATAATCCTATCGGGGAAGGAAGAGTACATCATTCTAGCTTATGAAGGGCAGGTCCGAGCCGCAGGCGTGACTTGCAGCGGGGTTTTGTAGTCTTAAAGATCCACGGAATTGCTGATTCCCGCGCTGCCGTTGCTTTCAACTTCATCGTCGCAGAGCTATTGGACGCAGATGAATGGAATGTCATGCTGTAGCTACTTGGGCTTCATTCCCGGCCGCTACACTGGATAGCATTGGGACCGTCTTTCCCCAGGGAGTTTCATGCCCGCAGATGTCTTATTGACCCCGACCTCGTATGCCGAACGCGTGAATCCACAGTGGGTGCGCCTCCTCGACCTGCTCAACATGAACGTTCGCTATGAAAGATGCGTCGGCGCCGAATTGTTCTCGGTTGACGGTGATCGTTATCTGGACTTTCTCTCCGGCTATTGTGTCCACAATGCCGGACACAATCATCCCCGCATCGTCGCCGCATTGCAGGACGAGCTGGAACGCTGCGGTCCCGCGATGTTGCAGAGCCACGTTCCGGAGCTGGCGGGCGAACTGGGAGAGCGCCTGTGCCGGCTTGCGGGCGGCAAGCTGACGAAGGCGTTCTTCGCCAGCTCGGGTAGCGAGGGCGTCGAGACCGCGATTAAGTTTGCGCGCGCGTGCACGCGCCGTAACGGCCTTCTGTACGCGCAGGGGGCGTTTCATGGTCTGACCTGCGGCGCGCTATCGCTCATGGACAACGAATTCTGGCGCGATGGCTTCGGCCCAATGTTGCCGGAGACCGAAGCCATTCCGTTCGACGACATCGACGCGCTCGAAGAGAAGCTGCGTAGCCGAAAGTTCGCCGCCTTCTTCGTTGAGCCGATCCAGTCGGAAGGCGGCATTCGCGTTCCGTCGCCCCAGTACCTCGCGCAGGCGCAGGAGCTGTGCCGCCGCTACGGCACGCTGCTGGTGTTAGATGAGGTGCAGACCGGCATGTTCCGCACCGGCAGGTTCCTGGCTGCACACCATTACGGGGTTTCGCCCGACATGGTAGTTCTTGCCAAGGCGCTGAGTGGCGGGCTGGTGCCCGTCAGCGCCGTGCTGATGAGCGACCAAATCTACGACGCGGTGTACGGCTCGCTGCGGCGCGCCATCGTTCACACTTCGACATTCAGCGAAAACGGGCTGGCCATGCGCGCGGGCCTCGCCGCCCTCGATGTTCTGGAGGATGAGCGGCTCGGCGACCGCGCTGCTCGCATGGGCGAGCGGCTAAGGCGCGGCTTGACCAGCTCCCTGTCACGTTTCGAGATGTTTGCCTCCGCCCCGGGAGTGGGTTTGCTGTGCGGCATAGAATTCGCGGGCCCTTCGTCCGTGACGCTGAAGGTGCCTTTCACGGCGTTCCGAGCGATCCATCCTGGCATGTTCGCACAGATGATCGTGATGCGACTTTTCTCGCACGAAAAGGTTCTAACTCAGGTGTGCGGCAACAACTTCATGGTGCTGAAAGCCGCTCCGCCCTTGATCGTGGATGAGCAGCAGATCGACGAGTTCGTCGCCGCCGTGGAGCGCGTTTTCACCGCGGTGCACAGTTCGTCCACGTTCTGGAGCGACGCGCTGAAGCTGGCGCGGCGTACCATCAAAATCTAGGTGAGGAAGAAAGGCTCGCGGCAACCGTGCGCTTGCTTGTCGTGGAAGATGACAGCGCGATTCGTGAGTTTCTGAAGCGCGGCCTGACCGAATCGGGCTACCAGGTGGACGTAAAGCCCGACGGCCAGTCGGCGCTGGCCGCTGCCGCCGAGACGGTCTACGACGCGTTCATCATCGATCTCGGCCTGCCCGACATGGACGGCCTGGACCTGATCGCGCAATGCCGCGCGCAAGGTCACTCGGCGCCGGTGCTGATTCTGTCGGCGCGCCGCTCGGTGGATGAGCGTGTGCGCGGCCTGGAACAGGGAGGCGACGACTATCTCACCAAGCCGTTCGCGCTGGCCGAACTGCTGGCGCGAGTGCGCAACCTGCTGAGGCGAACTTCCTCTACTCCGCAAGAGGCCGTGCGCCTGCGGGTGCGCGATTTGGAACTCGATCTGGTTCGACGCGAGGCACGTCGCGGCGACATGCTGCTGCAGCTCACCACCCAGGAGTTCGCGTTGCTGGAATACCTGTGCCGCAATGCCGGCCGCGTGGTGACGCGCACCATGATCCTGGAGGAGGTATGGCGTATGCGCATTGATCCGGCAACGAACGTGGTCGATGTGCAGATTTATCGCCTTCGCAACAAGGTAGATTTTGGCTCCGAGCATCCGCTCATTCATACCATCCGCGGTGTGGGCTATGTTCTCCGCGACTCGTGATCCACGCCGGGCTTCCGCGGCCTGGCGAATTGCCGGTTGGCCCACGGTGGCGTTTGCCATCGGCAGCGCCGTCGCCTTTGCCCTGATGTACCTGCTGATTGCCGGCGACATTCGCCAGCGCAGCGATGAGTGGCTCAGCGGTGAAGCCGAGACGCTGGCCGACGTCTCCGCCAACACGCCCCGCGACAGCCTGTACGAGCGCCTGGTGCAGGAGGTGGCCGAACTGGCCTCGCACGAGGTCGCGCCGTCAACGGACAGCCGCCAGCAAAATACCGTCTTCTTCCTTCAGATCACCCCCACGCTTGAACCCATCTGGGTGGGGCCGCAGCCGAAGGAACGTTTCATTCAGCAGATCGAGAACGCCCATCTCGTCCCCGGTGTTCCCGCTCGCCTGAACGTCGCAGGATGGAAGAAACCGTTCCGCGTCGTGTATCGCGCGCCCGTAAGTGGCGGCGGTATTTACCTCGGCTTCTCTGATGTAGCCGGCTCTGAGATGCTGGAGCGGCTGACGGTGAGCTGCTTGCTCGCCTGGGCGGCAACCGTCGTGCTCGGTTTCGCAATCGCGTGGACGGTGGCACATCGCACGCTCGCTCGCGTTGTGCGCATCACGGAGACCGCGGCGGAGATCGGCACAGATGACCTCGGCACCCGGCTTCCGGAGGCCCGGGTGTCCGACGAAATCTCGCGGCTCTCACAGACCTTTAATCGCATGCTGGATCGAATTCAGGCATCGGTGAGTCAGTTGCACGTGCTCACGGATTCCGTTGCGCACGATCTCAAGAGCCCGGTGACTTCGATCCGCGGCAGCCTGGAGGTTGCGCTCTCCGGCGATAAGAGCGGCGAGTGGCGCGAGCGGGTGGCGGAGGCGATTGAAGGACTCGACCGCCTCTCAATGATGCTGAATACCACGCTCGATCTGGCTGAGGCCGACGGCGGCGCGCTGCGCCTCCACAAGGAGCCGGTTAACCTGGCTGAGATGATGCACCAGCTCATCGACCTTTACAAGCCCGCGATGGACATCCAGAGCCACAAGCTGGAGGCGAGACTTGAACCCGCAATCGTGGAGGGCGACGTCGCCCTGCTGAATCGCGCCATCGCCAACCTGCTCGACAACGAGGTCGCGCATCTTCCTCCCGACCGGCAAATCAGCATCTCGTTGCGCGCGCAGCACGGCCACGCAGTCATGATGATTGAAGACAGCGGGCCGGGCTTTCCGCGCGAACTGCGCGAGCGCGCCTTCCAGCGCTTCGTCAAGGGTGCGCATTCCACCGGACACGGCTTAGGGCTTGCGTTTGTCGATGCCGTCGCCCAGGCCCATGGCGGCTCGGTAACTATCGACGACCGTGCCGGTGGAGGCGCGATAATCGTCTTTTCGCTGCCGCTGGCTGACGTGTTAACCGCGAAAAATCACTGAGCGCCGGCCGCGCCCGGCAAAGCGATCCTGCCAGCGAAGGACAGCGTGACTTCCGCTTTGCCCTCTACGCGCAGGAACAGTACGCTGGGATTCTTCATTCCCCACGACTCGTATGGCACCTCGAAGCTCGTGGTTCCGGTGACTTTGTCGCCGCTCACCTCGACCGGCACGGTAAGCGTGAGGGTGTGATCGCCGCCGTGAATGGCGAAAACGCCTTCGACCTGCAGGTTCGATGCTCCTTGCGGCGCGATCTTCCCAATGACCCGGCGTGGGGTGAAGGTGATGGTGGGATAGCGCTGCGTCTCCAGGACGTCTTTTTTCATCTTGTGGTCGCGGCTATCGTTTCCGGTATTACCGCTTGCCGCATCGACGGTGATCTCGCCACTGGCGGCGCCGGTAGACGAATCAAAGCTCACCGTTCCGCTTTTCATTGGAAAGGTGCCGTGAACGCCGCCGTGCACGTCATGGACGGAGATGTTGATCTTCGTCTGCGCCGGATCAAGCGTGACCTGGACCTGTTGGGCAACGGATGCCGTTGCTCCCGCCATGAGCAGCACCAACACGGCCGGGACGCGGTAACAGAAGCACGGATGCGCGCGTGAAGTTCGTTGCAACCGCCCCTCCTTCTTCATGCTCTGTCAGCCAATAGATGCCATCCGAGTGACAGACCGTTCCCGACGCCGAATTCCGCCGGTGACAGCGAGCCGGTGTGCACGGCCAGCATGCGCGCAAAGATCTCGGGTTGAGCCTGAAACGCGCGGAAAAACCGCGTGCGAAATCTCGGACGTCCATCCATGCTCAACATGAGCGCAGCCATGGCACGTGGCAGGCGCATGATGCGTCGGTGTGCGCTTTCATACCGGGCGAGATCGCCAGCGCGAACCGCATCGGCCAGAGCCATTGCCTGCCGGAATGAGATTGCGAGGCCTTCGCCTGTAATGGAATCTACCGATCCCGCCGCTTCACCGATCAGCGCGACGTCGCGTCGTTGCACTCGACCGAGGCGACGCGATGACGTTACCGCGCCGCGGGCCGGTTCCTCCACAATCGCCTTCTTGAGGCGTAATTGCAGGGCGGGAAAGTGCGGGAGCGCATGATCGAAGCGAAGGTTCCTTCCCGAGCTGAGAAAAGCAACGCACACCTCATCCTGCCCAACCGGCGTCACGTACATCTCTCCGCAATCGCTCCAGTGCACTTCCACAAAATCAGACCACGGTGCGATGCGAAAATGCTGCCGCATTCCGAAGCGCACTCTGCCCGGACGGTCAGGCTCGAGTCCCGCGTGATACCGCGTTCGCGACTGCTGGCCGTCGGCGCCGACGATCCACCGACAACGCACAACTTGGCCGTCCAGCAGGACCTGCCCTGGCGCCAAGCCTTTGAAGCGATGCTTCCAGAGCAGCCGCACTCCCGCATGCGCCGCCGTATCGACGAGCTGCTGATGCAGGGCAATGCGCCGTATACCCAGTCCGGCGCCGCGCTGGAAGGGCGCCTCAACGGTCTGCGCGCCATTGATCAGGCGTATGCCGGTAAACGGTGCGCCTTGCTGGCGGTCGAGACCCACACCCAATTCACTCAAAGCGGCGAGCCCATCCGGCATGATACCTTCGCCACATGCCTTGTCGATGGGCGGATGCGCGGCATCGGCGACAATCACGTCGAGCCCCGTCCTGCGCAGGGCCAGCGCAGCCGCCAGTCCCGCTGGACCGCCGCCGATGATGCACACATCGGTCTCATACATTTCGTTTTTCATCGCAGCTTACCAGCGGAGCAGCACCAGTTCAGCGCAGAAACCCGGACCCATCGCCGCCAGGATGCTGTAGCTTCCCGGAGCCGGACGACGGCGATTCATGAACTCCTCGAGCACAAGTAGCACCGAAGTCGACGACAAATTGCCGACGCGCCGCAACGACTGCCACGATACATCCAGCGCACCCTCGGGCAGCGCTAGCGACTCGGCCGTTGCCTCCAGTACCTTGGGGCCGCCCGTGTGCATGATCCAACTTTCGATGTCGTCTCGATCGAGGTCGTATTCGGCGAGGAACTCATCGACATCGCGCGCAAGATGCTTGCGTACCATGTTCGGCACTTTATTGGAGAGCACGATCCGGAAGCCCTCTTCGGAGATGTCCCAGCCCATCACGTCTTCGGTGCCGCGATAAAACGACGAGCGCGAGGCGAGGATGCGAGGGCCGTTCGCCTGCCGGTCTTCTCCGCTGACGATCACCGCCGCCGATCCGTCGCCAAACAGGCCCGCGGAGATCAGGTTTGCCATGGATAGGTCGTCGCGCTGCCAGGTCAGCGAACACAGCTCGACCGAAATGACTGCGGCGATCTGGTTGGGATAGGCGCGCACGTAATCGGCAGCCCGAGCCACCCCCGCCGCTCCCCCAACGCAGCCGAGTCCGAAGACAGGATTGCGCTTTACGTCGGGGCGAAGGTGCATCCGATTGATGAGACGCGCGTCAATCGAGGGGCTGGCCACGCCGGTGACCGAGACAAAGAAGATGGCGTCGACATCGCGCTCGGAAAGGCTGGCGCGCGTCAGCGACTTGCACAGTGACTCCTCTGCCAATTCCTCCGCGGTCTCGATCCAGGCATTGTTCGCCTTGCCCCAGGTCGTGAGCTCGTCATAGGCCTCGATGGGCAGTGCCAAGTGCCGGCCCTGAACCCCCACGCGCGCGAACAGGCGGTCCAAGACCTCAGGATTCTCCAGCCGCTCGGACCAATGCCGCTTCAGCGCGGCAGCAATTTGTTGCTGGCTGTAGTAGTGGCGCGGAAAGGCGCTGCCCACTCCGGCGATTCGCATATTAGTTTTCGGTTCCTAGTTGTTGTCGGACGGAGATCTCTCTCCGGTGGACCTTTCTTCTATTGAACACGAAGCAGGATGACTTGCTGCGACATGACAAATTCTTCATCTTGCGCTCATGCGATAGTGGCGCGACAGGACTACGGATCAGTGGCTCCGGGCCTGCAGTAGCGTCGATTAGGAAGCCGGAGGCAAATCAAGCTGGGCCGTGAACTAAGGGGGATTTGCGGGTGACTTTGTAAGGAAGGATGACCGGCTTCCGCGCAAGTTGTTGAAGAAATGGTAGGCACGAGGAGACTCGAACTCCTGACCTCTACCGTGTCAAGGTAGCGCTCTAACCAACTGAGCTACGCGCCTACAGCCGCCAACAAGTTTAACATGGCAACCATGGGAACAACTCTGTTCGCCGAGCTTGAAAGCTGCGTCGTATCGACGTCCCGTAAGCCCGATTCCCGTCAACTCCGAATTGCAGATGACCGGCAAGGCCCGCGGATTCCGGCCCATCAGAGTGTTGGTATGCTGCTGTGATTCCCAATCCTCCACAACTACGCAAGGGTCACCCCGCGTGCCAGACGGCGTGAGGCAAGGGAGGGGCGACGAAGGGCTGAAATTCAGCAAATACTGCATTGGCTGATTCGGTCACTGGACGGTGTGAAAGACCGCTCCGGTACCCACTGGCAATACCCTCCACACGCATTGGCCTAGCCAACACCGACTCTACTTGCAGAAACGCGTGTGCCTGATGTGCCGGGCATCACGCGATTGCGTGACTCACACCTATGTGTGACGCGTAAACATGGCTTTCCATTGAACCGCACACGGGCTGGTGATACCGTAATTGGTTCGGGAAAAGGTGGTTAGCGTTTCTGGTCCGGGCGCGGCGCTTCAGCATGGCCCCGTCCTCCTATCGACTGAGCGTTCGCTTTCGCTCCGGCCCATGGCCCGCCCCTCCCCGCATATACTTCCAATTCATCGCACATTTTCGAGGTGGCTCTTGGCTTCATATAACGGAATTGCGCTGCCCTCCAACGGCGCCAAAATTACCTTCGACGGCAAGTTCGTCATCCCTGACAATCCCATCATTCCCTTCATCGAAGGCGACGGCACCGGCCGCGACATCTGGAAAGCTTCTGTCCGCGTCTTTGACGCGGCGGTTGAGCTTGCCTACAACGGCAAGCGCCGCGTGGCCTGGTACGAGGTCTTTGCCGGCGAGAAGGCGATGGACCGCTTCAAGACCTGGCTGCCCGATGACACGGTCGCCGCATTTCGCGAGCTGCGCGTCGGCATCAAGGGTCCGCTGACCACGCCCGTCGGCGGCGGCATACGCTCGCTGAACGTCGCATTGCGCCAGATTCTCGATCTGTACGCCTGCGTGCGGCCGGTGAAGTACTACCAGGGCATCCCATCGCCGGTGAAACATCCGCATCGCATGAACATCGTCATCTACCGCGAGAACACGGAAGATGTCTACGCCGGCATCGAATGGAAACAGGGCACGCCGCAGGCGAAGAAGCTGATCGACTTCCTCAACAACGAAATGTTGGCGGGCACCGGCAAGCGCGTGCGTGAGGACTCCGGCGTCGGCATCAAGCCGATCTCGGTCATCGGCACCAAGCGACTGGTGCGCATGGCGGTGAAATACGCGCTGGAGAGCGGCCGCAAGAGCGTCACGCTGGTGCACAAGGGCAACATCCAGAAGTTCACCGAAGGCGCCTTCCGCGAGTGGGGCTACGAGCTGGCGACGCAGGAGTTTCGCGAGCAGGTGGTCACCGAGCGCGAGAGCTGGATCATCGACAACCTCGACCGCAATCCCGGCCTGACGGTGGAAGAGAACGCCAAGCTGGTCGAGCCCGGCCTGGAGTTCGCACCTAAAGATTTCCGCGAGGCGCTGTATCAGGAGGTGCGCGGCGTGATCGACAGCATCTACCTCACGCACGGCAACGGCGCGTGGAAGCAGAAGCTGATGATCAACGACCGGATCGCCGACAGCATCTTCCAACAGATCGTGACCCGGCCCGATGAATACGCGGTGCTGGCGACGCCCAACCTGAACGGCGACTACATCTCAGACGCGGCGGCGGCGCAGGTGGGTGGGCTGGGCATCGCGCCCGGCGCCAACATCGGCGACCAGCACGCTATCTTCGAGGCCACGCACGGCACCGCACCCAAGTATGCCGACAAGGACATCATTAATCCGGGGTCGGTCATGTTGTCGGGGGTGATGATGTTCGACTTCATGGGCTGGCACGAGGCGGCGCGGCTGATCGAGAACTCGATGGAGCAGACCATCCAGCAGAAGAAGGTGACGTACGACTTCGAGCGCATGCTGGACGGCGCAAGCAAGGTGAAGACCAGCGAGTTCGCCTCGCACATGATCCAGAACATGGCGCCAGTGGCCGCGGCGGCGCGATAGCCGATAAGGCAGAGCGGCCTTTAAGCTTGCGTTGCTTTGTATCAGGGCACGGGCTTTAGCCGTGCCGCAAATGCACCTGTTAATTCCTGGGCTTAGCCCCT
>DASRGM010000258.1:0-2601 GCA_035651035.1 Terriglobales bacterium
AAGCTGCCGCCGGAGAGCGCGAACTCGCCGTGCAGCCCCTGGCGTGTGTCGCGCGCAGTATTGACCTCGACGATGCCGCCTAGCTTGCGGCCATACTCAGCGGGAATGCCGGCGGTGTAGACGCTCATCGACTCGACGTCGTCAGCCTCGATCTCCGGCCCCTTCCCGGGCGAGCGATTGTCGGTGAGCGGAATACCGTTGACGACGAACTGCGTCTGGTACTCGGAGCCGCGCGGGTGCAGCACCGCGTTGCTTTCGTAGAGCCAGCCGGGCTGTGAGTCCACCAGGTCCTGCAGCGAGCGGCCCGGCAGCGAGGTTTCGCGGTCGGCGATAGTCTGGGCGCCGATGTCGTTGACCGCGCCCACGCGGTCGGGATCGATTAGCGTGTCCTTGTCGGTGACGGTGACTGACTCGCTCGCACCCGCGATATTGAGCTGGATGGTGAGCTGGCGGGGGATGGCGGAACCTATTTCGACCGCCTGCGAGATCGGAGCGAAGCCCTCGCGGCTGACCTGCAGGCGGTAGAGGCCGAAGGGCAGACGCTGTGCGTCAAGCGCGCCGAAGTCGTCGGTAACGAAGCTCTGATGGAACTGGTTGGCTTCGCTGATCAGCTCGACCGAAGTCTTGATGCCGAGTCCGGAGGGGTCGGTGACGCGCAGGCGCAGCTCGCCGGTCTTGCTCTGGGCAAGGAGCAGGGCGGGCCAAAGCAGCAGGACGGCAAGCGATTTCATGCTTGGCGAGAACCTTGCCCACTCATCCGAACACCGCGGATGAGTTGGGGCACCCGACGTTTCCACTCTTCCGAATGCCGCGGATGAGCGGGGCACCCGGGTGTCGTCAGAGCAGTTGGATGGATGCCATTCTACGGGAGAAAGGATGGAGAGAGTCGCGCCGGCCTTCTTGCCAAGGTCAAGCTTGCCAAGGCGTAGGCCGAGCAAACGGGCCGTTGAGCTTTCGGGGCGTATGTGCCACACTTTTGAAATCGAGGTGTGCCGTGGACTGGACTGGATGTGATCTGGTGGAACGCATTCCCGGCAAAGTTTCCGGACAGCCAGTGGTGAGGGGAACGCGCATTCTCGCCGATCAGATCGTGCAAGACGCCGCTCTGGGCAGCCCGATCGAAGAAATTGCCGAGAACTACCCTTCGCTCCAGATCAAGGTGATCAGGGAGCTTCTCGCCTTCGCTCACTCCCATCAAGCGCAGCCACGGTGAAGGTATTGCTTGACGAGAACCTGCCGCACAAGCTCCGTGCGGTTCTGCCGCAGCATGAAGTTGTCACGGTTGCCCATCTGGGTTGGGGCGGTCTCAAGAATGGCGATCTGCCCAAGGCCGCGGAACAGGCGAGATTCGAGATCTTCATAACCGGCGACCGGGCTCTTGAATACCAGCAACATCTAGCCGGACGTGCTCTCGCCATTCTCGCGCTCTCAGCCAATAACTGGCCAATCATCAAACATCATGTCCAAGAAATTTCCCGGGCCGTATCCGCCGCCAGCCGCGGCACGTGCACACGGGTTGAGTGCGGGAGTTTCGCCCGGCGGCACAAAACTTGAGAGCTGCGCTGCCGCGATCCGAGCCTACTCCCGGTAATGCGCGCCGCCGTGGCGCACGTCCGCGCCGCGTACCCAGAAGATCACATCCTCTGCGATGTTGGTGGCGTGGTCGGCGATGCGCTCCAGATTGCGGG
This sequence comes from Terriglobales bacterium, assembly GCA_035651035.1. Classification (GTDB taxonomy): domain Bacteria; phylum Acidobacteriota; class Terriglobia; order Terriglobales; family Acidobacteriaceae; genus Bog-257. Next base: position 1,689 of record DASRGM010000258.1, read on the forward strand.
CAATCAGCAGCACGTCGAGCGCGGGACGGGTGCAGGCAGGCTCGTCGTGCATCTTCTGCACCAGCACGACGAATGCTTCGTCCTTCATGCGGTCGACAATGTTGTCCATCTGCAGGACGGCTTCGGCCACTTCGGCTTTGCCGTCGAGGAAGGCCTCGAGGGCGCGCTGCACCATGGTGCTGACCGCGTCGGCCATCTTGGGAATGTCGACCGGCAGCTCGACCTCGTCCTCGCTGATCAGGTCGAGAACGCGCTGCGCGATGTTGACCGCCTGGTCGCCGACGCGTTCCAGGTCGGCGTTGATCTTGAGCACGGCGAGAATAAAGCGCAGATCGATGGCCATGGGCTGCTGCATGGCGAGCAGGTCGAGCGCCAGCTCGTCGATCTCGCGCTCGGCTTCGTTAATGGCGTTCTCGCCGGTCAGCACCATCTGGCAATACTTGCTGTCGCGCGTGCGGAAGGCTTCTGTCGCGCGGTCGATGGCCTGCTCGGCCAGTCCGCCCATGCGGAGAAGCTTCTCTTTGAGTTCGTCCAGTCCCTGCTGGAAGCGGCTGCGCATTATCCAAACCTGCCTGTCACGTAGTCTTCCGTCCGCTTGTCGGCCGGATTGGTGAAGATCTTTTCCGTCTTGTCGAATTCGATGAGGCTGCCCATCAGGAAAAAGCCGGTGAGCTCGGCCACGCGCGCCGCCTGCTGCATGTTGTGCGTCACGATCACGATCGTGTACTCGCTCTTCAACTCAAAGATCAGGTCTTCGATCTTCGCCGTCGAAATCGGATCAAGCGCGCTCGCCGGCTCATCCATCAGCAACACTTCGGGCTCGACCGCCAGCGCCCGCGCAATACACAACCGCTGCTGCTGCCCGCCCGAAATCGCCGCCCCCGATTTCTTCTTCACGACGTCCTTCACTTCA
>DASRGM010000259.1:0-74591 GCA_035651035.1 Terriglobales bacterium
TTCCTCGGTCTGGGCATCATGGGGCGTCCGATGGCGTCGCGGCTGGTGGCAGCGGGGCATGAAGTGTCGGTGTGGAACCGGACCGCGCGCCAGCATGTGGATGGCGCTAGCACGGCCGTTTCCCCCGCCGATGCGGCCAAAGAGGCGGAGGTGGTTTGGAGCTGCGTTGCCGATACGGGCGCGGTTGAGCGCGTTATCTTCGGCGATGACGGCGCCCTGCAGTCGCTGCGGGAAGGCGGGATCGTAGTCGATTCCAGCACCGTCTCGCCCTCCGCCACGGTGCGTTTTGCCGAACGGGTCAACGAGCGCGGTGTGCACTGGGTGGATGCGCCGGTCACCGGCTCCAAGATCGGCGCGGAAAACGGGCAACTCATCTTTATTGTGGGCGGCGCGGCCGAGCCGGTGCAGTACCTCGATCCGCTCTTCAAGGCCATGGGCAAGCAGGTCATTCACATTGGCGGCAACGGCAAAGGCCAGGCGGCCAAGCTGGGCATGAATCTCATGCTCGCGCTCATTTACGAGGGCTTTGCCGAGGCTTTCGTGCTGGCGCGAAAGCTGGGCGTTGACCCACATAAGCTTATCGAGCTGATTCAGGCTTCCATGGTGCGCTCCGGCGCGATCGATTACAAAGCTCCCTTCGTCCTGCGTCACGATTACACCCCCAACTTCCCGCTGCGCCTTATGCACAAAGACATCCATCTCATGCTCGAGATGGCGAAAGAGAACCGCGTCAAGCTGCCCGCTCTCGAGACGGTGGACGAAGTTTACGAGCTGGCGAGCGAAGAGGGCTGGGACGACCTGGATTACGCAGCCACTCTTGGCCTGTTGGAGAAGTGGGCCGGCCTGAGCGGAGCGCCGAAGTAAGCAGTGGCCCGTGGCCGGTGGTCAGTGGCCAGTCGCGCGGCAGCCGGCAACCGAAGCGCCTGGATCGTAAAACCTAAGCCGCAGACGCTATGCCATAGATGCCAGGCCGTAGAACCAACTTCCTTTCCGCGGTGTCATCCTGAGCGCAGCGACCGAGCAACTATGCTGACAAGCGCGTTGTTGGCGCTTGGCGGCATAGTTGCCCGGTCGCGGAGTCGAAGGACCCCTATTCGCAGGCAGCCCTTCCTCACCGGCCCCGCCCGCCCTGCATCACAGCGCCGTGTGATCGTGCTCACGGCAACCTGCCCGCCCTCCGGCGCCTAATTGAAATTGAAAATCAATTTCAACAAGAGGTCCCGCCATGCGACGCTGCCGGCTCCTGCTGCTCCTGCTCCCCCTTCTAACCCTCAATTCGGCGGCTGCGGCCGACAGCCCTGCTTCCCAGGCCAACACTGCCGCTGTCGCCGTCACTACCCCGCAAGGCCGCTCTCTCGATGACCTCAATTCCTCGCCCATCCAGGACAACAGCTTTCTGGTGGAGGAGGCCTACAACCAGGAGGACGGCGTAGTTCAGCACATCAGCTTCTTCCAGCGCCTTTCGACCGGGAACTGGGTCTTCACCCAGACCGATGAATGGCCGCTGCACTCGCTGAAGCAGCAGCTCAGCCTTACGGTGGCCGGAACCCATGCCGCCGATTTCTCCGGCGCCGGATGGGGCGACACATTCATTAACTATCGTTATCAGCTTGTCGGCAGCGGCGAAACGAGGCTGGCGATCGCTCCTCGCATTTCGCTTCTGCTGCCCACCGGCAGCGCGAGCTCCAACCGCGGCATCGGCGGAGTGGGCCTGCAGACGAACTTGCCGGTCAGCTTGCAACTCAACAAGCGCTTCGTAACGCACTTCAATGCCGGCATGACTTGGGTGCCGCACGCGCAGAATGCATTCCACCAGACAGCGACCTCGCTGGGAACAAACTTCGGACAGTCGCTGGTATGGCTGGCGAACAACCGCTTCAACGCGCTGCTGGAGACTGTCTGGACCTCAACCCCGCAGGTCGCCGGCCCGGGTGTTACGACACCGCAGCATAGCCTCTTTGTCAGTCCCGGAGTGCGTTGGGCTTACAACTTTCGCAACGGGTTGCAAGTCGTTCCCGGCGTCGGCATGCCCGTGGGAATCGGACCAGCGTCCGGACAGCTTGGCGCAATCTTCTATCTCAGCTTCGAGCATGGGGTCGCACTCGCGCACTCCAGGTAAGACCGGCAGACTCGCTCTCCCTCTGCCATCGCCTGCGATGTTCTATGCTTCTGCCATGGACCTTTTCGCCCTCACCCGGAAGCTCATCGACATCGAATCAACCACCGGAATGGAAGCGGCCGTCGGCCGGGCACTGGCTGACGAGCTGACCCACCTGGGGTACAGGGTGGAGCACATGCCGGTAGAAGGCGAGCGAGTCAACATCTGGGCAACGCATCCGGATCATCCCCGCCCGCAGCTTGCGTTTTCCACACACATGGATACCGTGCCGCCGTTCATCCCATCCTCGGAGACGGAGGAGCGCATTTACGGGCGTGGATCGTGCGATGCGAAGGGAATCATCGTTGCGCAGATTGCGGCAGCCGAAAAATTGAAGGCAGAGGGCATACACGTTGGGCTGCTTTTTCTTGTGGGAGAGGAGCGCGACAGCCAGGGCGCGCACACCGCCAACCAGCAGCCAAAAGGCGTGCAGTTCCTCATCAATGGAGAGCCCACCGAAAATCGGCTTGCGCTCGCGTCCAAGGGAACGTTGCGGGTGGAAGCGGTTGCGCGCGGCAGGATGGCGCATTCCGCCTATCCCGAGCTGGGCGAGTCGGCCATCGAAAAATTGCTGGACGCCTTGCAGGAAGTCCGCAAGCTGAAGCTGCCGGCCAATCCCAAGGCCGGGCCCTGCACGCTCAATATCGGACAGATTGAAGGCGGACGTGCGCCCAACGTGATTCCCGATCGCGCGGTGGCGCAGTTGCTGTTTCGCCTGGTCGGCCCGGCTGACGAGCTGCGAAGCCAAATAGCTGCCGCATTGGCGGGAAAAGCCGAAGCCAACTTCAAGCTCGAGATTCCTTACATGGAGCTGGGAACCGTTCCCGGCATTGAGACGATGGTCGCGGCCTTTACGACCGACATTCCCGCCCTCACGCGCTGGGGACGCCCGCTGCTCATCGGTCCCGGCTCCATTCACGTCGCCCACACCGAAGGTGAATACATCGAGAAAAAGCAGATGCTCGATGCGATTGAACTTTACGTGCAAATTGCGCGCCAACTTCTGGGCAGGAACTGAGCCGGGTAGAACTTCATCGCTTCCACACACCGATAGTCCGGCTGTAGGTCGGCACGCACTCCCTGTGGTTGCAGTTGCTCTCTTCAAGCGGTTGTCACCCCAGCCGTTGTCTGCCACACTAGCCGTTCATCGGAGGCAAAGATGGTGCGCGAGTTCTCGGCCGGGGGCGTGGTGTTGCGCAGGATGCGGGGCCGCTGGTTCATCGCCGTCATCGAGCCCCACGCCGAGCGCCCGAAGAAAGCGGCGGCTGCGATGGCGCGTCGAGGTAAGCAGCCGCCGCCGGTCCGGGCGCTACCCAAGGGCACCATCGATCCCGGCGAGAAGCCGGAACAGACGGCACTGCGCGAAGTGGAAGAGGAGACCGGCATACGCGCCGAGTTGATCGGCAAGCTTACCGACATCAAGTACGTCTATGTGCGCAACTGGGGCGACCGCGCCCGAGTCTTCAAGGTGGTAAGCTTCTACCTCTTGCGCTATTGCTCCGGGAAGGTCGACGATATCGCGCCGGCAATGCGCGTGGAGGTGCGACGCGCGTTCTGGCTGCCCCTGGACGAGGCGCCCGCAAATCTCAGCTATAAGGGCGAACGCGAGGTGGCCGCCCGCGCGCTGCAATATCTGGCCTCGCACTCCGGGCCCTCAGATGTGTGATTGCGTGCGTTGCCGCTGGACGATCGTGCCGCCCTTTAGGGCTTCGATAAACCGCTGCATTCCTACACGGAGCGTGATTCTATGATTGGCAAGAGCGGATGGAGCTGTCTTCTGGTTCTTCTCGCGGTGGTGACGTTCGCTGTGAGCGCGCCCGCCGCCGATATAAAGTCCGGCGAAGCCCTGCTGCGCGCCATGCACGATCGCTATCAGCACGACTGGTACGAGACGCTGACGTTCACCCAGAAGAGCATCACTCACAAGCCGGACGGTACCACCAGCACCGAGATCTGGCACGAGGCGCTGATGACGCCCGGAAAGCTGCGTATCGACATCGGCGCGCCGAACGAGAACAACGGTATGATCTTCGCCGATGGAAACCTGACGGTGCTCAAGGAGGGGAAGGTCGCGCGAACCACGCCGTTCGTGCACATGCTGCTGGTCCTGGGCTTCGATGTCTACCGCCAGCCGGCGGAGAAGACCATCGAGCAAGTCCGGCAGGAAGGTTTCGACCTCTCGAAGTTCCACGAAGAGACCTGGCAGGGAGAGCCGGTCTATGTCGTCGGGGCGGAGAAGGGCGACCTGAAGTCGAAGCAGTTCTGGGTGGAGAAGAAGCGCCTGCTGTTCGTGCGATTGCTGGAGCCGGACCGCCGCGATCCCGCCAAGACCGCCGACACGCGATTCGTCGATTACCGGAAGCTTCCCGTCGGCTGGGTAGCGGCGGGAGTCGAGTTGTACATCGACGGCACAGAGGTTTTCTCCGAGGAATACTCCGACATCCAGGCGAATCCCAAGCTCAATCCGGCCATCTTCGACCCGGCACAGTTCAGCACCCAGCATTGGGAGAAGTGAGCGCCGTACATAAACTCGCAGCGAGTTTCTCAGCCGCCCGCGTAGTCGCGGCTCTACGGGTAGAGCTGGCCTTCGCGTGATAACCCTGCTGTCGCCAGGGACTCGGGGCGACCAACCGTTCGGGTAGAGCGGGCCTTCAGGCCCGCGTCTAGGCTTGTGATTCTGTGAGTCGGCTTTCAGCCGACGGCAGAAAGTCGCCCGCTAAAGCGGGCTCTCACGAAAAAGCCTGCGTAACGCGGCGCTGAAGCGCCGCACTCCCCGGTTAGAGTTTTTCAGCAGCCCGTGAAGTTGCGCAGCATAATGATGGTTGATGGACAACGCCAGCCTCGCCGAACTGCTGCAGCCCTTTCTCTGCGGCGCGGAAGCTTCGCCCGGGCTCATCGCGCAGTTGCAGACGTATCTTGATCTGCTGCTGCGCTGGAACGCGCGCGTGAACCTGACGGCGGTGCGCGATCCCGGGCAGATCGTAACGCGTCACTTCGGCGAGTCGTTGTTCACGGCGCAGTTGCTGTCGCAGCATCCGGGGTTTCAGCCTGCGGGCACACTGGCCGACGTGGGTTCGGGCGCGGGCTTTCCCGGCATTCCCATCAAACTCATGCTGCCCGGCTTCGATCTCACCCTCATTGAATCGCAACATAAGAAGGCGATCTTTCTGCGCGAGGTGGTGCGGGCGCTGAATATTGAGCATGCGCAGGTCTTTAACGGCCGCGCCGAGCAGTGGCAGGGCCAGGCGAACGTGGTCACCTTCCGGGCCGTCGAGCAGTTCGCGCGCGCGCTGCCGGTTGCGGCGAGTCTGGTAGGCGAGGGCGGACTGCTGTGCCTGCTCATCGGAGAGGAGCAGGTCGAAGCCGCGCGGCAACTCGCCGCCGGCACATGGAAATGGACGGAGCCGGTGTCCCTGCCCGACAGTGCCGCGAGAAGAATCGTCGTCGCGCAACGCAGCGATTCATTGTCTAAAGCTCCCTAAGTGAAACTCCTGATTCGAGCCGTTTCCAGGCGCTGAAACAGCACCTTCGACGGCCTCGCCGGCCGGGAATTCAGATATACTCTTCGCGCAAGCAAGGGGGACATGTGGCTTCCGTGGGCGTTCAACCTCAACCAGTACAAACCAAGGCCAGCTTTTTTCATCGCGATTCCCGGCTTCGTTTCGCAGTTCTCAGCCTCCTGCTCGCCGTAGCGGCCGTTGCAGTCTATGCGCCGGTGCACGATCATCCCTTTGCCAGTATTGACGACGCGAAGTACGTTACGCAGAACCCGCACATTCAGGACGGCCCAACTCCGGCGATGATTTTCTGGGCCTTCACCCATGGGTATGCCGGCAATTACCATCCGGTGACCTGGGTTTCGCATGCCATCGATATCCGCTTGTTCGGCCTCGATCCCACCGGCCACCATGACGAGAACGTCCTGCTCCATGCCATCAATGCAATCCTGCTGTTTTGGGTGCTGAAGCGAGCCACCGGGTATACCTGGCGAAGCCTGATGGTTGCTGCCCTTTTTGCGCTGCACCCGCTCAACGTCGAGTCGGTGGCCTGGATCGCGGAACGCAAGACGATGTTGAGCACGCTCTTCTGCCTGCTGGCGCTCGGCGCTTATCGCTGGTACGCAGCCAAGCCCGGGATTGTACGCTACGCGGTAACGACGGGGCTGTTCCTGCTGGGCCTGATGAGCAAGCCGCAGATCATCATGTTGCCCATCGCACTGCTGGTATGGGACTACTGGCCGCTGGACCGCATGTTCGCGGAGCCGGCCGTAACACGTAGCACCGACGCTGTTCCGCCGAAGAGCTTCCGGGGGCTGATTACGGAGAAGCTTCCGCTATTTTTCATCTGCCTGGCGGATGCCAGCGTCACCCTGATTGCGCAGCACGTCGGCGGAGAGAAGCAACCCTGGCCGTTGTGGGCGCGATTGGAAAACGCGGTGGTGTCCTACACCCGGTATATTCGCAAGGCATTCTGGCCCACCAACCTGGCGCTGTACTATCCGCATCCCGGCAGCACGCTACGCTTCTGGCAATGGGGCGGCGCCTGCGTCGTGTTGGCGTTGATCACTGCCTGGGCGTGGCACCAGCGGCGGCATCGCTATCTCATCGCCGGCTGGCTGTGGTTTCTTATCATGCTGGTGCCGATGATTGGCATCGTGCAAGCCGACGTCCAGGGCATGGCGGACCGCTATGCCTACCTCTCATTCGTTGGACTGTTCGTCATGATCTGCTGGGGCGTAGCCGACTGGGCGGCTGGCAAACATCTGCCCAGCCCGGTGGTGCCGGCTGTCGCGATGACGGCGTTGTTGGCGCTCACGCTGGTGACACACCATCAGATCGGGTTCTGGGCCGACGACATCTCGCTTTGGTCGCATTCGGCACAAGTGACTACTAACAACTGGAAAGCGGAGCTGATGTGGGGCTCGGCGCTGGATGTCCAGGGCGATCACGATGCCGCGGTGCAGCACTATCTCGTCGCGTCGAAGGTGGAACGGCACGATCCCTTCATCGAAACTTCTATCGCGACCTACGAGCACACCCACGGCAATTTCCCCACGGCGCTGGAGTACTACAACCGCGCGCTCGCCGACGCGTGGAACTCGGAGCAGCGCGCCACAACCCTGCAGAATATGGCAGCCGTCTACCGGCTGATGGGCGATCCCGCCAAATCGCAGGAATGCCTGGCGAAGATCAACACGCTGCCGCAGCGGAAAGTCAATTGGCAGGGCGCCTGGTGGCAGCAGATTATTCCGCAGATTGAGCAATGGCTGCATGGCGGGAAGACGTAGCGGTCGTGCTACGGCGAATAGAACGGTAGGTCTTTCATCGGATAGTGTTTGCGGGTACGGGTCCAAAGCGCTGCGCCCTGCAACGCCGCGGTCGCAGCAATCAGCGCGTCTCCTAACTCAAGTGCGTGGCTTTTGGCGAAAAGCCGAAGATAATCGCCGGCGCGCCGCCCGATGTTTGCGTCGATGGCGATGCACAAGAGGGACGCAAGCAAGCTGCTGAGCAGCGGCTCTTCTGGAGTGCGGACCCCGGCCCACAGCTCCGCCGCGGTCACGGGCGAGTAAATCACAAGGTCTTCCGAGCTGCCCAGTCGCGCCCATTCGGCCAGGATCTCGGCATTCCTGCCACGCGCAACCTCGATAAGGATGTCTGTGTCGACCAGAATGGTCACGGCTTCTGCAGCCTCTGCATCCGCGTCCCGCGCCGCAGGCGTCGGACGTAGGCATCGGAATTACGGAATTCAGGCCGCTCCTTCCAAATTCCGACGAAGGCGCGCATGGCCTGCTTCCGTTTCGCTAGATTTCCCAGATAGCGCTCGCGGGTGGCCTGCCTCACCAGCTCGGAGATGGTCGTGCCTTCGCTTCGGGCGCGCGCGCGTAGTGCCTGCCACAGGTCGTCTTCCAGGTAAAGCTGCGTTCTGCGCATGATGTATAGTATACATCGCTAAGGAATGGCGCCAAGCTGCTGCCTGACAATCGGCTAATTGCTACGGTGTGCGGCAGAAGGGACGCTACGGACTGGGGAGCGCGCCTCGCGAAGGCATGGCTGCCATCGGGAAAGCGGAGAACTTCGCTGCCGTCTTGGGATCGGACAGCAGCCGCCGATAGATCAGATCGGCGACAAAAGCATTGCCCTGCTCGTTATAGTGCCCGGCAGCCCCAGGAAACTCCACTGCACCCTGGCCGATGAAAAGTTTGTCCCGCTCGGCCGGTGGTAAACGCCTGAAATCGTCAGCGAAGTCGAGAAACAATAGCCCATGCTGGCGCGCATACTCCGCCAGGAACTTGCTCCATGAAGCCTGTCCGGGACGGTTGAGGTCCTCCTGTGTGGGCAGGTACGCCAGCACCAACTCGCTATTTTTGGCGCGATTCGTGGCCAGCAGATCGTCGAGCATGTAGGCCGCCACCCAGGCAATCTCCTGATTACTTTGCCGGGCCGCCGTGGTGGGCGACGCTCTATCCAGCTTCAATGCGGTGCGTAGCAGGCGTGTCGCGTTCAGGTTCGAAAGCGCGTTCTCCATCCGCACCAGGCGTGGCGACCAAACCTCCATCGAGCGCGGAACGGGTACATTGGCCGTCACCACATGATCGTTTTCTACCGTCAGCACCGGCTTGCCGTAGCCGTTGAAGGACGGATGCTGCATCCGGTAGAAATCCGGCGCGATCAGCGCGAAGATTTGAATCTCATGATCCAGCGTGGCGCCGTCCCGCTTGTACCAGAGGAAGGCCTGATCGGCGCCGTAACCGCCCTGACCCATGTTGACGGTCTCCAGGTTCGGCGAATGCGCTGCTAATAAGGCCGGCCAGGTGTGCTCATTATCGACACCGTATCCCAGCGTGAAGGAGTCGCCGGAACAGATGATGCGCGTCTTGCCCACGGGCACGTGCGGGCTGAAATCGGCGTCGTTGCGGAAGCCCTGCGCGTTGGTACGCAGGAACTTGCCGGGTCCGTACATATTGGGAAGATAGACGTTCGGCAGGTTCACCCACCCCAGCTCGCGATCGTACCGGGTATACAGGCTCTCGGCGACGGGCGCGGTCGCGAAGGCAGAGTGAAACGCGTAGTAGACGCTGGCCGCACCCTCGCACACCAGCAGCAGAAACAGGACGGCAGCAATGTTGTAGACGATCAGCCCGAGCCCGCGACGGAACGACGGCGCGCGCGTCGTCGCAGGCGATGCCGCTTCCTTCACGTCCACTGGCCGTTGGCCTCCGCCCGCTGAGAGTGACCGCAACCGCCTGCGTGAGTGCACAACATCATAAAGCCAATGGGATTGAGAAGAAGCCTATTGCGTAACCGCTTTGTCGGCCTGAACGGCCGCTTCCGGCTCCGCCGACTCGGCGAGCTCTGTTGCCGGTTCGTTGTTTGCGGCCCCGGCAGCCGCTTTGCCGTTCTGCGTGCTTTCTTCCTTCGGCGGAGGCGGCACAAAATACAGAATGCGTTGGCAGGAGTCGCACTGCAAGATCTCCTCGCCCTTCATCACATCCTGATAGACCTGTGGCCGCAGGATGACGCGGCAGACACCGCACATCTGGTTGTCGTGTACCGGGGCAAGCGCCGAGCCGCGTAGCTTCAGCACGCGATCGTAGTGGCGCAGCGTTTCCTCCCCGATGCCGGAGCGCAGTTGTTGGCGCTGTCCGCTCAATTCGGCAAGCTCCTGCTCGTCTTCGGCGGTCTGCTTGCGCGCGTGCTCCTTTTCCTTGTCGTTCTCGGCGGTATCGGCTTTCAGCCGTCCCTCAGCCTGCTTCAGCGTCTCCTTGCGTGTGTCGGCGGCGACCATAATCTCCAGAATCTTGTCTTCCAGGCGGGCAATCTCTTTGTCGGCGTGCTCGATCTCGCTGAGCAGCGCTTTGTACTCCTGGTTGGTCTTCACCTTGAGCGACTGGTCGCGGTATTTGCTGATCTTCTCCTGCTGGTCCTTGATGTCGGACTCGTGCTTGCGGCGGGCGCCCTCGTCGGCTTTGATGGCCGCCTGCGCCGCGTCGACCGCGGCCTTCGAGCCGGCCAGCTTGGCCTCGATAGCCGCGACTTCCTTCGGCAGGGCGGCGATTTCGGCCCGCAGCGCGGCAATCCGCATATCGGTTTGCTGCAGTTCGATCAGCTTGTGCAGGTCGGGATGCATGAGATGCTTGGATTCTAGCACGCAAAAACCGTGCCGTTTCAGCGCCAAACCGTGCGCGCAGGCCTGCGGATTAAGGTCTTCGGCCTATTGAGCCGGACGGCAACGCGCCGTACGATCAGCTTATGTCAATCGAGATTGCGCGACTTCTTCTTGGCCTTATGATCGCGGCCGGCCACCGTCAGATCGCGGATTTCATCCTGGAGCGCGAGCGCTCGCTCGTCCTCGCTATGCGCCAGCGCGGGCTGCCGCTTCCTGCTGCTATGAGCACCAGCACCGCGCACAACCTGTATTTCGGCGTGGGAATCTTCGTTATGCTCGTCGAGTTGTTGCGCATCTACGCGATGGCGCATTAGGGTTCGGGTCATTTTCCGGCTTCAGTCGCTAAGCGATCTCGGGCGTTCGATCCTCTCTACCACTCCAGCGTGCCGTCCAAGTTTTTGGATCGGCGGGAACGCACTTCGCTCCCGCGTTTGGCTCGCCCGATCGACCCTGATATAAACTTTCTCCGCTGACTTTTCCGTTTCGGAGCCAATGTGAACGCTCGCGTCGCTATTGTTCTGCTCTTCCTGTCTTCTTCGGTCTTGCTGGCACAATCTTCCGCAGCCTCCCAGCCGCAAGGCAAAAAGCAACTCACCATTGAGGACCTGTTCCAGCCCGGCGGCATTCTGGGCCGCGGCCCGGAAGCGGTACAGTGGAGTCCCGACGGAACCAAAGTTTCCTTCGTGCAGCGCGACGACACCGGACAACATGGCGAGCTCTACTATGTCGATGCCGCCACCGGAAAGTCGGCAGTGCTGGTCGCCAGCGGCAAGCTGGCCTCGTTGGCGCCTCCCACCAGCTCTATCAAGGACGAGCGCAAGAAGGAAGCCGCGCAGCGCTACTCCATCGCCGCCTACCACTGGGCGCCCGACTCCAAGCACCTGCTCTTCGATTCCATCGGTCAGCTTTGGTACTACAGCCTGGACACGGGCACCGCGGTGCAGGTGACCTCCAGCAACGATGAGAGCGCCGATCCCAAGTTTTCGCCTAATGGCGACCACATCTCGTATATCCGCAAACATAACCTGTATGTGCGAGCGCTCGACGGAGGCTTTGAACGCCAGCTCACCCGCGACGGCGACGAGAACCTGCTCAATGGCGAGGTCGACTGGGTTTACGAGGAGGAGCTGTACTCGAGAAGCAACTACTTCTGGTCGCCCAACGGCAAACAGCTAGTGTTTCTTCAGATGAACGAGAAGGACGTCCCAAGCTATCCCATCACCGACTGGCTGGGAGAGCACGCGAAGGTGGATCAGCAGAAATTCCCCCAACCCGGCAATCCCAACCCCGTGGTGCGCCTGGGTGTGGTGAATACCGGCAGCGGCAAAACCAGGTGGCTTTCTACGCCGCCAAGCAATGGAGCGCTTCCGCTGGGCAACGATCCCGACGTGTTGATCCCCCGCTTCGGCTGGGTACGCGACGGATTGATCTGGGCGATGGTGCTCAACCGGGTGCAGGACCGCATGGTGCTCTACTTCGTCGACACCGACAGCGGCAAGTGGCAGCAGATGATGACCGAAACCACCGACGCCTGGATCGACATGCATCCCGAAGTCGACCTCAAAATGCTGCCCTCAGGGGACGGGTATCTGTGGACCAGCTGGCGCGATGGGCACAACCACATCTACCTCTACCGCTTCCGCAAGGAGGACCCGCTGGGCGGGCCGGCCGAGCTGGCCACGCAGCTCACCCACGGCGATTGGGAGGTCGAGAGCATTGACGGCCTCGACGATCAGCAGGGCGTCGTTTACTTTTCGGCCAACGAGGGCGACTGGCGGCAGCGCAACGAGTATGCCGTCGGCATCAATGGGCAAAACTTCCATCGCATCACGCAACAGGATGGATATCACCGCGCTGAATTCGATCCCAAGAACAGCAAGTATTACGTGGATGATTACTCGGCGCTGATGACAGCTCCGACGGCATCGCTGTGCAGCGTAGGCGGTAGCTGTACGTCCTTCTGGAAGGCACGTAGCGTGGAAGCCTACGATCTGCTGACGCCGAAGTTCGTGGACTTCAAGGCGGCCGACGGGACGACCACTCTGGGAGGGGTGATCCTGCTGCCCACCGGCGGCCCCATGATGGCCAATGGCAAAGCCCCGCTCATCCTCAACCCTTACGGCGGGCCCGGCGCACAGACCATTCGCGACGCCTGGATCGGTCCTGATCTTTTCGACCAGGTCCTTGCCCGCCAGGGCTTCGCTGTTCTGCATGTGGACAATCGCGGCATGTCGGGCCGCGGCAAGGCCTTCGCTCTGCCCATCAAGCACAACTTCGGCCCAACCGAGCTGGCCGATCAGATCGCCGCAGCCAGGCAGGCGCTGCAGCAGTTCCCGCAGCTCGATGCCAGCCGCATCGGCTTCTGGGGATGGAGCTACGGCGGCTACTTCACTCTCTATGCCATGGAGCACAGCGACATGTTCAAAAGCGGAGTCTCCGTGGCGCCGGTGACCAACTGGCTGCTCTACGACACCATCTACACCGAGCGTTACATGGGCCTGCCGAAGGACAACGAGAAGGGCTATCACGACAGCTCGCCCGTGAACTTCGCCAAGGACCTGAACGGCAAGCTACTGGAGGTGCAGGGTACCAGCGACGACAACGTGCACATGCAGAACACCATCCAGATGGTGAATAACCTGATTGATGCGGGCAAGCAGTTTCAGCTGATGATGTATCCCGGCAAGACACACGGCATCGCCGGCAAAGCCGCACGCGACCACCTGTTCCACATGATTGACGACCACTTTCTGGAGACGCTGGCGCCGGGGAAGTGACGGCGAAGGGGTGTTCTTCAAACAAACCTAAGCGCTTAGGCTATAATTGTGCCGACAATCTTGCGATTTGCCGGACTACGAGTGGTCATTTATCCGAATGACCATCGTCCAGCGCATGTGCACGTGATCGGCAACGGTTGTGAGGCTGTTTTCGAGTTGAACTGTCCGTCCGGACCAGTGGTCCTCCGTGAGAACTACGGATTTGGACGGGTCGAACTCAGCCGTATCGCGCAGAGGCTGAATCGGCTCGTGGAGCAACTTTGCAATAGGTGGGAGCAGATCCATGATTTCCCGTGACGAGTTTCGGCTCGCCAACAATCGCGGCCGCCGTCAACGCAGCAGCACATCGCCTGCGATTGCCGCCCAATATGACCGCCAGAGCGGGCGGATCATCGTCGCCCTGCAATCCGGCATCGAGGTCAGCTTCTCCCCATCGAATGCTGAGGGCCTGGAGAACGCCAGACCTGCGCAGTTGCGGGAAATTGAGATTAGTCCTTCAGGGCTGGGTCTTCACTTCCCCAAGCTCGATGCGGACCTTTATCTTCCTGGTTTGTTGCAAGGTATCCTGGGTTCTCGAAAGTGGATGGCGGCAAGGCTGGGAGCAGTCGGAGGCCGTAGCACCAGTACCGCAAAACGTCGCGCATCACAGGCCAACGGGCGATTGGGAGGGAGACCTCGAAAAATTGCCAAGCCTTAGAAAGCCGTGAGGGCTCTTCTGCCCCCAGTGCCGGAGTCTGCCCCCCAGCGAGGCGAAGCGTTTGAAATTCCTCGACTTGCCCTCGCCCACCGCTTTCTGTTTGAATCCCCTCAGCCGATTCCACCGCTTCGGAGTGCATCCACCTGGCAAACCAACTCTTCTGCTGCAAGTCTATCGACAAGCTGATCTCCGAATCGGAGGAGCCGGAACATCGGCTGAAGAAGACGCTCGGTCCGTGGTCGCTCACGGCGCTGGGTATTGGCGCGGTCATCGGCTCCGGCATCTTCACCGTCATCGGCACCGCCATCGCCGGACAGAAGTTCGATACCTCATCGATACTGAACGCGCCGCTGGCCGATTACATCGTGCATCACTCGGCCACGCTCGGGCGCCCGGGCGCGGGTCCGGCCCTGGCGGTCTCGCTGGTGCTGGTGGCGATCGTCTGCGGATTCACCGGGCTGTGCTATGCCGAGCTGGCCTCCATGATCCCCATCGCCGGCAGCGCCTACACCTACACCTACGCGACCATGGGCGAGCTGATCGCCTGGATCATCGGCTGGGACCTCATCCTGGAATACGCGGTCAGCAACATGGCGGTGAGCGTCGGCTTTGCCGCGCATATGGCTGCAACCTTTCAGTGGTTCGGATGGCATCCCGCGCTGCGCTGGATCACGCCCGCCTACCTGCCCGGCGGCCTCACCGATCTTCAGGGCAACGTGCTGTACACGCCGGGCTGGCACTTCGGCTTCAACATTCCCGCGTTCCTGATCGTGATGATTCTCACCGTGGTGCTGGTGCGCGGCATCCGCGAATCTGCCGAGACCAACAACGTGATGGTCCTGCTGAAAATCGCCGCCATCCTGGCCTTCATCTTCGTCGGCATGCGCTTCATTCATCCCGCGAATTACCATCCCTTCGTGCCCGAAGGATGGTCGGGCGTGCTCACCGGCGGCTCCATCATCTTCTTCACCTACATCGGCTTCGATTCGGTCTCAACGGCGGCGGAGGAGGCGCGCAATCCACAGCGCGACATCCCCTTCGGCATCATCGCGACGCTGATCGTTTGCACCGTTCTCTATATTGCCGTGGCCGTGGTGCTCACCGGACTGGTGAACTGGAGCAAGCTGATCGACGACGCGGCGCCGGTCGTGAACAGCCTGAGCTTTCTGGCAGGAACCACGAAATCCGCGCTGCTGCGCTGGACCGAGCTGGTCGTGCTGTTCGGCGCAATGATGGGCATGATCTCGTCGCTGCTGGTGTTTCAGCTCGGGCAGGCGCGCGTCTGGTTCTCCATGTCCCGCGACGGCCTGCTGCCGAAGATGTTCAGCCATGTCCACCCGCGCTTCCGCACGCCGGCCGTCGCGACGTGGATTGCGGGGTTCCTGGTGGGCATTCCCGGCGGCATCCTCGATATCGGCACGCTTTCCGACCTGTCGAATATCGGCACGCTGTTCGCGTTTGTGCTGGTGTCGTTGGGCGTGATCATTCTGCGCTATAAGCAGCCGGAGCGGCATCGCGGTTTTCGCGCGCCCGGCGGACTGGCCGCACCGGTCCTCAGCGTGATCTTCTGCGTGCTGTTGATGGCCGGGCTGCCGATCCTCACCTGGCTTCGCTTCTTCCTGTGGCTGATCATCGGCCTGACCGTGTACCTCCTCTACAGCCGACACCGCAGCGAATTCAGCCCCCGCAAGGCCGATCCCGTGCTGGAAGCAGTACCGAAGCGGTGATTGCCCAATTGGTTTCTTGTCGCTGAAGGGACTTGGGCCCGGACCTCGACCACCCAACGCGGATCATCGGGTGTGGATCTGTGTCCAACAAACTTCCAATTGGATCAACGCGGTCGGCTCAGGGCACCGAGAACAGCTTCCAGCCATCGGCTTGCAGATTGAAGATGAAGTCGATCAGTTTGTCGTTGGGACACTGGCGATTCTCGATTCGCGCCACCAGCACCGCCTGCCGCACTCCATTGCGGGTGACCTCGCTGGCGGCCGTGTGCACCTTCTGCGAGTGCGTCAACAGCTCGCGATAGGAGCAGGCGCGTTGCGCGTTGTCCAGCTCAATGGGGGCCTGGATGCAGGCGGAGTCGAAGAGCTTGCAGTAGAGGCCGTGATGGAAACGCAGCTGCTTTTCGATTTCGTCGCGGCTGGCGTGCTCGGCGCTCGGCCCGATGTTGACTCCTCCTTCAGGGACATAGGACAGTACGCCGTCGACGTTCCCGTCGCGAAGAGCGGCGAAAAATTTTCGCTGCAGTGCATTGGCGGATTCGCGGGCGGAGGCAGCACCGGCATCGCTGCGGGCCTGGGCTGCGGCAGGGGAGGCGTTTGCCAGAAGGAGCAACGCGAACACCGGCAAACCCACTCCGGCGAGGCCGCAAGAACTGCCTCTCATCTCTTGCCCGCCCTGGCACTCTTGGATTTGCCGGCTGCGCGGACCTTCTTCTTCGCCGCCGCTGCCGGCACTGCCTTGCCGGCCGACAGCTCCTGCTGACGCTTCTTTGGCAGGCGCGCCCAAACCAATCGATACGACTCGGCGAGCAGTTCGCGCAGCTCGGCATCGGGCAAGGTGTTGAGCTGCTCCAGGCTGACCCACTGCGCGCGCGCCATGTACGGCGCCGGCCGCACCCCGGGACGCTCGCACAGTTCGGCGAAATTTTCCGGACTGCACTTGAACGACAGCCGCACCGGCGCCGGTTCCAGCGGAGTCACCGCGAACAGCTTGCCGTCGACCTTGAAGCAGAGATCGTAACCCCATTGCACGTTTTCCGTGGTGTGAGGGAAGTCCAGGCAGAAACGTCGAAGCGCCTCAATTTCCATGGTTCGCCTCCTGCGGCGCGGCCAGCTCCGGCCAGTCGCGCGCCATCACCGTCTTGGTGTAGGCCAGCCGGAAGCCGCGACGCTCCATATTGCGTTGCGAGCCGCTTCCCGGATGAGTGCTCACCACGGCGTACTCGCATCCCGCGCGCGCCGCCTCATGCAGCCGCTGCGCGATCAGGGCGGTTTGCACTCCGCGGCGGCGGAACGCAGGCAGCGTTGCCGTTCCGAACAGCGCGGCAATGCGCGCCTCCGGAATGATTCGCCCGCCGCAGCCGCCCGCCACCTCGCCTTCGATGCGCGCCAGGAAGGGAAGCGCGCCGGGCAGCGCCGCGAAGCCGCCGAAGACGCCCTCCAGCACCACGATGTCCTGGGCGAAGCCCTCGGAAAGTGCGTGCATCCACGGCTTCAGCGTTGCCGCCGTGACCTTCTCGATCGTCATTCCCGCCGGCAAAGCAAACGGCTCCTCGGAATGGATGCGGCGAACCAGCACGGAGTTGAATTCCGCGATGCGATAACCACGCTCGCCCAGCAGAGTGCGCAACGACTCATGCGCCAACGGCGACAATACGATTGTCGAGGCCACGCCGCGGCTGCGAAAGAAATCTTCCACGCGGTCGAGATCGCCGGCGCTCACCTCGCCGTAGAGTCCCAGCCCGACCATCTGGTTGGCGGGATAGCTGACGCCGCCGAAGAATGCGATGCCGCCGGCCACGTGCTCGGCTTCGGCAGGATCGGAGGGGCTGAAATTGCGGATGGCCTCGAGGCAGTCGGGAAAGATCATCTCCGCCATCTCCAGACGGCGGGCGAAGTCAAGGTCGACGAAATCGGGGAGCTCCTGAAGCGCAGCGGCCGAGGTTTCGGGCATGTGATGTACCTAGTAGGATGAGGCCGATTATTTCGGCTTGAGCGCGTCCAGAATGCGGTCGAAGTCCTCGAGCGAGGAGTACTCGATCAGGATCTTGCCCCGGCCCTTGCGATCGTCGATGGTGACGCGGACGCCCAGCGCGCGCTGCAGCGCGTTCTCCGCCTCGCGCACATTGGGATCGACCACGCGCTCCGCCTTGGGCGGCTTGGGGTGGGGATGCGAGAGCGCCGCCACCATCTCTTCGGTCTGTCGTACCGAAAATCCGTTCTCGACGATGCGCTCGGCCAGACGTTCCGCCTCAACTGGCGACTCCAGCGCCATCAGATATTTCGCGTGGCTCAGCGTGATCTGGTCTGCCTCGAGTTTATTCTGCACGGAAAGCGGCAGCTTCAGCAGACGCAAGAAGTTCGCGATGGAAGAGCGCTCCAACCCGGTGCGCACCGACATCTGCTCCTGGGTCAGCCCGAACTCGCGCGCCAGCCGCTCATAGGCGCGGGCTTGTTCGATGGGGTTCAGGTCCTCGCGCTGGAGATTTTCGACAATCGTCATCTCCATCGCTTGTTCGTTGGAGACCCGGCGCACGATCGCTGGAATGGTCGGCAGCGCAATGCTCAGCGCGGCCTTCCAGCGACGCTCGCCGGCGATGACCTGGTATCGGCCGGCCCCATCAGGACGCACGACAATCGGTTGCAATACTCCGACCGCTTTGATCGACGCGGCCAACTCATGCAATGCCACGTCGTCGAGCGCTGCAGTCCGCGTCTGGTAGGGATTGTGGTCAAGCGCCTCCAGCGGAAGCTGCAGCACCTCTTCGCCTTCGACCCTGCCTGGAGTGGGGACGACCGCCGGGCCGCTCGGCGCCTGCCGGGACGGCAGCAGCGTCTCCAGTCCGCGGCCCAAGACTTTGCGTTTCTCGATGGTGGTCATGGAGAGTAAGGCCCGGTGCAACGGCCCAAGCGTGGGCGGGAAAGCCGGGGTCCTCGCGGTCGAAGCATATTAGTTGCGATCCTGCACATTATAGGCCCGCCATACATAGATGCAATGCAGGTTCGGCTGTGGAAAACGGAAACCTTGCCCCCATCGGATATACTGTGGCGAATCCCGCATCATGGCCAGCGTCAGCGCACAATCACAACCCAGCATTCACCCACGCAGCAGCGCGCCATCGCCGAGGTCTTTCTCTTTGCGGACGGTCCTGCTCAGCGTTGCCCTGGTGGCCGCCGTGGTTGCGATTTATTGGCCGGTGCAGACCCACCCCTTCCTGCCGAACGACGACAACTTCTACATCACTGATAACCCGTATATGCATAAGGGCGTGAACTGGGCGACGATCAAGTGGGCGTTCACCGCACGGGACATGGTGAACTGGATACCACTCACCTGGCTGGCTCATGCCGCGGACTATCAGCTGTTCGGAGCTGCGCCTGCCGGGCACCATCTGGTCAATGTCGTTCTGCATGCGCTGGCCGCGTTGCTGCTGTTTTTGACCTTGCGACAGTCCACCGGCTACATCGGCCGCAGCTTTATGGTGGCTGCGCTTTTCGCGCTGCATCCCATTAACGTTGAACCCGTCGCTTGGGCAGCGGAGCTGAAGACCTCCCTCAGCATGATCTTCTTTGTGGCGACGCTGGCGGCATATCGCTGGTACACCTTGCGAGAGAGCAGGGCCCGGTACCTGTTGGTCGCTCTGCTGTATTGCTGCGGACTGATGGCCAAGTCGCAGATCATTATGCTGCCCATCGTCCTGCTGCTTTGGGACTACTGGCCTCTGCAGCGCATGTTGCCCCAAGTATCCCGCACTGTGCCCGGCACAAATGGCCTTGAGCCTATGCGGCCGGCAACCTTTCTTACGCTGGCGATCGAGAAGCTCCCGCTGTTCGCGTTGGCGCTCCTGGATGCCGCCATAACGCTTCAGGTACAAGGCACGGGCCGAGCTCAGCATTTGGGCACCCGCATCGCCAATGCTCTCGTGGCGTACGTGCGCTACATCGGCAAGATGTTCTGGCCGGAGTGGCTGAGTATCAGCTATCCGCATCCGGGAAACACGCTGCCGGCATGGCAAATTGCAGGAGCTGCGGCGTTGCTGGTGGTTATTACGCTGCTGGTCGTGGTCTCGCGGCGGCGGTACCTCGTTGTCGGCTGGTTATGGTTTGTCATCAGCCTGGCGCCGATGAGTGGGATCATCCGCTTCGGAGATCAGGCTATGGCGGACCGCTACGCATATCAGCCACTCTGCGGACTATTTATTGCTATCTGCTGGTCCGTTGCCGAATTCGGCGAGGAGCGCCGTCTCCCGGCAACAGCTCTGGCGACCGCCAGTATCGCTGTTTTGCTGGCACTCAGTGCCTTGACGTCCAGGCAGATCAACTATTGGCGCACTGACCTGGCGTTGTGGTCGCACGCGCTTGACGTCAAGCCTGACGACGCGACAGCGGAATTCTGGGTCGCACAGAACCTGGGCGCTGAAGGCCGGGAAGCCGAAGCCGTTCAGCACCTGCAGCACGCGTTAGCGGCCAATCCCCACAATGGCTACGGCAATCTTCAAATGGCTTTCTATCAACATCGGCGCGGCGATTTGCCGAAGGCGATCTTCTACTACCAGGCTGCCCTGCAGGATCCGACGAGCACTGCTGCGATAAGGCGACGGGCCTTAATCAACCTCGGACATTGTTACGGAAAGCTGGGCGATACGGAGCGCGCGCAACAGAGCTTTGACGCTGCGGCGAAAATTCCGGAACCGTTCTACCGTTATGGCGTGCAATAGCAGTCGCTGATTTTTGCAAGCCCCGCGACCAACCCTACGCGGCCGGGTTCTGCGCCACCGCATTGAACCCCACCAGTTTCATCGCCCGCCTGGCTTCACGGCCTTTCATGAAGTGCTCCCACATGAAGCCCGTGCGATAGTTCTCCACCATTAGCATGCTGATGCCCTGGTCAATGCCGAGCACGTCGACATCTGTCCAGTTGGTGCGCGGGTCAAAGGCGTCGACAAAGCCGTACCGGTTCCAGGCGCGCTGCCCATAGCTGTTGTAAAGGTTCAGCAGCACCGCGATCGTCTCCTTCGGCAGGAAAGGCATGGATCCGGCCGTGGCGCAGGGCACAACCGTCCCGTCGATATAGCCGATCTCCGGCGGGCCGCCCCACGCCTGGTAGCCTAACCGCGAGTCCGATGCGGTAATTCCCCAGGTGTTGTCGTCGTAGTCGGGGAAGCGCCAGCGGATTGATTGACAGAAGAGTTTGTGCGCGTACGTCGCAATCGCCGAGTTCTGGAAATAGTTGGCGTACTGGTCGCGTACGTTGCGGAAATCGAACCACGCGTGCGAGTACTGATGCACGAACAGCGGATCGGCGGCACTGATGTAGCTATAGCCCTCGAACTCCATTGTCGGACGCGAGAACGCGTTCCAGGACTCCGGGTCGATGTTGTAGACCGGCGCCCCAATGGCGAGCAGGTACATCATCATCAGCTCGCAATAAACATCCCAGCGCGCGCCGATGAATTTGTATTCCGGTGTCCAGCCCAGGGCGAAGGTGTTGCCGCCGTTCAGCATCCAACGCCAGTTGATGCGGCGATAAATGATATTGGCGAGCCGCGTGATCGGCGCGTTGTCGAAGTATTCGCGCGCCATCAGTACGCCGCACAGCAGGATGGTGGTATCGATGGGTGATATCTCGGAGAGGCGCGCGCGCTTGCCCGTGTCAACATCGAGGAAGTGATAGAAGAATCCGTTCAGATGCTCGGCGTGATTGACCAGAAAGCTGAGCGTGGTGACGACGCGCCGGCCGATCTGGTGCGGCGGCAGGTAGCCGCGCTTGTGTCCGATGCACAGCGCGCCCAGCCCAAAGCCGGTGGCTGCAATGCTGGCGACGCGGCGCGGGTCGGTGCTGCCGTCCGCGGGCGCGCGATCGCGCACCAGGCCGGTGTGCGGCCCGGCTTGCTCCCAGAAAAACTGAAATGCGCGGCTGACGATTTCTTCCAGCAGTTGGTCGCTGTCGAGCTGTTCCTCCGGCGCGGCAGCCTGCGACTGCAGATGCCTGGCCGATGTCATGGCCATCAGCCCGCGTGCGGCAAAGGGGCTGGCCAGCGCGCCCTTGGCCATAAGCGAAAGCAGCTCGCGCCGGGTGAGAGTCCTCAGCGCGCGACGATCACCATCACTTCCTGTTTGCTGAAGTAGCCTATCCGACATTCTCGGCTTTTATCTTGCGTAGCGCTTGGTATCAGGGCATGGCTTCAGCCGTGCCGAAAGATGTCCTTTCAAAATATCAGGGCTCTAGCCCCCGGCGCGTTTGAATGCCAGGGTTAAAGCCGGGTTCTGAGCGGGCATTTCGACATGACCTAAGTCATGTTCTGATGACGAATCAAGAACATCCCGATCTCTACCCCGTTTTCGCCGGTGCAGCAAAGATCGAAATCCGTACTTCGAGTCTAATGGGTGTCCCATCACCGTACAATTCCCGCTGGGTGCTCCAATCCTTCGCCCACTGTTGTCGAACGAAACAGAGGACGCCGACGCTCCACACCGATCCGGTTCAAACGAGGGAAACAATTCGGCTGTTAGAATCAAAGCTAGCGCCCGTTACCTTCCATGGATCCTGCATTCATCCGCAATTTCGCCATCATCGCCCATATCGATCATGGGAAGAGCACGCTCGCCGATCGCCTGCTGGAGCTTACCGGCTCGCTGACGGCGCGCGAAATGCAAGCGCAGGTGCTCGATGCGATGGACCTGGAGCGTGAGCGCGGGATCACCATCAAGGCGCATTCGGTGCGCATGATGTACCAGGCGCAGGACGGCCAGACCTACCAGCTCAACCTGATCGACACGCCCGGGCACGTCGACTTCAGCTATGAAGTCTCGCGCTCGCTGGCGTCCTGCGAAGGCGCGCTGCTGGTGGTGGACGCGTCGCAGGGCGTCGAGGCGCAGACGCTGGCCAACGCCTACATCGCCATCAACAATGGGCTGGAGATTATTCCCGTCATCAACAAGATCGATTTGCCCAGCGCGGACATCGAGCGGACCAAGGAGATGATCGAGGGCGCCGTCGGACTCGACGCCTCGCACGCGTTGTGTATCAGCGCCAAGACCGGCCAGGGCGTGACCGAAGTGCTGGAAGCGATCGTCCAGCGCATTCCTCCGCCGAAAGGCCGTGCCGCAAACCAGCTTCAGGCGCTGATTTTCGACTCCTGGTTCGACTCTTATCGTGGCGTGGTGGTGCTGGCGCGCGTTATTCAAGGCGTGCTCAGCAAAGGCCAGCGCATCCGCCTGATGTCGAATGGCCGCACCTTCGATGTGGAGACGCTGGGCGTGCTAACGCCGAAGCCCGTCGAAGTCGATGAGCTCTCCGCCGGCGAGGTCGGCTTCCTGACTGCGACCATCAAGACGGTTGCCGACTGCAAGATCGGCGACACCATCACCGACGACAACCACCCTGCCATCGAGCCGCTGCCCGGCTTCGAAGAGCTGAAGCCGATGGTTTTCGCCGGACTCTACACCGTCGATGCACACGAGCACACGCTGCTGCGCGAGGCGCTGGAGAAGCTGCGGCTGAACGATTCGTCGTTCTTCTTCGAGCCGGAAAGCTCGGCCGCGCTGGGCTTCGGATTTCGCTGCGGCTTCCTCGGCCTGCTGCATATGGAGATCATTCAGGAGCGGCTGGAGCGCGAGTATAACCTTGAGCTCATCACCACCGCGCCTGGGGTGCGCTACAAAATCACGCTGACCGACGGCTCCGTCGTGGAAGTCGACAACCCCTCGCGCTGGCCCGACCCCAGCGAGATCGCCAAGATCGAAGAGCCGGTCATCCTGGCAACGATCCTGACCAACGAGGAATATGTTGGCGGGATCCTGAAGCTGGTGGAAGAGAAGCGCGGCAAGCAGAAGGCGTTCGAGTATGTCAGCTCCACGCGCGTGATGCTGAATTACGAGCTGCCGCTGAACGAGATTGTGCTCGACTTCTACGACAAGCTGAAGACGGTTTCGCGCGGCTACGCCTCGCTGGACTATCACCTGGCCGGCGCCTGGGAGTCGCCGATGGTGAAGCTCGACATCCTGGTCTCCGGCGATCCGGTCGACGCGCTGTCGATCATTGTGCATCGCGATTTCGCCTACGATCGCGGCAAGGCGCTGGTCTCTAAGATGCGGCAGTTGATTCCTCGCCAGATGTTCGAAGTCGCCATCCAGGCGGCAATCGGAGCGAAGATCATTTCCCGCGAAACCGTGGCCGCCATGCGCAAGAACGTGCTCGCCAAGTGCTACGGCGGCGACATCAGCCGCAAGCGCAAGCTGCTGGAGAAACAGAAGGAAGGCAAGCGGCGCATGAAGCGCATCGGCCGCGTCGACATCCCGCAGGAAGCTTTCCTGGCCGTGCTGAAGGTTGGGGAAGACTGACGCGGTCCCGACCCGCGCTCTTATCGCGCAAAGTAGAGTAGCCCGAAAATATACAGCCAGAGCAGGCCCATAAAATGCCAGTACCAGGAGGCAACGTCGATCACCATGCGGCGGGTCTCCGGCGGCTTGTGCAGCCAGCTCGTGATGCCCGCATACAACAGCGCCAGAATTCCACCCAGCAGGTGCACCGCATGCACGCCGGTCAGGATGAAGAAGAACGAACTGCTGGCGTTGATGGTGAAGTTGGGATTGAGACGCTCAAGCATGCGCCAGGCGTAGGCCTGTCCCGCGAGGAAGCCGAGGCCGAGCACAACTGTCGTCCAGAGCCAGGGAAGCGCGCGATTGTAGTCGGCGCGGATTCCCGGGATGCGCGCGATCGGTGCGAGCGCGACATCTTCAGCGGCGCGGCGGCGCGCGATCTCCAAGGTCGTGCTGCTAAGGATCAGGATGAAGCTGTTAAGCAGAAGAACTTGCACCGGCAGGTTCAGCGGCACCCAATTGCCGACGTAGTCGTTGCGTGCGGGGTCCCACACAGCTCCAGCTTTGCGCACCACATACGCCGTGGTGAACGAGATGAACAGCATCACGACCGAGGAGAGCGCCAGCAGCAATCCCAGGCGATATCGCCGCAGCCGTTCGCCGTAGCTGGGCTGATCGTCGCCGCCGCGGCCGCCGCCACCCCATCCACCCGGCCACTTGGCCGTGGGACCGCGCCCCCCGTTCCCATACGAGGGTTTCGGCTCGCGAATGCCGGTTCCGCGACTCATAAACACCACTTTCGAGTTTCAAGTTTCCAGTTTCGAGTCTGTGCCTTCGACTCGACGAAACTCCGCTTGCAAGATCAAGCTTGAAACTCTAAATTTGCGCCCCCACAATTCGATTCGGGTTTGGTCAGCCGAAGTTTCACAGAATTGACGGAAGCCCGAAACGCAAGACTGCTTTTCATTATGATGCGCGCCCTCCGGTGGCGAATACAAGCCTCCTGACGGCGTTCCTCAAGGTGAACGATATTCCGAGTGGCGCCTCCCTTACAATGGATGCGCTTGGGTGACGAACGGCCGAAACTCGGTGGCTGGAAGCGGCTGGCGATTGTCGCGGTCGCATTATGCGTGGTCGTGTACGCGGCGGATTTCTTGTCGCTTCATGCCGGCGTGCCTCGCCGCCCGCAACTTGGCAGCATTACCGTCCACACCTACTATGCAGTGAAACTGAAGAGCGGCAGGACGGAATACGATGATGCCGGCGACCAGATCGTGAGCTGCTCTAACTCATTATTGCCGCAGCTGGGCGTGAGTCCCTGTTGGTACGTCAGCCGCCACCCCACACAGCAAATCACCATCGATTCGGGCAATCCCAACAACCCGCACACGTTTTAGATTCGGCGCAGCGCGGCGAGGCCCGGCAAGGCGCACTGGTAGAGCGGCGCTTTAGCGCCGCGTCAGGCGAGCAGTTTTCTTAGCAGAGCCCGCTTCAGCGGGCGACACCCTGCCGCCGGTTAAAAGCCGATTCTGGTCAGCTAAATGACGACGCTAGTAAATGACGACGCGAGCCTAAAGGCTCGCTCTACCTGAATGTTATTTCGCCGCAAGGCTGCTCACCCGCTCGCCACGGCGCAGCTTCGCTGCCTTCACGGTATTGCTCATGAGCATGGCGATGGTCAGCGGCCCGACGCCGCCAGGCACTGGGGTGATCGCTCCTGCCGCTTCGGCGACCTTAGGATGAACGTCGCCTATTAGCGTCGAGCCTTTGGCGGCAAAGTCCCGCTCTCGCTTCTCATTGCCGGCGAAGAATTCCCGGAACTGCGCGGGATCGGTTACGGTGTTCATGCCAACATCGATCACCGTCGCGCCCGGCTTCACGAAATCGGGCGTGATCATCCCGGCCTTGCCTATGGCGGCGACGAGAATATCGCCGCGGCGGCAAACTCCCGGAAGATCGTGCGTTTTCGAGTGGCACACGGTGACCGTCGCATTCGCGTTGAGCAGCAGCATTGCCACGGGCTTGCCCACGATGTCGCTGCGTCCCACCACCACCGCGTCGGCGCCGGCAACCGGAATGTTGCTGCGCTTCAGGATTTCCATGATGCCCGCCGGCGTGCATGGGACCAGCCCGGGACGCTGCGTCGAGAGAAAGCCGACGTTCATGGGATGAAAGCCGTCGACGTCCTTCTCGGGCGAGACTGCCAGCAGCACCTTCTTCGAGTCGACCTGCGCCGGCAGCGGCAGCTGCACCAGGATGCCGTCGATTTCGTCGCGCCGGTTGAGATCATCGACCAGCTCCAACAGTTCGTCTGTCGTTACGCTGTCGGGCGGCGTGTGCTTCTCGCTGTAGATGCCAAGCTGCTCGCAGCTCTTTACCTTGTTGCGCACGTAGATCTCAGAGGCGGGATTATGGCCGGCAAGCACCACGGAAAGCCCGGGACGCAGCCCCGCTGCTGTCAGCTCCCTGGCTTCGTCGGCGACTTCCTCCTTGATCTGCGTTGCGATCTTTGTACCGTCGAGAATGATGGCCGGCATGAGTACCCTTTCGCGATGAGGATGAAGTAATAGTGTATCGCCGGGAAAACTGGAGCAGCGGTTCAAATCGCGAATAGCAGTTATGTGCGGCACGGCTGAAGTCGTGCCCTGATACAAACCGCTTCGGTGGGACGGCCTTGAAACTCTCGCAGGCCGGCCATCGGCCGAAGTCCGTGTTATCACTTACCCGTGTAGCTGACGCGCCAGATAGAACTGGATCCGTCGTCGGTGACCAGCAGCGAACCGTCGGGAGCCACGGTTACGCCCACGGGACGGCCCCACACGTCCCCGTTGGGAAGCACGAAGCCGGTGAGAAAGTCTTCATACTCGCCGCTGGCGTGGCCCGTCTGGTGCAGCGGCACGCGAATCACCTCGTAGCCGGCGCGAACATTCTTGTTCCATGACCCATGCTGCGCGGCGAAGATATCGCCGCGGTACTCAACCGGGAATTGCCGGCCCTCATAGAAGGTCATCTCCAGCGACGCATTGTGCGGCTGCAGCAACACATCCGGCACGATGGTCTTGTCCTTCAGCTCGGGATGCTTCCCCTTCAGCCGAGGGTCGGGGTTGCCGCCGATGTAGTAATACGGCCAGCCATAGAAGCCGCCCGCCTGCACGTGCGTGACGTAGTCGGGCACCAGGTTATCGCCCAGCTCGTCGCGCTCGTTCACCGAGCACCACAGCTCGCCATTCTTGGGATTAAACGCCAGCCCGCCGCCGGCATTGCGGATCCCGTAGGCGTAGACATGCAGGTTGGAGCCGTCGGGATTCATCGCCAGGATGTCGGCGCGGTTCTTCTCGCCGGGATGAGTGTCGGGATCGTCCACGTTCGACGCCGAGCCGACGCCCACCAGCAGCTGCTTGCCGTCGGGCGAGAAGACAAGCGAGCGCGTGTCGTGCCCTTCATGGTCGGGGAGGGTGGCGATCTTCTCTGCCTTCCCGGTCGCCTTCATGTCACCGTTGTGATAAGGGAAGCGCAGCACCGCATTGCTTTCTCCGATGTACACGTACTGCGGATTGGGGCCGGGCGGATAGAAGGCGATGCCATACGGAGCGCTCAGGCCAATCGCGAACATCTCCCATTTCTCCGCCTTGCCTTGGGGAGTGATGCCGCGGAAGACGCGAATATTGCCGGCCTGCGTCTCGGCGACGAAGAAATCGCCGTTTGGCGCGGTGACGATCGTACGCGGCTGCTGCACGAAGGTCGTGTAGAGCTCGACCTTGAAGCCGCCCGGCGCCTGCGGCCACGCATCTTTGGGGCGATCAACCAGCTCCGGCCCGTTGACGGCCGATTTCGTCGCATACGGCCTGGGCAGGTCCTGCGGCGTGATCTTGTGCATCGTTCCCGGCTTCTCGTAACGATAGTCAGTGAACGGCGCCTTGGGCGGCGGTGCCGACGCGGGACTCTGGGTGAAAGCAATACTGGCGGAGAAAACCGCAAACGATAACCAGCGGATGAGCAGCTTCTGCATCGAAACCTCGACAAATTGTGACTGTCAGGGAATGGATGCGGTGACGAGGCTTAGAGCTACATTGTTGCCGAAAGCGGCTTGCCGGAGATGACAAGCCGCTTTCGATTACTGGCGCATCTCCGTTAAATCACCGGTTCAGCTTCCTTGCCTGGCAGGCATCCACGACCTTGGTCGGATCGATGGCGTCACTGTCGAGCTGCATTTCAATCACCTTGCCGTCTTTGTCGATCAGGTAATTGACGCGGCGTGCGGCTTTGTATTCCGGATCGTAGAGGCCGTACTCCTTGGTCACGTCGCCGCCCCAGTCGCTGAGCAGCGGGAAGGTGACGCCGATCTGCTGCGCCCATGCCTTATTGGAGAACGGAGAGTCCATGCTTACACCCAGGACCTGGGTGTCGGCGGCTTCCAGCTTGCCTAAGTCGTGCTGGAAGGCCTGCATCTGCTTCTGTCAACCGCCGGTGAAGGCGAAAATGTAAAAGGCGAGCGCGACGTTTTTCTTGCCGCGGAAGTCGTGCAGCGAAACCTTCTTGCCGTTCTGGTCTTCCAGGGTGAAGTCGGGCGCCATATCGCCGACCTTGATTTTGGGTTGCGGCAGCGGCTCGGATTTAGTGGCGGCGAAGCCGGGCGACAGCGACGCAGCGACGAGCAGCGCCAGCAAAAGCGTCCTCATAGCGTATCTTCCTCTCCGGACCTATGCGGCAGGGCTAAACAAAATTGCGCGTAGTCCATTGTCGACGAAATCGAAGTACTGTGCCAGTCGCTTGGCAGGTCCATAGCCTGGATGAGCCGCACACCCGTGATTCCGTTTTGGAAACGGCAGGAGTTTAGCCCACGCTGTGAATTGCGCAAACCGGGTACGGGAGCTACAGTGAATGAGGATTCATTCGGAAACGCTGCAGTTAGCATTTGGCGCGTGGCATTTAGGGCTCGGGCTAGGCCAAGTACTAACTGCCAAGTGCTAATTGCAAGCTGCTATGCCTAAGCAGGACCCTCAAGCTCCGACTCCGGACGAGACGGCCGCGGCGCCCGTCAGCCGCAATTCCGATAAATACCAGCGCATTCTGGATGGGGCGGTCGCGGTTTTTGCGGAGAAGGGTTTCTTCACCTCGCGGATCGCAGACATCGCCGACCGGGCCGGCGTCGCCGATGGAACCGTCTATTTGTATTTCAAGAACAAGGAAGAGATCCTGAAGTCGGCCATCAACACCGCGTTCGATGGCTTTATGAGCCTGGCGCGGACAGAGCTGAAGAAGCTGGCCGATCCGGCCGAGCGGCTGCGGCGGCTGGCATTCCTGCATCTCGACGCGATGGGATCGAACCGCAATCTGGCGGTCGTCTTCCAGATGGAGCTGCGGCAGAGCGCACGCTTCCTCTCCGAGTTCTCGCACCATCACATGGTCGAGTATCTGGAGTTGGTGCGAGAGGCGATCAGAGACGGACAGGCGCGCGGGATCTTTCGCCCACAGATGTCGGACAAATACGCCGCTAACTGCTTCTTCGGCGCACTGGACGAGATGGTCACCTCCTGGGTGCTCAGCGGACACGAGTTCCCCTTGGCCAATGCCGCCGACGTGGTCGTCGATATCTTTCTCAATGGCATGCGCACCTCCCAACGGCCATGAACCTTCGCACCCTCAATGACGTCTTCTTCAACGTGGTGCAGCGCGACAGCGAGCGCGTGATGCTGACGCGCGCGAGCGGAGAATGGAAGCCGATCTCGGCGCGACAGCTGCGCGGCTGGGTATATTCGACTGCACGCCAACTGCAGAGCTGGGGAATCAAGAAGGGCGATCGCGTAGTGATCTTGAGCGAGAACCGGCCGGAATGGGCGGTGGCGGACTTCGCCTGCCTGCTGCTCGGCGCCGTGGACGTGCCGATCTACGCCACGCAAACCGCCGATCAGTGTCTCTTCGTCCTGCAAAATTCGCAGGCGCGCGTGGCCTTCGTTTCCACTCGCCAGCAATACGACAAGCTTGCTGCCGTCCGCGAGCAGGCCGGACTCGAGTTCATCGTACTGATGGACGAAGCCCCGGACCTGGCCAACGCAGTGCCGATGCAGTCCTTCCTGCGCACTGCGCCGCAGACGGAAGACGCGCAGCTGGATGAGCTGGGCGAACGCATCGAGCCCGACGACCTGGCGACCTTGATCTACACCTCAGGCACAACCGGAACGCCCAAAGGCGTCATGCTGACGCACGGCAACCTGGCCTCGAATATCAACGTCTCGCTCGACATGTACGACCTCGACAAGGACGATCTGTCCGTCTCGTTCCTGCCTTTGTCGCATGTGACGGCGCGTCATCTGGACTATGCGCTGTTGAATGCCGGCGTTCCAATCGCCTATTGTCCGGTGATCGACGAGCTGCCGCAGGCCATGCGGGAGGTCCGGCCGACGCTGATCGTCGCCGTGCCGCGCGTGTACGAGAAGGTCTACAACCAGGTGCAGAACAAGGCGCACGGTATCAAGCGAGGTCTGATTCAATGGTCGCTGAAGGTTGGCGCCGCCAATCGTCAATTGACCCTGCGAGGCGAAAAGCCGGCGTCGCTGTCATGGAAGCTGGCCAACGCGCTGGTCTTCTCCAAGATCCGCGAAGGGCTTGGCGGGCGCGCGCGGCTCTTCATCTCCGGAGGCGCGCCGCTGGGTAAAGAGATCGCCACCTGGTTTGCCGATGTCGGCATCAGCATTTACGAGGGCTACGGATTGACCGAGACGTCGCCGGTAATTGCGCTCAATAATCCGATCAATCACCGCATTGGAAGCGTGGGCAAGCCGCTGACCAACGTTGAGGTCAAGATCGCCGACGACGGCGAGTTGCTGGTCCGCGGCCCTTCCGTCTTCAAAGGCTACTGGAAGATGCCCGAGGAGACGCAGGCGGTCTTCGAAGATGGCTGGTTCAAGACCGGCGATATCGCCCAGATCGACCAGGAAGGTTTTCTGTCCATCACCGACCGCAAGAAGGACTTGATCAAGACCTCGGGGGGCAAATTCATCGCGCCGCAGCCTATCGAGAATTCGCTCAAGGTGAACCCCTTCATTGGCGAGGCAGCGCTGCTGGGCGACAAGCGCCGTTTCCCGGCGGTGCTCATCATTCCTGCCTTCGATCACCTGGAGGCTTGGGCGCGGCATCGCGGCGTGAAGTTCTCCTCACGCAAGGAACTGGTGCGCTCGCACCCGGTGCAATCGCTGTATCACCACATTGTCGAAGAGATGAACCAGAATCTGGCTCAGTTTGAGAAACTGAAGAAGGTGCTGGTAGTGCACGAAGAGCTAAGCATTGCCGATG
This sequence comes from Terriglobales bacterium, assembly GCA_035651035.1. Classification (GTDB taxonomy): domain Bacteria; phylum Acidobacteriota; class Terriglobia; order Terriglobales; family Acidobacteriaceae; genus Bog-257. The sequence goes on from DASRGM010000259.1 coordinate 31,138, forward strand.
GCACGCTCACGCCCAGCATGAAACTGCGTCGCCGCAACCTGACCGAGCGTTACAAGAAGGAGATTGACGCTTTGTACGCCGAAGATGAGGCGCATTCGCGCGGCTCGGTAACGGCAAAGAGGTGAGCGCGGCACTCCGCCGTTCGCAGGTTGCCACAATGCCGTGGTCTTGACCAGGTGCCGAATGCCAGGTGCGACGTGCGTCTTTTCCTGTTCCGCATCAAACCTCTCGTGCGCCGGCGACTGATCAAACAACTCATTGCAGTGGTCGGCGGAAACCTGCTTTACTTTTTTGTGCTGATGCGGTATTTGCCGCCCGCGGGACGACATCGTCCCGACCGGCTTGATCTTGGTCTGCTGGTCGATTTCTGGGTTTGCGTCGTGGTATATGGGCTGATCGAGTTGATCGACCGGCTGCGCCGTAGGGGCTAACGGTCTGACGACGAGCGGTGGAAGGGCACGGCTTCAGCCGTGCCGAAAAGACGACGATGAAACAGGGCTTTAGCCCCGGTTACCACCGTGTGGAATAGCTTCCGCCTAGAACTCCTCGTGCTGTCCTTGCTGGTCCGGCATCATCTGCTGCCAGTCGAACTTATGCTGCTCCATCTGCTTGCGTAATTCTTCCATCTGCTTCTGGAATTGCGGCTGCCAGTCTTTCATCGACTGCTGCATCTGGTCGCGCAACTCATCCAACTCCTTCTGGCTCGGCATCGACGCCTGAATCTGCCGCTTCATGTCTTCGAAGTCCTTCGCGCTGGGCATGGAATTGCGAATCTGCTCGCGCAGCGCTTCCATGTCTTTCTGGTCAGGCCGGGACTTCTGCCACTCCTTTTCCCACTGCTCTCGCATCTTGTTCGCGTCGCGGGCGAGCGGACGCGCCGATTTCGCCATATCGCGCGCCGCCTTGGACATGTCCTTTTGCTGCTTCTTCATGCCCTTTTGGATATCGCGGCGCATCTGCTCCAGATCTTTTTGGCTGGGACCTAAGTCGGATGCCATTTCTTCCGAGCGGCGCTCCCACTCCGGCGCGAAGGCTTCCATCTGCTCGCGTAACAATTGCGCGTCAGCGTCGGAATCAAGAAGATCGCTGGGCGAAAGCCGCGAGCTGTCGGCCGGACCGGGTACGGCCAGCACCAGCGCTTGCTCGTGGTGATCGCGCCATACGGAGATCGACAGCTTAGTGCCGGGAGTCTGCATGCCGCGCTGCCAATCAGCCATATCGTGTACCGTCTCGTTATTCACTTTGAGGATCACGTCACCGGCTTTTACGCCGGCAGCGGCCGCGGGACTGCCGCCCTCGACCGAGCGCACCAGCACGCCATGGCCATGCGGTACCCCGAAGAAATCCGCCAACTGCGGGCTCATGCTCTCCACCACCAGCCCATGGCGTGACGAGAGCAGCGTGAACGACGGCACCTCGACGTCAGGCATCAAGGCGCGTGGCGGGGGCGGAAACGCCAGAGTCGCGGCGTTCATGGCGCGTGCATGCGACATGATGTTCCAGCTGCCCAGCGTCACCTTCACGTCCTTGCGCTGGCCGCGGCGCATCACCGTCAGCGTGACCGTCTTCTGCGGAGGCGTGGCATGGATGAGTCCCTGCAATTGCGCCGGGCTGTCCACCTTAGAGCCTTCAAAAGCGACCACCACGTCGTTCTCCAGCAACCCCGCATGGCACGCGGGACCGTCCTGATCAACATAGGTGATCAGCGCGCCCGAGGGGTCCTGCAGCTTTAACGCGGAAGCCTTCTGGGAGGTCACCTGGGTGATTTGCACGCCTAGGTAGGAGCCGGAATGCGCCTCCGGCCAAGGCAGGGGCTCGGCCAGCGCCGGAAGAACCATTGCCGCGGCAAGCGCAGCAATCAACGAAACTCTATTGCGTGATCTCATACGTCAATCCTGACCTGCCACTGGCCGCTGGGCCACTGGCCACTGCCTTACTGACATCTGCGAAAACTGATCTGGCCCATGGTGGTGCGGATGCGCAGCGCTGGGCCGCCGCCATTCAGCGCCCCTTCCGCCGATATCGATTTTGGGCTGAACTGCCCGCCCTGCTGGCTGATGTTCAACGCCGGCCAGTCGGTCTGGATGCCGCGCCCGACAGCCATGTCGGAGGTGGCATGCACCGTCACGGGGAAGTTGCTGGCGAAGCACACCGTGACGTCGCCCGCCGCCGTGTGTAGAAACGAATCGGTGAAGCCACGCTTGCCGAGGAACTCCACCAAAATGGGCCCGGCTCCCGTTTCCACCTGTGCGCCGCGGCTCAGCTTGTAGAGCTCCACGCTGCCCCCGCCGGTCGAGACGCGCACCGGACCGGTCGCGCTGCTCAGCCGCACGCTCCCGCCCTCGGTCTGCGCTTGTACAGCGCCATCCACATCACCCAGATACAAATTGCCGCCACCGCTGATCACGTGCAGGTCGCCGATACATTTCTGTACCTGGATGCTGCCCGCGCCGGTCTGAATGGTGGATGCACGCGAAGAGCCGATATACACGCGGCCACCGCCCAGACTAACCTGCGTCTGTCCGCCGACGTTGGCGACGCGAACATCGGCCGCGCCGCTGCTCAGCGTGAGATCGCTCCCCAGGTTGCCGGCCTCGACATTGCCCCCGCCGCTGGCGATCTTCACCGGGCCCGCCAGGTCATCCAGCTTGATCAAGCCCGCGCCGGTCGAGGCTTCGATCGTAGCGGCAATCGAGCTGAACGCCAACGATCCGATCCGCGTCTGGACCTTCACCTGCGAAATGTCGCGCGGCACCTGCAGGATGAATTCTGCGCCAAAGCGAGGAAGGTTGTGCGTGAGCGCCTTGCCTTCGATGACATCGCTGTCACCCGCCCTGGCCGCCGAAATCCGCATCTGCTCGAACTGCTTGCGCGCTGCCCCTTCCGTCGCCGCGTAAGACCTCTTGCGGATAACGTAGGACAGCCGCGACGCGTTGCCCTGGACCTGCACGGACCCTAAATCCGTATTCACGCGCAGCTCCCGGCTGGCGGGCAAGTTGCCGGTGATCTCCTCGACCCAGGAATTGCCGTCGCGATAGACCCGCGACTGTTGGGCCGCCGCCGGCAACGTCAGCAAGACAGCGATGGCAACAATCCCCAGGTACAGAGACGACCAACTCCTCTCTTCCGTATGCTGTGCCGTCCTCCGATCCGTTGCTGTGCTGTTGGGGTCGCCCATCTCTGTGTGACTCAGTGCCTTTGAGGACTAGTCGATGTTCGGCATCGACGAGAGCTCACGCTGCGATTCGGTACGAATGTAATCGCTCGGATCTTCTTTCGCCAACTGCTGCAGCGCCATGCGCACGCTGCTATCGGCGCGGACCGGCTCCAGAGCATGCAGGGCGCCGCTGCGCACGCCGAGGTTGCTGTCGTTGAGCAGCGCCTCCAGCACCGCATTGCGGACGCGGATGTCCTGCTTCACGTAGGAGCCCAGCCCGTCCAATGCCTTCAGGCGAACGCCCGGATTGCTGTCGTAGCGCAGTGCATAGGTAAGCGCCTCGCGCGCCTGCGGATCGTCGGGTTTGCTGGTGAGCAAGTCAACCGAGTTCAGCCGCACGCCCGAGTTGTTGACGTTGTTCTTGGCTGCAAACTGCAGTAGCTGCTGAATCTTGGGGTCATCCATCGAGCCTTCCACCGATTCCGGCAGGATCCGGTCGTAGTGAATCTGCACTTTGTTGGAATTGGGTTGGCGGTCGATGGAGGTAATGCCGCTAATCGAAGCTTGTTCGACGGGTGCGCTTGCAATGGGGGCGCCAGTCTTGCCGCCCATCGCGCTATACATGGTGCCAAGGCCTGAGCCGAAGCCAACGATCAGCAGCACCGCTGCCAGCGCAGGCGAAAAGCGCATCTGGCGCAGCCATGCGGTCGGGTCGAAGACAAAGCGGTCGTACCAGGCACGCCGCGGCTCCGCCGTCTCCAGCGCCTCCTGCAGGCTGATCCGGGCTGCAGCCAGAAAGCTGGCGGAAGGCTCCTCTGCCGGCAAGGCGCTCATCTGCGCCTGAAACTCCTGCTGATCGGCCAATTCGGCCGAGCACGCCGGGCAGCGCTGCAGGTGCTGCTCCATTTCGTGCCGGGCATCGTCCGGCAGCTCGTTGTACAGGTACAGGCAGATGTTTTGTTGCACCCAATCACAGTTCATAAGAACCTCTGCAATCAGCAACTAGCGATCAGCTAAACTCAACCAACAACGCGCGTCCCGCGCGATTCGCGGCTTCTACCCTGGCGGACGCGCCCACATGCAATCCCAAATTTAATTACTGGCTGCTCACTTCATGTCCTTCAACGCCGCGCGCAGCTTCTGCGTGCCGCGAAACAGCGTGTTCTTCGCGGTCTCTTCCGTGGTATTCAAAATCTCGCCGATCGTGCGCAGCTTCAGGCCCTGGTAATGCTTCATCTCGAAGACCATGCGTTCGCGCGGCGTCAGCTTGTTCAGCGCTTTGCCGATGCGCGCCCCCAACTCGCGGCGCATCAGGTCGCGCTCAGGGCTGGCGCCGGAGCGCTGGTCGGCCACCTGGTCCAGCAGGTCGTAGGTGCCGCCCTCACTGTCGACCGCAACCGGCGAATCTTCCTTGCGCACCTGCCGCTTGCGCAGCAGGTCGAGGCAGAGATTGGTCACGATGCGATAAATCCAGGTGTAGAACGAGCACTCGAAGCGGAAGTTATTGATGTTGCGGTAGGCCTTCAGGAAGGCTTCCTGGTAAATGTCCTGCGCGTCCTGCTCAGAGCGCGTCAGGTGATACGCCAGGCGCAACACCGCGCCGTCGTACTGGCGCACCAGTTCCTCGAACGCGACGTGATTGCCGCGTTGGGCTTCCCGGATCAGCTCCGTATCGTTCATGCGGCTCTGGGCCTGCCCCACAACTCCCTGTCTAGAGGGAATGGACGCTGACGCCTCCCGCCACGCTTCAGGAGGACGGAGCGCCGGGGTTCCCAAACCGCGTCGTCGATCGGCGATTTGAGGTGCAAGTCCCGGGCCAACCGTCAGGGGAACTGCTACCGCTTCGGCCGGCATGTATGGTTTCTACCTGGTTGTAATTGCAAGCAATTCTCGTGCCTGCAACTACATAGACGAGCGCGGGGAGAAACCGTGAGCCGCATTATAGACGGGATGATCGGGGCGTTGTGCTGAACTGGGAGACGGGTACCCGGCGGATTACCAGCCAGGGCCGGCTCCTTGGCGTGAAACGGGTAAAGCGCGCCTGAAAGGCCCTCCGCGGGCCTGGCCGAAGGGCGCTCTTCACCCATCCTCTCGCGCCGGCTTACGCTTCTTCGGTCTCCGGCGGTGCCGCCGGCTCCTCGGCCGCGTCCTTCTGGATCCTTACCTTCACCGGCACGCTCACGTCCTTGTGCAGCTTGATGGGAACGTTGAACTCGCCGATGGTCTTCAGCGGCTCGTTGAGCTGGATCTTGCGGCGATCGATGTGGAACCCCTTGGCTTCCAGTTCATGCGCGATATCGGAGGAAGTGACCGAGCCGAACAGCTGATCATGCTCGCCCGATTTGCGGGTGAAAGACAGTTGGACGCCGGTCAGCTGCTGCGCCTGCGCTTCGGCATCGCCCTTCTCGCGCGCCTGGCGGCGCATGGCGGCAGCCTTCATCTGGTCGATCACGGTGCGATTCGCGGCCGTAGCTTCAATGGCCAGCTTCCGCGGCAGCAGGTAGTTTCGGCCATAGCCCTCGGCAACCCTTACCACGTCGCCGCGCGCGCCGAGCTTGGCCACGTCTTCTTTGAGGATGACTTCCATGTAAGACTCCGTTTTACAGGACTCGGGCTGAAGCCCTCGTCGCAATGTGTCGTCCCTGAAGGGACTCGTAGTGCTAATTCGTTGGCTCTCCCAGCGTTGAAACGCTGGGCTGCCATCTTCCGTCCCGCTTCGCGGGACTCTGATATTGACTCGACCCGACCCGACGCTGAGACTACAGCTTCGACCCGCACAATCTTTCGTCCCTGAAGGGACTCATAGTGCTAATTCATTGGCTCTCCCAGCGTTGAAACGCTGGGCTGCCATCTTCCGTCCCGCTTCGCAGGACCCTGATATTGACTCGGCCGCGACCCGGCGCTGACTACAGCTTCGGCCCTCACAATGACTACAGCTTCGACCCGGTTTCCCGACGCGGTGAGCAGTCGGCGCCGTAGCCACTGACCACTGTTTCTTACCGCCCGCCGAATGGCAGCAGCGCAATGTTCCGGGCCTGCTTGATGGCGTCGGTCAGGCGGCGCTGGTGTGGCGTACATACGCCCGTCAGGCGGCGCGGAACGATCTTGCCGCTCTCCGCCACAAATTGCGAAAGCAGGCGCACGTCCTTGTAGTTGATCGCGTCGATCTTTTCGACGCAGAACTTGCACACTTTCTTGCGGCGGAAGAACTTGCGTCCGCCTTCACGTCCGCCTCCGGGACCTCCGGGACGCGGGCCGGTGCGTGGTCCGCGAGGACCGCCGCCTTCGCGAGGCCCACCCTCGCGCGGCCCACCTTCGCGCGGCCCACCTTCGGGTCGTGATGCGGGAGCATCCGCCGTCGCGGTCGCTCCTCCTGACGATGTCTTGCTCACTTCGTCTGCCATGATTCTCCTTGTATGAGCTCCAGCCCCTCTAGTCTTGGCTCCCACCCTCGAGGCGGGTGATCCGCTTCTCGTGAATCTCTGCGACGTGCAGAAGGCGGGCTGTACCTTCCGCAATCTCGCCGACATACTTGCCTAATTCGCGCACAACCTTGGTGAGTAACTCCACGGACTGCGCCAACGCTTCATGGCGTTCCACCAGCCGATCCAGCCGTTCATCAATCGTCATGTTCTTTTCCGGCCCTCAACTAATTGGAAGCGCCCTTTCGTTCGCTGATGCAAAATGGTCAACCTAGACGCTGGCCGGCGCCGGCTCGCCGCCCTCGGCGGGCGCGGCTTCGGGAGCGGCTTCCGCGGCAGCGGCTGCACTCTCCGCGGCCGCTGCGGCCTCGGCTGCGGCGCGCGTTCCCCGGCCACGCACTTTGGTATCGCGAATGGCCTTGACTTTGGCCAGGCGCTTCTGCTCCTCGTCCACGCGCACGGTCATGAACTTGATCACCGGCTCGGTGACGCGCAGGCGGCGCTCCACTTCTTTCACCATGCCGCCTTCGCCCTCCAGCGTCATCATGATGTAAATGCCGTCCTGAAACTTGCGCACGATGTAAGCCAGCCGGCGCTTGCCCATCCGCTCCATGTTCTTTACCGAGCCGCCGGCGTTGCCCACCTGCGCCTCGACCGTCGAAATCAGTTTGTCCTGCTCCTCTTCCGGCATGTCCGGCCGGAGGATGAACATCAATTCATAAGTACGTTGCATTCGTTTCTCCAGAGCAACTAGCGACTAGCAGCTAGCAATTAGCTCAGTTCTCCCAGCATTGCCGATCAACCAATGACTAGCCGCTAGTGGCTAATCGCTAGTCGTTTCTTTTCCGTTGAACCGGTTCATCGCCGCCTGCACGCCGTCGGCGAGAATCACGCGCACTGCCTCAGCTGTCTCGTCCAGCACCTGGTCAGCCACCGCAAGCTGCGCTTTCTTAAACGGCGACAGCACGTATTTCGCCCCGTCGCCCACCGGGTAATCCGGGCCTACGCCCATCCGCACCCGGGTGATCTCCTGCGTGCTCAGGGCCGTAATCACCGATTGCACGCCGTTGTGTCCCGCCGCACGGCCCCGCGGCCGTACCCGCAAAGTCCCGAACGGCAGATCCAGTTCGTCATAGAGCAGCACCAGGTCGTTTTCCGGTTGCGTCTCGTACTCGCGCACCAGCTCGGCGACCGAGATGCCGCTCAGGTTCATATAGGTTTCCGGCTTGGCCAGCACGACCTCGTGTCCGGCAATGCGCGTCCGCGCGGTTTGCGCGCGGCAGTGACGGTTGTTGACCCGCACCCCGCACTGCTCGGCAATGCGGTCCACCGCCAGGAACCCCATGTTGTGCGGCGTGAACTGATACTCGATGCCCGGATTGCCAAGCCCGACGATCAGCTTCACAGCGCTTATTTCTTCTTCTCCGGCTTCTCGGCCTTCTCGCCTTCGGCGCCTTCGCCCTCGGCTTCCTGCTTGCCCTTCTTGATGACCTCCGGCTCGGCAGGAGCCGCGGCGCCCTCCGCCGCAGCCTCGGCAGGAGCGGCTTCCACCACTTCCTTCACCGCAACTACGTGTGCCACACTCTGGCCCGCGTCGGTAAGGAACTTCACCTTGCCTCCATGCGGCAGGTCGGAGACACGAATCACCTGGCCGAACATCAACTGGCTGACATCGGCATCGATGTGCCCGGGAATGTCGGCCGGCAAGCACTCAATCTCCACTTCGCGCAGGATCTGCTCCAGGATGCCGCCCTGCTGCTTGACCCCGGGCGCTTCGCCCTTGAGCAGGATGGGCACGTTCACGCGCAGCACCTTGTCCATGGCAATGCGCTTCAGATCGACGTGCAGCAGCGCTCCCTTGATGGGCTCATACTGCCAGTCGACGATCATGACCTTCGCGTTCTGGCCGTCGAGCGTGAGGTCGAAGATCGAGTTGTGGCCCGACTCCGAATGCAGAATGCGCCTCATCTGCTTGGGATCGACGGCGATGGCCAGCGACTCCTTGCCGGCGCCATACACCACCGCCGGAATCATGCCCGTCTGGCGCAGGCGGCGCGCATCGTTCTTCCCGCCACCCTGCCGCGGCTTGGCTTCTACGTTTTTCTCTGCGGTTGCTGTAGCCATAATTGCGTCTGTGTCCTTTACATGAACAGTTTGCTGACCGATGTCTCTTCGTGGATCGACCGAATAGCGCTTCCAATCAGGCCGGCGATCGACAGCACCTTGATCTTCGGCTCTTGGCGCGCGGCTTCCGTCAGGGGAATCGTGTTCGTCACAACCACTTCCGTCAGTTGCGATTGCGAAATTCTCTCGATGGCCGGCCCGGAAAGCACAGGGTGAGTGGCGCAGGCAAAAACCTGGCGCCCCCCCGCGTCCAGCAGCGCCTGCGAGGTTTTCACCAGCGTGCCCGCCGTGTCGATGATGTCATCGAGGATGAGACAGGTGCGGCCGTGCACATCGCCGATCACATTCATCACCTCGGTCTCATCCATCTGCACACGCCGCTTATCGACAATGGCCAGCGCCGACTCCATCTTTTTGGCGAAGAATCGGGCGCGCTCCACGCCGCCGGCATCCGGCGAAACCACCGTCAAATCCGGGAACTGCCGCTTGCGGAAGTAGTCCACTAGCACGGGTGAGGCGAACAGGTGGTCCACCGGAATGTTGAAAAAACCCTGAATCTGCGGCGCATGCAGATCAACTACTAAGGCGCGGTCCGCACCGGCCGTGGTCAGCAGGTCCGCCACCAGCTTCGACGAGATCGGCACGCGCGGCTTGTCCTTGCGGTCCTGGCGCGCATAGCCGAAGTACGGGATCACCACCGTGATGCGCCGCGCCGACGCTCGCTTGAGGGCGTCGATCAGCAGCAACAGCTGCATCAGGTGTTCGTTCACCGGATCGCAGGTCGGCTGCACCATGAAGACATCGGCGCCCCGCACGTTCTCTTCGATCTGCACGTAGGTTTCGCCGTCGGAGAACTTGTCGATGCAGGCCTCACCCAGTGGCAGCCCGAGAAATTCGCAAATCGCCCGGGCGAGCACATCGTTGGCCGTACCGGAGAAAATCTTCCACTTATCGTCCTGGCGAAGACGCACAGGCTTGGGCTGCGACAGCGGCTTCTGCTGCGCAACCGCAGTTGCGCTGCCGGTCTCGGCGGCCGCCGGCGGAACTACGCTCGTCTTGGTAGCTGCGTCCATTTCGTCAATCCCCCCGCCTAACCTGGTTGAGTTACACGCTGGGTCTCGAAACTCGCTTGTGTGGCATCCCTAAAAAGATTCGAACTCTAATCGCCGTTCCCAGCGCTGAAGCGCTGGGCTACCCTGTTCCTTCCCGCCGCGCGGGGAGGTTGCTGTCTTCACCGGCTGCTTTCCCGATCGGAGCGCCTGTCGCGATTTCAACTGACCACTGGCCACTGATCTTCTGGCTGGGCGGCTAGGATTCGAACCTAGACAAAGTGCTCCAAAGGCACTTGACCTACCATTAGTCGACCGCCCAGTGAAATCCGAAAGCTGATGGCTGAGAGCTGTCGGCTCACTCGCTGTCCCGAGCCAACCCTTCCCAATACTCTGCTCGCGTCAGCGTCGTTGTCGGAATGGCATGGTATCCGGCCGCCGACATCCGGTCGGCAGCACCTAGCGCCTCAGCCTCCGAGGCGAATAACCCGTACAGACTCGATCCGGAGCCCGACAACGACGCATAGTGCGCGCCTTCGCGCAACAACAGTTCTTTTACCTCTCGCAAATCGGGATACTCAGGAAAGACGACGCGTTCGAAGTCATTCTCGATCCCGGCTCGGACGAGGTCGAGAAGCGGCGTCTCGGCCCGGTCCCCGCCCGCGGCGGGAACACCGGATGCAGACCCATTTTCAGCCTGCGGGAAACTCTTGCTCAGGCACGTGAACACACGCTCGCTGAACTCATTTATTGTACCTGCCGCTCTGGAAGCGGTCAACGCAACTTCGTTCAGGACGAATTCGTCCCAGCGCGCGAAGGCTCTAGGAGTCGAAACGCCGACCGAGGGCGTGACCACGACGACATGCGTGGTGGGCAGGTCGGGCAAGGGATGCACTTCTTCGCCGTGGCCGACGCCCAGCACCGTTCCACCGATTAAGAACAGCGGCAGGTCGCTGCCCACCTCGGCGGCAATGCGCACCTTTTCCGCGGGAGTAAGTTCGATACCTAGCGCGCGCTCCAGGGCCAGCATGGTCGCAACCCCATTCGACGACGCCGCACCCAATCCGCCCTGCACGGGCAGACTCTTTTCAATCTCGATGATGACCTTAGTAGCGGGGGCCTTTAGGCCGGCGGCCGGCGTGACGTTATCGTTGGCGAGCTCTAGCCCACGCGCCGCCGCTTCGAGCACCCGCTCGGCGATTCTGTAGCAGGTGTTCGAGCTGTCCAGCGGAACCCGCGCATCGTCGCAGCGAAGCTCGATGCCCGACCCGGGCCGCAGCCCGACACGAATAACATCGTGGATGGCGAGCGTCTGATAGATGGTGCGCAATTCGTGAAAGCCGTCCGGCCGCCGCGGACCGATCTGCAGCCCCAGGTTGATCTTCGCGAAGGAGGCCAGTGCGATCATCGTATTGCCTGATATATATTATGAATATATACTTCCTTTGGAGATCGATTTATGAGCAAGACCGCCAAAATCTTCCGCAACGGTAACAGTCAGGCGGTCCGCCTGCCGCAGGAATTTCGTTTCCCGGGAAACGAGGTGCGCATTCGCCGCGAAGGTGACGCCGTCGTGCTCGAACCAATGATAACGAACCCCAGGGAATGGTTCGCCGCGATCGATCGGTACGCGGGTTCAGACGCTTTCGAGGGAAACTGGCGCGACCAGCGCAAGGCGCGGCTAGGGAGCGTTTTGGAGGAGGCCGATGAACTACATGCTCGACACCAACGCCTGCGTCGCGGTACTGCGCAACCAGCCACCAAGCGTAAGAAACCGCGCTGAGGCGGCGCAGGCTGGCGGCTCCCGCCTTGCGATTTCGTCGATCGCTCTCCACGAGCTCTGGTACGGCACTTACAAGAGCACGCGAGTCGATCAGGGCGTGTGGCAGTTGCGCATCTTCCTGGCTGGTGGAATTGAAGTGCTCCAGTTTGATGAGAAGGACGCTCGTATCTCAGGGCAGCTCCGCGCCGAGCTTGCAACCGCCGGCAAGCTGATTGGCGAGTACGACACGCTCATCGGAGGGCAGTGTCTGCGGCACGGCCTGACACTGGTAACGAACAACCTTTCGGAGTTCAGACGCATTCGGGGCCTCGCCTGCGTTGATTGGACGAAATAGTCCAAAGCGCTAAGTTTTCATCGCCGCCACAACGCGCGGGATGCCTTGCAGGTCGGGCACGACGCGCACGTCCCGCCAATTCGTGGGATTCAGCAGGTCGACTACTACGTCGCGCATCGAGTAGCCAATCTCGACCCCCAGCCAGCCCCCGGGTTTCAATGCTGCGTGCGCCTGCTCGACCAGCGGCCCGATTACATCCAGCCCCTGCTCGCCGGCGAAAACGGCTTCGCGCGGTTCAAAATCGCGTACCGACCTCTGCACCTTATCGGCTTCGCCAAAACCGACATAGGGCGGATTGCTGACGACGAAATCGAAGTCATGAACGCCGGCCAGCTCCTCCAGTACATTGCTTTGGGCGAACCGCACCCGGCCGTCCAACTGCAGCCGCGCGGCATTGGCGCGTGCGATCTCCAGCGCCTCGGCGGAAACATCCACCGCCCAGAACTCGGCCGGCTTCAACTCATGCGCGAGCGCCAGCGCGACGCAGCCTGAGCCCGTGCCCACGTCGACAATTTTCGGCCGAGGCACATCGCGGGCCAGTTCGAGCACCGTTTCGACCAGGTGCTCGGTCTCCGGCCGCGGGATCAGCACCGCCGGCGAGACCACGAAGTCGAGCCCCCAGAACTCCTGATGTCCGGTGATGTATTGCGAAGGCATGCCGGTCGCGCGTTGCGCCAGCGCTTCGTCGTAGCGGGTGGTTTCTTCCGTCGAAAGCTCGCGCTCCGGATGGGCGTACAGATAGGCGCGGTTGACGCCGAGGACGAACATGAGCAGCACCTCGGCGTTCATGCGCGGCGAGCCCACGTCGGCAGCTTCCAGACGATCGACCGCCGACGCGAGCGCTTGCTTCAGCTGCATGGAGAAGCTAGTTAACCACACAGACACGGAGACACAGAGGAATCAATTTCTTTTCCTACTACAGAGGCGGCTGCGTACGAAGAGATGTCCGAATCGCGTACCTCAGATCAAAATCCTCTGTGTCTCTGTGGTTAATTCATGCCACGACCGCGGACGTCTCTTTCAATTTCTCGGCCTGGAAGTGCGTGACCAGCCCATCGATCATCGGCTGGATACGGCCGTCCATGAACTCCGGCAGTTGGTGCATGGTCAGGCCGATACGGTGATCCGTGACGCGGTTCTGGGGGAAGTTGTAGGTGCGAATTTTCTCGCTGCGATCGCCGCTGCCCACCATTGCCTTACGTTCTTTCGCGAGCGCATCGGCCTGCTTCTGCTGCTCCATCTCGTAGAGGCGGGCGCGCAGCACGCGCATGCCCTTCTCGCGGTTCTTGATCTGCGACTTCTCGTCCTGGCAGCTGACGACGGTGTTGGTCGGCAGATGGGTGATGCGCACCGCCGAGTAGGTCGTGTTGACCGACTGGCCGCCGGGTCCGGACGAACAGAAGGTGTCGATGCGGATGTCTTTGGCCTCGATCTTAATGTCGACGTCTTCGGCTTCGGGCAGCACCGCGATGGTCACGGCCGAGGTGTGGACGCGCCCCTGAGTCTCGGTTTCGGGCACGCGCTGCACGCGATGCACGCCACTCTCGTACTTCAGCCGCGAGTAGACGCCCTGGCCTTCAATGATGGCGATCACTTCCTTCAGCCCGCCGACACTCGACTCCGAGGTCGACAGAACTTCGACCTTCCAGCGCTGCGATTCGGCGTAGCGGGAGTACATGCGAAAGATTTCCGCCGCGAAGAGCGTGGCTTCGTCGCCGCCGGTGCCGGCGCGGATTTCCACGATGACGTTCTTCTCGTCGTTCGGATCTTTGGGCAGCAGCAGGACCTTGAGCTCCTCTTCGACCTCCGTCAAGCGCTTTTCCAGCTTGCCGAACTCTTCCTCGGCATAGGCAAGCATTTCGGGATCGGTTTCGTCGGCGGCGAGCGCTTTGCTTTCCTCGACGCCGCGCGTCAGGTCCTTGTACTCGCGGTATTTTTCGACGATGGGCTGCAGTTCGCTGTGCGCCCTGGCGGTCTTCTGGTAGCGCTGCGAGTCGGAGACGATCTCCGGCGAAGCCAGGGCCTGGTTCAGCTCTTCGTATTTCGATTCGATTTGTTCTAAGCGTTCAAACATGATGTCCAGCCATCACTTTACAAAATCTTTGTGGATGCTTCGAGCAGGCGCCGTCTGACTGCTACCGAGCCTATACTCGCAGGCTCTAGAAAATGATCACCCTGGTCACGCGCTTTTTGTCAGGGCACGACTTCAGTCGTGCCGTCACGCGCCAGTCGTTTCCTGGGCTTAGCCCCGGCTGCTTTCTGCCGCGCTAAATACGTGAAGCAGTACGGAAACATCTCGGGCGAATCAACCAAGCCGCGCCTGACCGGATTTTCCGCGATGTATTCGCGATACCGCAGAAAGCCCATGCGATCCTCAACGCGAACATCCGAGAGCCCTCGCTGCCAGACCTCACCCTGGTACCCGTAATCTTTCTTCACGCGATATGAAAAGCCGCCCTTGATAAGCTGCATGACTCTTTCGACGGACATAGATCGATCGACGGTAATCAACAAGTGCACATGATCCGGCATGACAACGAAATCGTGTACAACAAACCTCTTCGCCCTGACATACGAACGCAGCACATCAATAAATAAGCCGGCATTGCGTTCAGACTGCAGCAGGGCTCGCCCCATGCTCGTCTTGCCGGTGACGAAGAAAGTACGCGAGCGGAGTATCTCGATCGCTTCGGCGTTACGCAAAGGTTTCGACATCAGCAGGGGCTGAAGCCCACTTCTTAGAGCGCTTTTTCGGCACGAGTAAACTCGTGCCCTGACACAAGCTTATATTCTTGACGGTCGCTGATGCCAGCTTGACGCGGGACCAGGTTCGGAACGGTATTTTCGCGGCGGGCGCCGCTAGGCGATCACCAGCTCGCCGCCGCGCTGTTTCTCCAGCTCCATGGCTTCATTCAGGGCGGCGATGGCGGTCTCCACCTGGTCGTCCGAGGGCGGCTGCGTGGTGATGCGCTGCAGCCAGAGGCCAGGCTTGGTCAGCACGGCAAACAGCGATGAGCCATGTTTGGCGGCGAAGCGGATCATCTCGTACGAAACGGCTGCAATCACCGGCAGCAGCGCCAGGCGGAAGCCGAAGCGGCCCCAGAAGGTCTGCGCCGGAATCAGCATATAGACCAGCATGGCGATGAGCATTACGGTCATCAGGAAGCTGGTGCCGCACCGCGGATGCCAGGTCACGTAGCGCTGCGTGTTCTTCACCGTCAGCGGATCGTTGTTCTCGAAGGCGAAGACCGTCTTATGCTCGGCGCCGTGATACTGGTAAACCCGCCGGATGTCGGCCATCAGCGAAATGCCCCAGATGAACAGCAGGAAGAGCGCGATGCGGATGACGCCATCGACCACGTTGAACAGGATCTGGTTGCCGAAGACGGGGTAGTGGTTCTTCAGCTTCGTGGCCGCCAGCAGCGGCACGAACTTGTACATGAAGATAAAAAAGCCGAGCGACAGAATGAGATTGACGGCAATGATCCAGCCGCTGAGCTCGGCCTTCTCTTCTTTGGCCTTTTCGGGCTGCAGATGTTGCATCGCCACGTCGGCGGAGTAGCGCAGCGCGCGGAAGCCGAGCGTCATCGCCTGGCCCAGTGTCATGACGCCGCGCACGAACGGCCAGCCCATCCACGGGTGCTTGTCGGAGAGCTTCTCCAGCGGCTCGGCATGCGTTGCCAGCGTGCCGTCGGGACGGCGAATGCAGATGCCCCAGGCGTGGGGCGAGCGCATCATGACGCCCTCCAGCACGGCCTGGCCGCCCACCAGGGTGGCTTCCTCGCCGCTTTCGAGGGCGGGGAGGAGTTGCACGGCTGCTAAGAACCGCAGATGACGGAGCAGAGAACGCATGATGATTGGATGTTCCTCGATTGGCCAGGACGCACGAATGCGCTAGTTCAGGGTAAGCAGGCGAGCGGGGGATGTCAATCAGGCGAAACGCGAACTCCGGCCGAAATCCCCGTACTAGCCTCGCTGAGCGGGGCACACCGACCGATAACGCCTTAGTTGCCGCCGGAGGCAGCGGCCAGCGGAAACTCCTGCCCTTTAACCGGGGCGAGCAGCGGGATCATCCATGTCCGAAGCCCGAAGCTGCCGCTTTGCTTGGCCTCCACCACGAACTTGTACTTGAACTCGCCAAACTTGAAGGATGTGGCATTCAGGTGGAAGACGAACGTGCCATTCTTGGAGCCACGGAAATCGGCAACTTCCGGAGTGAGATTCTTCACCACCAGGAGAATTTCGCCGCCCTCGTTTTCGTCGGCTTCCGCCTTTGACCTGGAGTCGCTGCCGTTCTCGCCCGCCGTCGCGGCGGCTCGTTGCTCGCGTTCGCGACGCTCGTCGGCCTCACGCTTTTCATGGGCGCTGCCTGCGCCGGCCGGCTGAAATCCGGGCAGCAGCTGTCGCGCCTGCTCCAGGCTGGATGGAGGAAAGTTGCCCGGACGCCATTCGGCATCGGGCAATTCCGACGGGCCGTCGACGGTCTGATACATCAGCTGCGTCTGTCCTTTGGACAGCTCGCGATGATCGGGACGAATGCCGCACGCAGCCACCGTCGTGGGAAACGCAATTGCCTTGGTCCCTTCGGCGATCGCGAGCGGGCGCGGACCAGGCTCGGTCGGCTCAGGCACGGCGATGTAGGCCGCATCGGAGGTTTCGGCGACGACCTTCGCCGGGCGCTGATCAAAGGCCGCGAAGGTTTTGCTGCTGTCTCCGCCGAAGGCGCCATGCACGACGCAGAGCTGGCCCTTCACGCAGACTGCGGGCGCCACATAAGAAGCAGATGTTGTCTTGGACGCTGCACCGCGCGCGCCCTTGGCTCCGACGAAATTGATTGTCTTCGAGACCGGTGCGCCGGTGTTGTCCGCTTGCCGAATGACGATCTCCAGTGGATGCCCGGGCACGGTGAGGGTGATTGGGCCATCGGCCGGTTGCGGCGGCTGACCGGCAATCTCCACCTGCCACCCTGCTAACGTCGCCGGCTTGCCTGATGCGGCGAAGGGCAGCGCGATGGGCGTCACCGTCACCTCAGGCGAGCTTTCGTAATCTCCCGGGTCCTCGACCACGCTGCCCGAGATGTGTTCGCCGGCCCGAGGATGCGCCGGGAAGACCAGCGCAGCTTCCTTCACATTGCTGGCTTCGACGGGCGGCGCGGTGGTGCGAAAGGCCTTTGACGGCTGCTGCGCCGCCTGGCGGGCGCGCGCGAGCTGCTGCGCTACTTCGTCAGCGGTAAAGGTCTTCACCGTCTCCGGCGCAGATTCCTCTTCCTCTTGCGCCGGGCAGTCCAAAGGCTTATACGCCTGCGCCGCCGTGTTCCATTCGGTGCAGGTGTAGGCGTTGGCCTGCGGATCGTGACTTACCCGATGTCCGCCAATCTGCTTGCCGGCATCGTCAAACACCTGCACAAATTCGGTGGTGAAATTCGAATTGGCGTCGTATTCGTTGTGCGTGATTTTGTGGACCTTCCCATTGGGCCAATAGGAAGTGGACAGCGTCTGCGGGACATAGTGGTCCGGAAGGTACTCCAAAGTGTCTTTCTCCAGCAGCTTGCCGTCGGCGCCTATGGTGCGCGTTTCTACGACCTTTCCCGATGCGTCGTAGTGCAGTTCGAGCTTGCTTCCGCCTCCAGCTTCTTGAGTCACGACCTTCTGCGCGAAGATAGGAGCTGCGGCAAACACCAGAAGCACGAGGAGAACGGATGCGATTCGGTAGCAGTTTTGCGTAGGTTTGCTCAACATGGGCGAATTGGCAGTCTAGCATGTGACACGGCCCGGTACCCTGGAACCAATGCCCTCAGAAATACTCTATGTCGGATTTTCGGCGGAATATCGAAACCCTGTTCGACTACTATCCATCTCGTTGACAGGCAGCCATTCCGGATATAGCTTTAATTACGCTTCGACGGCGGTTGCGTTACTTCTCATCCAGCGCATACGCAGCTCCCCGGCCTAGACTCGACATTCAGGAACCACTCAAAGGAAATTCTCAATGAAGAAGATGGAAACGTGTTTTCGTCGCGGCGCTAGCCGGACGTTAGCAATTTTGACCGTGGGAGGCGCCTTAGCGATCTGGAGTACGCTCCCGGCCGGCGCTCAAAGCCTTTTTCGCCAGCTCAGCCAAGATAGCTTCACCAATTCCAGCAGCCAGCACATGACCGAAGTAGAGCCGGGCGCGGCCGCCAACGGCACGGTCATCGTCACCGCCTTTCAGGTAGGCCGCATCTCCAGCGGCGGCGGCGCCGACATCGGCTGGGCAACGACGCTGAACAGCGGCATCTCGTGGACGAACGGATACCTTCCTGGACTCACCGTGAACGGTCCCGGCGGCGGCCCCAACAGCGCGGCCAGCGACGCCGCCGTGGCCTATAACGCGAAGTTTGGCAAGTGGCTCATCTGTACGCTGCCCATCGGCAATCTGGACACGGTGGCCGTCAACCGCTCCTCCGACGGCATTCACTGGGACAATCCCATCTATGTCGAGACCAGCATCGACGCCGACAAGAACTGGATTGGCTGCGACAACACTCCCACCAGTCCGTTCTACGGCAACTGCTATGTAGAGTTTGACAGCCCGGACTTCGGTGACCTGCTCTACATGAGCACCTCCACCGACGGCGGCGCCACCTGGAGCTCGCCGGTCACCACCGCGGGCAACGATTTCGGTATTAGCGGCAACCCCGTCGTGCTCCCTAACGGAACGGCGGTAGTTCCTTTCGCCGATTTTAATGGCGGCATGTCGGCCTTCACCTCCACCAACGGCGGCCAGAGCTGGACGGCGGCAGTCAGCATCGCCAGCGCTCCCAGCCATGGTGAGGCGGGCGACCTGCGCAGCGCCGGACTTCCTTCCAGCACCATCGATGGCGGCGGCCGAGCTTACATTTCGTGGCCCGACTGCAGCTTCGAGAGCAACTGCTCAGCCAACGACATCGTCTTCAGCAGCACGACGGACGGCGTTCATTGGACGGCAAAGTCGCGCATCCCGCTCAATCCCATCGGCAGCGGTGTCGACCACTTCATCAATGGCATGGGCGCCGATCTGCGCACCTCCGGCAGCAGCGCGCACCTGGGAATGACCTATTACTACTACCCGGTCTCCAACTGCGGTAACAGCTGCCAGCTCTACGCCGGCTTCTCGCTGTCGCTGGATGGCGGGCAGACCTGGACGCCAGGGCGCCAGTTGACCCCAGCCATGCAGTTGAGCTACCTGCCGAATACCTTCTCCGGCAGGATGGTCGCCGACTATGTTGCCACTGCCTTCCCGGCCGGCGGCCGTGCCTTCCCCATTTACTCGCTGGCGTTCCAGCCGCAGAATGGAATTTTCCAGCAGGCCATTTACACCGCGGCGTACGGCTACTCCCAGGACGAGATGCTGGAGTCGCCGGTAAGCTCGGCGGGTGAGCAGCCGATTCCGGGCGCCAAGTCCGATCATCCGGCGCGGCAGCGTGGCGAGGTAGACAACCTGCCTCCCAGCCGCCGGCAGCAGGTGCCGCCCAACAGCAAGTAACTGGATGTGGCGGGCCTTCCGGTCCGCGCCTTCTATAACTGAATGTTTCTCCTCAGGCGCTGAGCGCAAGACCTCAGCGCCTGAGTTTTTTGCAGGCTGTCGCAGGGAACCAGCCTCGAAGATTGCGCCGCGGGACAGTCCGGAGTGAATGAGAATCCCGAGCCTCCGGCGGCAAAATCAGCTCACCTCTGCAGCCCGTTGCCCGGCGACAACATCCAATCGGCTGGGAGAACAGCACGATGAAGATAGCAGTCCCGGTGCTGACGTTGCTTCTTTTGGCGGGAGCGGCAATGGCGGCGGCGCAGAATTCCGGCAGCAATCAGCCAAATGCCTCGCCGGGGAATGATCAGGGCGCCAGCGCTTACGGCAACAATAGCTACAACGCAGGGGCGCAGGCTCGTCCTCCGGGGGAAGCGAAAGCTTTGGCTATACTCGCCTACGCAACCTTTCCTCCGCAGAAAGCCGAGACCAATCCGCAAGCGCCGCCGGCCCCGCAGTCGAACAGCGGACAGTCGTCGGCGACTCCGCCGCCGGCGAATAGTGCGAGCAACGGCTCGGCGCCGGCCGCTTCAACAAATTCTGCTGAGTCGGATCCCGCGGAAAATGCTGCCCTGCAGGGCCGCATTCAACAGGCGCTAAGCAACGAGCCCACGCTTTCAACCAGCCACCTGTCGGTGCACGTGACCGACAACACAATCGAGTTGTCGGGCACGGCAGCCTCCAGCAGAGACAAGCTGACGGCGGAGCGCATTGCCGAATCCTTCAATGGCAATCGCAAGTTCGACGACAACAAGCTGCTCGTCATCGGCCAGCCTCCCGCGGCCACGGCTGCCCAGCCGAATAGCGGCTCCAGCCCCAAGAACCGGCGCTGAACCCAAAGCCGGCTGCCCGGTGCTACAATCGCGCCGCACGTTCACCGACATCAGAACTGGACCTCGGGCGCAAGTCCGCGGATCCAGCCTGGAGAACGCCATGAGTTCTGTCGCGCCTGTGTCGTCGCAAGCAGCGCCGCTCTCGCAGCTGGAGCGCGTGGTCGATACCTTCGTCGCCCCCTCCAAGACCTTCACCGACCTCCGCCGCAGTGCGAACTGGCTGATGCCAGTCGTGCTTCTGGTCATTGCCACCGAGGCGCTGGTGTTCACGGCTGACAGGAAGATCGGCTTCGAGAAGATTGCCGAGAACGGGTTGGCGATGCAGCCCAAGGCGGCCGCGCGGCTCGATCAGTTGTCGCCCGAGCAGCGGGCCAAGCAGATGGACCTGGTCGTGAAAGTCACCAGCATCACGTCTTACCTGTATCCGGCCATCATGATTGTCTTCCTGTTCATCATTGCGGCCATCCTGCTGGCGACCTTCAACTATGGGGCCGGCGCCGAGCTCAGCTTGAACCAGTGCGTGGCCGTCGTCATGTATGCCTCATTGCCGGGGATCATCAAGGCACTGCTTGCAATTGTGGCGCTCATGGTGGGCGGCGGCGACTCCTTCACCTTCCAGAACCCGGTGGCCAGCAACCTGAGCCCCTTGGTGGATCCCAGCTCGCATTTCCTCTACGCCGTTGCCATGAACCTCGACCTCTTCACCATTTGGACGCTCCTGTTGTCAGGGATCGGCTTTGCCTGCCTGACCAAAGTCAAGCGCGGCACCTCGCTGGGCATTGTTTTCGGCTGGTGGGCGGTTTGGGTGCTGGGCTCGTCGGCGGCCGGCGCCGCTTTCTCCTGATGCAGGTACCCGCGAACCGAAGTTTCTGCATCTGTTCTGAGTAGCTGTTTGGACCGGGACTTTGCCCCGGCGCGGCTGCGCCGCAATCCTCTTTGGGAAATTGTCGGCGCTTGGCCAGTATTGGCTCTCTCTGCCAATGCGAAGCTGAGATATACTTCGCTTGGTTGCTGTTATTGCCACGTGTTGGTGGCTCGGGGACCGCTCCTCTTTCATATTCCCCGGATGATTCATATGGTTGCGAGTCAAGGCCGCTCATTGTGTCTAGGTGACAGGACTGAGTCGCCGGCATTGATAGGGGTTTATAACTCCGGCGCACGTTAATCCGACCGCAGACCCCCAGGGCTGGCCATGGGAGGTGTGGCGTGGATCTGGTTTTTATACGTGTCGTTTTTGTTCTAGTTACTGCTATCGCTTCTTATGAGCTTCAGCCCTTAGGGCTGAAGCCAATGATCGCCGGCGCCCTGGGCCTGCTGCTCGGGCTGGCCGTCATTCTCTTCGAGGTGCGGCTCCGGCAGGTCAGCCTCAAGCGGCTGATCGGCGCCGTCATCGGCAGCATCCTCGGCATCATCGGCGCCTATCTCTTCAGCCTGGTCATCCGCAACAGCATCGTCCCCGGACCCACGCAGAGCTTTCTGCAGTTGTTCGTCATGCTGCTGATGGCCTACGTCGGCCTGACGGTTGGGGCCGGCAAAGGCGACCTGCTCAACCTCGCCGCGCTCGGCGGCATCTTCGGCGGCGAGAAGCAGGCCAAGCGCAGCTATAAGATCCTCGATACCAGCGTCATCATCGACGGCCGCATCGCCGACATCGCCGAAACCGGCTTCCTCGACGGCGTCATCGTCATCCCGCAGTTTGTGCTGCGCGAGCTGCAGCTGGTGGCCGACTCCGCCGACTCGATGAAGCGCAATCGCGGCCGCCGCGGCCTCGACATTTTGCAGCGCATTCAGAAGATTGCGACGCTCACCATCCAGATCGTCGAGGACGATTTCCCGGCGGTCCGCGAAGTCGACCTCAAGCTCATCGAGCTCGCCAAAGTCTACGAAGGCAAGATCGTCACCAACGACTTCAACCTGAACAAGGTCGCGCAGCTGCAGGGTGTCGAGGTGCTGAACATCAACGAGCTGGCCAACTCGCTGAAGCCCATCGTGCTGCCCGGCGAGATCATGAAGGTGTTTATCCTGAAGGAAGGCAAGGAATACAACCAGGGTGTCGCCTATCTCGATGACGGAACCATGGTGGTGGTAGACAACGCGCGCAAGATGATCGGCAAGACGGTCGACATCTCGGTGACGTCGGTGTTGCAGACCACGGCTGGGAAGATGATCTTCGGAAAGTTCGACGAGCGCTCGGCGACGCAGGCGCGGCACGCCGAGGCGCGGCCGGCAGAGTTGCGGCCGGCAGTGGGGGAGGTGCGGAAGTCAGGAGCCACTCCCGCGGCAGCGGTGACCGAAACCGCCAAGCCGGAATAGGGCCGGATGCATTCGGGTAACGCGGACCTTCAGGTTCGCGTTATTGCTGCACTGATTTTCTTGAGCCGCCTTTAGCCGGCGACAGCTCCACGGGCTAAAGATTTCTTGCGACGCAGGACGCGAACCTGCAAGGTTAGCTCTGCCATGGTAGTGGGTCAGTTTGAAATCCGAGCGGTGGAGGGGCACGGCTTCAGCCGTGCCGAAAGGACGACGATGGAACATGGCTTTAGCCCCGGTCGCCGCGGCTAAAGCCGCCCTCGATGGTCGGTGGTTTCGTCGGACTGAAGCCCGGCTCTTCCACCGCTACAAATTCCAAACTGACCCACCACCTCTGCCATGCCCGATTTGTCCTGAGCCTCCCCGCGCATTTATACTCGCCTCCCCGACATGAAGGTGAGTGTAATCATCCCGGCCGCCGGTCTGGGTACGCGCATGTCCGCCGCGCACGGTGGCCCCAGGGACAAGAGCAAACAGTTCTTCGAGCTGCAGGGCACGCCCATCCTGATTCATACGCTGCGCAAGTTCGCGCACTGCGATGCGGTCAGCGAAATCATCGTCGCGCTGCGCCAGAGCGAAACGCCGATCTTCAACCAGCAGATTGAGAAGGAAAACTTTCGCAAGCCGCTGCGCGTAGTCGAAGGCGGCGAGCATCGGCAGAACTCCGTCGCCAACGCGATCGCGGCAATGGACGCTGCGGCCGACGACATCGTGCTGGTACACGATGCGGTGCGGCCCTTCGTCGAGCAGGAGACTATCGTCAACGTGATTGAGGCGGTCAAAAAGTACGATGCCGCGATCGCCGGCATTCCCGCCGTCGACACCGTAAAGCAGGTGGACCGCACCGCCGACGGCGCCGTGGTGATCGCCACCGTGCCGCGCGAAAAAATGGTTTTGGCGCAAACGCCTCAAGGCTTTCGATTCGGGTTGCTGAAGCAGGCCTTCGACGAGGCGACTGCCGACGGCTTCATGGGCACTGACGAGGCTTCTTTAATCGAACGTCGCGGCAGCGCGGTGCACGTGGTCATGGGCTCGCCACGCAATATGAAGATCACCACGCCCGCCGATCTGGAACTAGCGGAATTTTTCCTAGCGCAGGAGAACCGCGAAGTCAGCCTGAGCGGGTGAACCAGCTTCGGTGGGTCGCCGTGAACACATCTCACAATCTCCGCATGCCCCGCATCGGCTACGGCTGGGACTCGCATGAGTTCAAGCCCGGCATCCCGCTCAAGATCGGCGGCCTCGCCATACCGCACCACAGCGGCCTGGCTGGCCACTCCGACGGCGATGTCCTGCTGCACGCCCTGACCGATGCGCTGCTCGGCGCCATCGCCGCCGGTGACATTGGAACCTACTTTCCGCCGACCGATCCCAAGTGGAAGGGCGCCGACTCCGCAGCGTTCGTGCGGCAGGCGCTGAAATTGGTCGACGAAGCGGGCTACCTGGTCGGCAACATCGATAGCACACTGATTCTTGCTGCGCCGCGTATCGGCCCGCATGCGGCGGCCATTCAGCGGAAGGTGGCGGACCTGGTGGGCATTGAACCCTCGCGCGTCGGCATCAAGGCCAAGACGCCCGAAGGCATGGGCACCGACAACGCCGCCATCGCGCATGTAGCCGTGCTGCTGTGCGAGATCACCTGGCCGTAGAACCGTTCCGGGTCGCACTGCGTGCTGGGGATTCGCCGCGCGCCCTAGCGTGCGCGGGCGCACAATATAATCACGGATATCGCTATGAAACTCGTTTCTTCGCGCTCTCATTCATTGCAGGCGCTGCTGGTAGCGGCGGTGCTGCTGGCCGTCGCTTCACCGGGCGCCTCGGCGCAGCAGCGCGGCCACCCGACGCTGCCCGATCCGCAACAGCACAGCGGCGTTGCAGACTCCACCGACGATTGGCAGCTGCAGCAGCAAAAGGAGATGGCGAAGAAAGCCAATCTGCAGCGGCAGCAGGACCTGAAGAAAGACACCGAGAAGCTGCTCGAGCTGGCCACCGAACTGAAACAGTCTGTCGACAAGAGCAGCGAGAATACCTTGTCGCTCGACGTCATTAAGAAAGCCGAACAGATCGAGAAGCTGGCCAAGACCGTGAAGGACAGGATGAAAGGGCCGTGAAGCAGTGGCTCGTGGCCAGTGGTCAGTAGCCAGTTGCCAGCAGTCATTGGCCAGTTGCCGGTGCAGGGCCGGTTCTTAGCCACCGCTTGTTGACTGTCGAAAGGTCACTCGTCGTGGATTGATTCGCAAACCTCCGTGCTCTCGGTGCCTTTGTGGTGAATACTTCGCCCGCGGGCAGCAACCGACTGCTCTATTCCGCCAAACGTCGATTGCTACACTCGGTGCATGCTGGAGCGCGCCGATCGTCTGTGTGTGGTGCTGGTGGGCACGAGCAATCCGCTGAACCTGGGCGCGGCGGCGCGCGCCATGAGCAACTTCGGCTTCCTGCAGCTGCGCGTCGTCAATCCTTACGAGGCCGCATTTCGCGAGGCGCGATCGGCGGTCGGCGCGGCGCCGTTGCTGGCCGGGGCCGCCGAATACAAGAGCGTGGCCGAGGCGGTCGCCGACTGCACGCTGGTCGTGGGCACCACCGCCGTGGGCCATCGCGAGCTGCATCATCCGCTGCATCGGCTGGAGCGCGGGGCGCGCCTCATTCGCCGCGAGCTGGCGCGCGCTCCGGTCGCGCTGCTGTTCGGCACCGAGAAGACCGGGCTTTCCAACGACGACCTCAGTCACTGCCACTGGCTGCTGCGCATTCCCACGCGCGAGCAGCATAGCTCGATGAACCTGGGCCAGGCTGTGGCGGTGTGCCTGTACGAACTGGTGCGCGACACGAAAGCCGCCAACGCCGCGGATGGGAAGCGCGCGAGGCGGGCGAAGGCCGCCGACAGCGAGCGCATCTCGGCGCTGCTGCTGGAGGCGCTCTCGCTTAGCGGGTATGTCAATCCGATTGCGGCGGCCTCGACCGCCGAGCGCGTGCGCCGCATGGTGCGGCGGCTGGAGCTCAGCGGGCGCGACGCTGAGTTGTGGCTGGGAATGTTGCGGCAGATGCTGTGGAAGATCCGCGGCGGAAGCGGCTGAGTGGTTTCCCCGCGAGCACGAGAAGGCGGACGCTGGCCTGAAGGCCAGCTGCACCTGAACGGCTTGGACGCTGGCCTGAAGGCCAGCTCTACCCGAACGGCTTGGACGCTGGCCTTGAAGGCCAGCTCTGCCCGCGGCTTGTAGCGACGAGTTTTTATGGGCCGGTCTGAAATTTGTAGCGGTGGAAGAGCCGGACTTCAGTCCGGCGACACCACGAGCCATGGAAGGCGGCTTTAGCCGCGGCAACCGGGGCTAAAGCCCTTTCCATCGGCTTTTCTTTCGGCACGGCTGAAGCCGTGCCCTTCCACCGCTGCAGCCGGGCTGAAGCCGCGGCAACCGGGGCTAAAGCCGTTTCCATCGGCGTTCTTTCGGCACGGCTGAAGCCGCGCCCTTGCACCGCTTCGGCGCCGCTGAAGCCGCGCCTTTGCACCGCTCAGATTTCAAACTGACCCATTCTCCGTTACGCGCGCGGTTTTCCACTCGCGTCGCAAGCGGGTTCAGGGTTACTATGTTCGGCAACTCTGTATAGGCGAGAAGGCCCGCACCCGGTGCAGCAAGCGCCGCTGGTGTGTTCCAGCCGGCCGCAGTTCGCCGCACAGAAAATTCAACATTGCGGTTCCAGTCACGCTTCCACTTCACGAGGAGATGCGATGAAGTTGTCCAGGGTTCTGGTGTTCTCGGGCTTGTTGTCGATGGTGTGTTGCTTGTTTGCGGCCTGCGGCGGCGGCGGTGGTAACCACATGATGCCGATGACGCCGCTCACCATCACCAGCACCTCGCCCTTGCCGAATGCCACGGTGAACATTCCCTACAGCAACGTGCTGCAGGCCACGGGCGGCAGCGGCACGTTCACCTGGAGCCTCGCCTCGGGCAGCCTGCCGCCGGGTCTCTCGCTGAATGCGATGAATGCCTTCATCACCGGCACGCCTACCGGCTCCGGCAGCTACAGCTTCACCGCCCAGGTAACCGACGGCGCCAGCCATACGGCGACCAAGAACCTCACCATCAATGTCGAAGGCGCGCTGCTGGTCACCTGTGACTCCTGCGCCGCGGGCACCAACCATCTGCCCGCCGGCTCGGTGGGCGTGCCGTACACCGCGATGTTTTCCGCCTCCGGCGGGACGCCGCCGTATAGCTGGTGCATCCCCGAGATCAATGGCAATTGCGACGACGGCACCGGCGGCGGACTGCCCGCCGGCCTGACCATCAGCACCGACAGCAACGGCAACGGCATCATCTCCGGGACGCCCAGTGCACAGCCGGCCGCGCCGGTGACGGTCAACGTGCAAGCCAGCGATTCGGAGACCATCCGGGCCAGCGGCTCGATTTCTGTCGTGCTGACGATCTTCTCCGTCGCCACCAAGACGCTGCCCAACGGAATCATCAATCACCCGTATCAGGCGGCCAACGGAAACCACGTGCAGGTGATCGCGGCCGGCGGCCTGGGACCGTACACCTGGTCGGTGTCGGCCGGCAATCTTCCGCCCGGGTTGATGCTTGGCCCCTGCGTTCACCTGCAAAGTTCGTCGTGCGCCATCACCGGCACGCCCACACAACTTGGGGTATTCAACTTCACGGTCAGCGTGACCGACGGGGAGACGCCGCCCGCGACGGCCAGCGGCGCGCTCAGCATCGACGTCACCGACTCGACGCTGACGGTGGTGAATGCGCATCTGCCTGCGGGCAACGTCAACTTGCCGTACAGCGCGGTGCTGCAGGCCAGCGGCGGCGACGGCAACAACAGCTGGAGCGTCGCCTCGGGCTCGCTGCCGCCGGGGCTGAGCCTGAACTCCTCGACTGGCGCCATCTCCGGCACGCCTACCACGCAGGGCAACTCCACCTTCACGGTGGAAGTGCAGGACGGCGAGAGCCCGCCGCAGATGGCGATGTCCGGCGCGCTCACCATCGGCGTCAATGCGCCCATCACCAATGCGCTGCTGACCGGCAACTTCGTCATCGCGCTGAGTGGCTATGAGAGCGGCACGCCTTTCGTGCTGGCCGCCGCCATCATCACCGACGGCCACGGCATTGTCACCAGCGGCAAGCTTGACCACAACAACGGACGGGGCAGCGAGATCAATGATCCCTCGCAGTGCCGCGGCAATCCCAACTGCCCTGTGCCGGAAATCATCCAAACCGGCTCGACCTACGATCTGAGTGCGGGCAATGGGCTGGGCTCGATGACGCTGCTGACCCAGGACGCGAACAACAACCCGCATACCTACCAGTTCGAGATTTCCGTTTCGCCCAACGCCTGTACGCCGGGACAGCCGTCGCTGTCGGCATGCGGCCGGCTGATCGAGCGCGATCCCTCGCACCCGCAAAACTATGGCTCGGGCGTGCTGAAGATCGCCAACCCGGTGTACTTCAACATCAATCAGTTTTTCCCGGGCAACTTCGCGCTGCTGGCCACGGGCACCGACCCGAACGGCCATCGTTATGCCGCAGCCGGCGCGCTGGGCACCAACCCCGGCACGCTGGTCGATATCGATTGCAACGGCAATGGCTGGAGCTTGCCGCTCTGCCCGCTGGACACGAACGACAACGGCAGCACCGCACCCGACGGATTTGGCGGCACCATCTCCGCCGACCTGGATTCCATGACCGGACGCGGCAACTTCGTCAACATGCGCTTTCCCAACGACCCCAATGGGATTTGCCTGGGCGGCATGACTCATCCCACCTGCGGCTTCGCGTACTACATCGTCAACAAGCAGGAGATGCTGCTGATTTCCGGCGACCCGCTTTCGAAGCCGGCCAACCTCACCCTATGGTCGCTGTACCGGCAGAAGTCATTTGCCCGCGGCTGGACGCTGGCGCAGCTCACCGGTCCGATAATCGCGGAACTGACCGGCGACGATAACGGCAGCGCGACGGCGACAGCGGGAATCTTCAATGCCGATGGCAACGGCAATGCCACTTTCAGTTCCGACACCAACGACGCAGGCACATTGACGCAGCAGAACACGAGCGGCACCTATGCCATCGATAGCAACGGCAACAAAGATGGCAAGGTGAGTCTCAGCGGCTTCTCCCAGCTGGGCGCTAATGGGGGCTCGCTGTATCTCTACACCGGCGGCTTGGGTTACGCGGTAGGCAGCGATGCCAACGTGACCGCTGGCGTCTTGGAACAGCAGACGGGTGCGGCATTCAGCAACGCCTCGGTAACGGGAACGCTGGAGGGCGCGACGTCATGGCCGGCGGTCACCGGCGTGACCAATTCGGTGACCGAGGTGTTTGCCGACGGCGTGGGCGACATCACGGCAACGCAGTACACCGCCGGGCCGGGCGGCGTGGGCGGGCCGAACCAGCTGACGCTGACCTACTCGGTCGACGGCAGCGGACGCGCCGTGGTCAACCAGAACGGCAACGAGTTCGGCGTGCTGTATGTGATTGGGCCGAGCAAGTTCGTGCTGCTGCCCGCGGGGAACAATCCGGCGCTGAGCATCTTCATCTCCGGGCAGGCGGACTGAGGGAGTGGCGCGGGTGCTTTCGCGCGACGGTCGGGTAGAGCGGCGCTTCAGCGCCGCGTCCCGTCACGCATACCACTCCGAAAGCCCGCTTTAGCGGGCGACACTCTGCCGTCGGCTGAAGCCGACTCATAGAAACCACAAAGCGCGGAAGGCACCTTGTGGATATCTCTGAATTTTGCCGATGCAATTCATTTTCACCTTGCGATGGGCGGTTATAAAGTGTTGCCGGGCAGCTGGCAGATAGCCAGGCGTGGGAGCAGTGTTATGCGGCTGAATACAATTACGCGCATCTGTTCATTTCTGCTGATTGGGTTGGCTGTATCGTGCCTGGCCGTGGCCGCGGAAGCGCAAACATTCTCGGTTCTCTATACCTTCAGCTACCCGGGGCCAACCACTCCGGCATCGGGAGTAACTATCGATGCCGGAGGCAATCTTTACGGCACGACTCTGTCATACCTAGCCAACAGCATTGGCGCTGCATATAGACTCTCCCAGAAGAATGGCGCCTGGGTGTTGTCGCCGCTTGTATCGTTCAATCGCCGAAATGGTAATACTCCTCTGGCGCGTCCCATCTTCGGTCCCGATGGCCGTCTCTACGGAACTACCGAGTTCGGAGGCACCGGCTGCGATTTAGGATGCGGCAATGTTTATAGTCTGTACCCTCCAACGACCTTTTGCAGGACAGTTCTTTGCTACTGGACGGTAGCTTCCATTTACGACTTTGGCAGTATGCCAGACGACGGTGCAGGTCCTGGAAATGGCGACCTGTTGTTTGACGCGGCCGGGAATATCTATGGGACGACATCTTCCAACGCACTGGGAAGTAATTTGTACTATGGTACCGTCTTCGAACTGTCGAACTCCCAGGGCGTGTGGAGCGAAACCATCCTGCACCAATTCGGACCGCTTGGTGGGAGTGACGGGGTCGCTCCGGAGAGCAGCCTTCTCCGCGACCAGGAAGGCAATTTGTACGGCACCACCGCCGAGGGCGGCACCAATCTCTCTTGCAATTACGGGCGGGGATGCGGAATCGTCTACCAGCTAAGCCCATCGGGCTCCGGCTGGAGCGAGCAGGTCCTGTATACGTTTCAAGGGCAAAACGATGGAGATACTCCTATTGGCGGCCTGGTGATGGATGCAGCGGGAAATCTATATGGCACGACCTCACAAGATGGCGCCAATGGGGGCGGGACCGTCTTCGAACTAAGCCCCTCGAATGGCGCTTGGAGCCTCACGACTCTCTACAGTTTCACCAAGTCCGCAAATGATATGGGGGACTGTATTGGACCTATGGGGACGCTCGTGCTCGACAGTACGGAAAACCTGTACGGCACCACATGCGGCAACGGAGCTTACGGCTATGGGGCGCTGTTTAAGCTGACGAACTTAAATGGCAATTGGGTCTATAGCAGCCTGCATGACTTCACCAATGGCGACGACGGCGCTAATCCGATCGGCAGTCCATCGTTTGACCATAGTGGAAATATCTATGGTACCGCCTCTAGCGGGGGAGCTTTTAAGTTTTATGGGACGGTGTGGAAACTTACGCCGTGAAGTTATGGCGCGTGGCACACGGCTGAACAGCGCGGAAAGGCTGGAAGGCACCAAATTAAAACGGCGCGGACGCTGGCCTGAAGGCCCACTCTACCCTATCGGTTCGGCAGGGTTTTGCCCCTGAAGGGGCTTGGAAGTCAAATCGAGAACCTACCCAGGTCCTTTCGCCCTGGGCTAATCACTTTCGCCCTGCGGGCTGGTTTAGAGTCAGGCGGACTGATTGCGGCGGGCGTGGGACGACAGGGTTCTTACGCAAACATTCAAGGGCAGCACTACTCTAACGGCTCGCGTTTTTGCAAACCGTTTAGGTGTTCCGGTCGCGCCGGTTGGCTTGATTGGAATCGAGCGCTGTCCCGCCCGCAACATACCTAGCGGCCATGTCCCGGCTTCGGCTTTGGCCGCGGCTTGGGTTTCGGTTTAGGCGCCGGCGGCGGTGGTGGATTCGATGTCGTTCCTCCGCCGCTCGTCGACAGCGTCTTCAACAGATTCGCTCCATCGGGACTGCCCCATCCGGTGCAGGCGTCCCAACCCGGCCCGGCGCTGAAGTCGCCATTGTTGCCCGAGGTGATATCGCGAAAGGCGCCGGCACCCTCGCCGGTCTGGTAGAGCGCCGGGTTCAGAAATCCTACCGGCTTGCCCAATGACTGGTTCAGCAGCGCGATCAGTCCCGCCCACAGCGGCGCAACCGCGCTGGTGCCTCCAACGGCAAAGCTGGAGCCGTCGACGGTGACGTTGTAGCCGGTCGCGGGATCGGCGCCGCCGGAAATATCGGGCACGCCGCGGCCTTTGAAGCCGCTGGGATTCTTACCGGCTGGCACGCCGGCGCTCGCCTGATACGAGGGCAGCGGGAAGGTGCCGCTCACGCCGCCGCCGGTCGCGCCGTCGCCGCTCGACTGGTCGTTCCACACAACTTCGCTCGAAATCGAGCTGCCGCTGATCTGGAGCGACGTGCCGCCGCAGGCGAGCGCGTAGGGGCTGGAGGCGGGAAAGTCGACGTGGTCCTGGCCATCGCCTACGCCATCGTCGGAGCCGTTGTCGCCGCATGCCACGCAGACGCTCACGCCCATCGCCGCCGCCGACTGCAGCGCGCTGTTGTAGGACTGCAGCGACTGCGCCGTCCAGCTCGATTCCGGCCCGCCCCAGCTGATGGAGATCACCGACGGCTTGTTGACCGTGTCCATGACCGCCTGGTTGATGGCGTCGAGAAAACCGGCGTCGGTGTTGGGAGCGAAGTAGACGGCAATCTTCGCGCCGGGCGCAATCGCGCCGCAGACTTCGATGTCGAGTCCAACTTCGGTGTCCGGCCCGCTGGTGTCGCCGGTGGGAGAATTCGTCGCACCATCCACCGAGATCGCCACCACCGTCGGCGCCGGCGAAATCTTCAGGTTCTTGAAATAGGTGGTCAGGTCCGACTGTTTGTAGCCGCCGCCCAGCTCGACGATGCCGATGGTCTGCCCGCTGCCGTTGCCGCTGCTGGGAAAGCTGTAGGCTTTGGCAATCTGCAGCGGCGTATAGGAAACCGCCGCCGCGGCCGAGGCGCGAGCGCTGGCGCTCGCCAGGCGGAAGTGCGCCTTGGCCTGCGGCCGGTTGTCGAGCCCGTGAACGCTCATCACGATCCCATGCAGCTCCTGCGGGATGTTGACCGCGCCGCTGCGTCCGCGATACGAGCCGCCGCGGTAGTGGTAGCGCTCCAGCTTTACCTGGAAAGCGCTGGCGAAGTCGCTGCACTTGCCCGAGAGGGTGACGGTGCGCGCGCCCAGGTTCACGTTGCTCATGGCCAGGCCGAAGTGGCCGGCGAAGGCAAGCAGCGCCTCGACGTCGGCAGGATCGGCGCCGTAGCGCTGCGCGTACTCCTCGCGCGAGAGGTGCTTGCCGGAGGCGATGAGTGAAGCCAGCGATTCGGTCTGTGCGCCGGCGCGCGGCCGCAGCACTACCGTCACCTGCATGGGTTCGTTGGGATCGAGCGTTCCCGACTTCGTCGCGCCTTTCGCGGGCTCGCGTTCGCTGCCCGGCACTTTCAAATATTTATCGAATGGCATGTGTGCTCCCCGTGTCGCTGAGTGAGAGGAATCCACAAAGAGTATCAGGAATGGCCGGGGCGCCGCTGCCTGCGGACGGGGCGGGAGTTGCGCAGGTTGAAATTTGATTTTCGCCGGGGTGGAGCACGCCTTTGAGGCGTGCATATCCGTCTCCTACACGGGCGCGCGCTTTAGCGCCTGAGATAAATCTGACCCTTGCCGCGGCGGCTAATGCCGGAAGCGTTGAAATGGAGTGAGGCACCGCCTCAAGACGCGGTTCACCAAGCATGCGTTGAAGACGATCTCAAACTGAGCCACTACCGAAAGTACGAAGCCCTCACCCGCGGCTCAGTTGATCGCGAAGATTTGCGGCTGGTTTGCGAGAGCCGGCGCGGAGTTCGGGTGGGCCGCAGCGCGGGTGAGAATCTAACCGGCGACGAGGCAAAAGGGGTATCCTCCGATATGGGCGTAAGAAGTAGTGGAACTATTACTAATAGGTGAAGCGTAATATTTACATGTCAATATTGCGGAATGCAACAATAAGCCGCAATCCCATGAAAGTAAGCTAGATAAAAACTTGGAAAATCCGGAACAAACCCCTACTCAAACTGCTATAGTGAAATCAGAGTTGAAGAAACGGAAACGGCGCTCCTACGGGACGCCTTCCGAACAAACCCAGCCCAGCGCTGGGTTTTCGTGTTTTGCACTCCAATCCAGAACTTAACCGCGCATCCGATGCTTTCGCCACGGTTTGTCGAGAGGGCGGAATCCGCGGTCAGCTAATCGCTAGCAGCTAATCGCTAGTAGCTCATTACTTCAATACCATGACAACGAAACCGGAAATGCAGGCGGAGCTGGCCAGGCTGCGCGCCACCGGCCTGGACAGCAAGCTGGCGGGACAAGCGTCGGCGCACGGGCTGCCGGCGGCGCTGCTGTTTGCCATTGCCAGCCGCGAAACCAATTGCGTCAACTGCCTGGGCGACTTTCAGCAGGGCGAGGCGCACGGTGTGGGCATCGTGCAGATCGACATTCAGCATCCGGAGGCGCGGCAGGCGCGCGACGATGGCAGCTGGCGCACGAATTCCGAGGCGCTGATTGCGCTGGGCGCGCAGTTGCTGGCCGACAACCTGCGCCGCGCGCGGCTGGAGTTTCCCGCGCTGAACGGCGACGAGCAGATGAAGATTGCGGCCAGCGGCTACAACTGCGGCATGAACGCGGCGATTTCCGGGGCACGGGGCGGCGACAGCGATCAGCACACCACCGGGCGTGACTACGGTGGTGATGTTATCGCCCGGATGAAGGTGTTTGAGGCACTGATGTCTCCCACCCTTTCGCCAACGGACGGCGAAAGGATGGGGCACCCGGCGATCAGCACACCACCGGGCGTGACTACGTTGGGGACGTGATGGCGCATGAAGGTATTCGAGCACTGATGTCTCCCACCCTTTCGCCAACCGACGGCGAAAGGATGGGGCACCCGGCGTGATGGAGGGGATGAAGGTATTCGAGCACTGATGTCTCCCACCCTTTCGCCAACGGACGGCGAAAGGATGGGGCACTCGAGTTCTGATCCCTGATCCCTGATCCCTGACCACTGGCCACTGACAACTGACTACTGACAACTGACTACTGACTACTGACAACTGACTACTGGCAACTGACTACTGACAACTGCTTCCAATAAGGAAAATCATCATGGCTCTCATAAAGAACATGCCTGCGGGCGGCAAGAAGCAGGCTCCGATGCCCGGACCGAATAGCGCAGCCTACAAAAAAATCGTGGCCGCAAAGAAGGCGGCCAACAGCGCCAGCAAGGCGGCCAATGGGACGAAGAAAACTTCGCGTCCGGCGGCGGCATTCTCCTCGCTGAAGTCGCGGCAGATGCTGGTGGAGCGCATCAAGCGCGCGATCTGGGCTTCGTGCCTGGAAATCAATGACGCGATTATCTCGCTGGCCAAGGCGGGAAACTGCGGCGCGGCCAAGGCGCTATTCGATTTTGCCGGAGTGTACTCGCTGCCCGCGCCCGAAGGCGAGAACGCGAAGCTGGCGCCGATTCCGATAACGGCGGCGCAGCCGGGGGCGGACGCGGCCGCGGTCGATCCGATGGACGCCTTCTTCCGCAGCATTGGCATGCCGGCAGCCGCCGAGCCGGAGCTTAGCGGGGTTGGAGCCGGCTTGTAGAATGAAAAGCAGGTTGCAATGACAGGCGGTTTACGGCCGCACTCGTGGATCAGGAGCGATTTGCCGGATCCGAGGGGTGAAGCCGCCTTGTGCTCGCAGTGGCAGTTGCAATCCGACAGGCGCCCGGAGTTTGGCGCGAGCAAGACCGAGGCGGTTTCTTCCCGGCCGGAATGGCGCGGGAAGCAGATAAGGGACAACAGATCGCATGGACATGACCTGGGTGATGCCGCGCATCGCGGTCGGCGGAGGAATTTGGACGGATGAAAAAATGATCGAAGTGGCCCGCGCCGGGGTCACGCACATCATCGACATGCAAGTCGAGTTCGACGACACTCCCCTTGCCGAGCCTTACGGAGTCAAGGTGCTGTGGAACGCGACCGATGACGATTTTCGCTTCAAGCCGCCGGAGCTGTTTCAGCGCGGGGTGGAGTTTGCGCTGCAGGCGCTGGACGACGCCGAGGCGCGGGTGTTCATCCATTGCGCCGCCGGCGTGCATCGCGCGCCCATGATGACGCTGGCGGTGCTGCGCGCCATGGGCTTCAGCCTGCAGGTGGCGATGGACATGATCCAATCGCGGCGCAACGTGGTGGACTTCGCCGAGGTCTACGTGGACAGCGTGGAAGAGTTCATGCGCAGCTACGAAGGGGCCGGGCAGGCGAAGGGGTAAAAAGACGGTTTTCGCCATTCGCTCTTCGCCATTCGCCAGAGGCGGAGATATGAACTCCGGGAAACGGTTCTGCATTAGATTCTTAGATTCTGGCGAATAGCGAACGGCGAATTAACGAATAGCCAATAGCGAACAGCGAAACGCGAAGAAGCACAACGCGATTAGCAGACAAAGATATCGGAGGCATACGTTATGCCGAACACACACCGCCTGGCAGGGCGGTTTTTTTCTGTCCTGATTTCGCTGGCGGTGGCGCTGGCGCTCACGCAAGCGGGCTATGCAGCTCCCACATTGTGTCAGGTCAATGACACCGTCTATCGCGCCGACGGCACGCCGGCGCAGGGCGACGTGGTGATCCTGTGGCCGGCCTTTACTACCGCGGATGGCAGTCCGGTGGCGGCCGGGCAGGTGACGGTGCAGCTTGGCGCGCAGGGGCAATTCAGCGCCAGCCTCGCGCCCAACGCGGGCGCAATGCCGGCGGGCACGTATTATCGCGTGACCTACAAGCTGAATGACGATTCCGTGCAGCCGGGCTGGCAGGGGCAGTACAGGGTGGTCAGCGATTTCCTGACGACGGGAGATATCGTTCCTGGCTATGCGGTCGAGGTTGCGGCGCCTTCGCGCGGCGCGGAGTTCAGCGCGATCGTGCGCAAAGTTGGGGTGCAGGTGATCTCGCTGGGCGACGATCGCTCGCTGTACGCGATTGATTTTGCCAACGATGCTGCCGAGCCGCTGGCGTTCCAACTGGAGGCGATCACGCTGCCGGCTCCGGTGACGACGGTCTACACCACGGGAGCGCCGTCGTCGTCGCTGTATATCGATTCACTGATTGCGGCGCAGATCACGGATGTGATCGCCTCGCAGGTCACGATGGACGCGGGCGCGGCACCGCCGCGGGGCGGTGGCATCGAGGTACGCCGCTCCGATGGCGGATGGGGCCCGGGCGACGGCGGCAATCTCGCCGGACGCTTTACCACGCAGATGTTTACCCTGCCGCGTCTTTCGCGCGCGCAAAGCTATTACCTCCGGCAGTACGACGCATCGTCGCCTGCAAAATACTCGCGCTATTCGGCGCTGCTGTACGTGGATTACCCATTATGAGCACATGTCCAACTACAATTTGCGCACTCACGGAGTTTGAACAGCAGGTATTGTCGGATTTGGCGTCGCTGAAGACCGACATGCGTTGGCTGGTCGGCAACGGCAACCAGGGCAGGTTCCAGGAGCTGGAGCAGCGGGTGGACGCGCATGAAGCGTATCTGCAACGCGCCACCGGAATCGCGGCCGCGCTTGCCAGTTTGATCACGTTATTTCACCTGGCGATTGACTTGCTCAGGTTCAAGCATTGAAAGGCAGTGGTCAGTGGTCAGTATCAACGGTGGAGAATTGGTTGTCCGCCTCTATGCTTTCAGCAAAAAGAGCGACAAGGATGGAATGGCCTTTCCTCTTGCGAAGAGGGTTTCACCACGGAGGCACGGAAGTCACGGAAAAATCTTGATCAGGAACAATGCTGATCAAAAAATTCCGTGGCTTCGGTGCTTGCGTGGTGAATTCTTCAGCAGCGTGGGACGCTTACTGCGCCGTGCCTACGCTGCAGGCTCGTATTGCTTCTGGCGTGAGCGGGCGCGCTGCAGCGCAAGATAGGCCGCGCCTATCCCGATGGGAACCATGAAGCCGAGCACGGCGCCCATCTTGCCGCTGCCCTCGTGCTCCTTCTCGAGCCAGCCGCCGTAGACTCCGGTACCGTGTTCTTCCGGCTGCAATACGCTGCCTGGCTTGTCGGGCGCAGACTGGCTCTGCTTCATCTGGCTCTTGTGTGCCCGCTTTCCCATTTGCTTCTCGGTGAGCTCCGGGGCGAGCCGCTGGCCGAAGGCAGCCAGTTTGCCGCTGGGGCCAACGATGACTTCGTCCTCGGGATCGAGCGCCAGCTCATAGATTACGTCGACGACCTTCTGCGGATCGTACACGGTGCCGATGGGCTGCACCGGCTTACCGGAGTAGTTCCCGGCGTGCTCGAAGAACGGAGTGTCATGCGAAACCGGCATGACGGTGCACACGTGTACGCCATCTTCGTTATTCTGCTCGAGTTCCTGGCGCAAGGCCATTCCGAGTCCGCGGACCCCGAATTTGGATGCGGAGTACGAGCTGAGATAGGGCGCCGCCACCGTTCCCGCGAATGAGCCTACATTGATAAGCACGCCCCGTCCCTGCTCGTGAAACTGCTGCAGCGCCGCGTAGGAGCCATAGATGGTGCCCAGCAGGTTGGTCCGGATCACCTGCTCGTGCTCCTCCAGCGGCGTCTCCTCGAACTGTCCCACTGCGCCGACACCGGCGTTGTTGATCCACACATCGATCCTGCCAAATTTCTGCAATGCGCGTTCGGCCAGCTCCCGCACCTCGGCGGAGTTGCTCACGTCGGTATCGACGACCAGGGCCTGGCCGCCGCTCTCCTCACATTCCTTCGCCACCTGCTTCAACTCGCGCCGGCGACGTGCGGCGAGCACGACATTGGCCCCATTTTCCGCGAATTTGAGCGCTGCTCCGCGTCCGAATCCGCTGGAGGCGCCGGTGATGACGACGACACGATTGCGCATTTGCTTTCTCATGATTCGCTCCTCGCAGGGAAAGAGATGGGCCTAGCGGAGCTGGGAGATGCCTGAGATTTCGTGGTAAGCCAATCCCGTTCCGAATCACAGAAAATTGTCATTATGAGGGCAGCGAGGGACCTGCTGTTCTGCCGGAGGGGAATAATGTTTGTCTTGGGCAGAAAGCAATTTCTCGCCGCTCGGAATGACAATCTTCTTCTCCGAACGGCGACTGGATACCTTCGGCCTGCGTTCGCGCGCTGCGATTGACGACACTGCTTCTATTCGGAGCACCACTTGGCAATCGGCTCGAGTCGTGCTGCGAAGGCCCTCCTCGTCGTACTCCCCAGCGGTTGTGCTCGCACGCCCCAGCGCTTGTGCTCGTCGTACTCCAGGCCGTCACTCTTCCGGCGGCGAGGTCAGCGCCGCGGCCTGCATGCCGGCCGCGACCTCGGGAATGATGCCGAGCTTGCGATAAATTGGCCGCACCACCACGCGAATTTTCGGCAATTGCCTGGAGAACCATAGTCCGCCGAGCACGCAGATGGCGCCCCCGATCATGAGGGTGCGAGGGGCGCCAATGCGGCTGGCGGCGGCGCCCGCGATCAGGCTGCCGAAGGGGGCAGTGCCCTGGAAGGCCATGGCATAGAAGCTCATCACGCGTCCACGTTTGTCCTCATGCACGATGGTTTGCAGGATGGTGTTGCTGGAGGCCATCTGGGTCATCATGCAGAAGCCGGTGAGCATCATCAGCGGCAGAGAGAGAGCCAGCCAGTGCGAGGAGGCGAAGGAGAACAGCCCGATGCCGAAGCCCATGGACGTCATCATCACTACGCGGCCCAGCCCGCGCACCGAGCGTCGTGTGGCCAGCAGCACCGCTCCAGTGAGCGCGCCGACACCGGAAGCGCCCATCAAGAAGCCCAGCGTGTGCGCGCCGCCATGCAGCACGCGGCCGGCGAAAATCGGCATCAGCACGGTGTAGGGCATGCCGACCAGGCTGACCAGCGCGAGCAGCAAAAGGATGGAGCGGATGGGAACGGAGCGGCTGACGTATTGCCAGCCTTCGCGGAGTTCGGCGAAGACGCGGGTGTGCCGCGAACGCGGCTGGGCCACTTGGATGACCATGAGCAGCAGGGAAGCGATGACCGCGATGTAGCTGATGCCATCGAGCAGAAAACAGTAGCCCTCGCCGACGGCGGCGATGATCAGGCCGGCGAGCGACGGCCCGATCAGGCGCGCGCCGTTGACCATCGAGGAGTTCAGCGCGATGGCGTTGCTCAGGTCCTCACGCTCCTCCACCATCTGAACCACAAAGGCTTGGCGCGCAGGCATGTCGAAGGCGTTGATGGCGCCCTGGAAGAGGCTGAGGCCGACAACGTCGCCGACGGTGATGACGTGCGCGAGGGCGAGCCCCGCCAGCCAGAACGACTGCACCATCGAGAGCACCTGGGTGACGACGAGGGTGCGGCGGCGGTCCCAGCGGTCGACCCACACACCCGCGAATGGACCGAGCAGCAGGATCGGAATTTGTCCGGAGAAGCCAATGAGGCCAAGCAGGAGGGCCGAGTGGGTGAGCCGATAGACCAGCCAGCTGGTGGCGATGCGCGTCATCCAGGTGCCGATCAGCGAGATGCTTTGCCCGCCGAAGAAGAGCCGGTAGTTGCGGTGGCGCAGGGCACGGATAGCGAAGGTCCAGGCGGAGGGGTCGGGCTCGGGATCTGGAGCAGGTGGGTGGGGACGATTGCGGGAAGCAGGCACGCGAGCGATTAGATGAGTTCCTGCGCGGTAAAGATGACGGATGGAAAGAGATCCGATCAGCCGGATTCTTCCATCCCACCCTTTCGCAAATGCGGCGAAAGGATGGGGCACCCGCTATGATGGTTGCGGTTCGACGGCCATGACCAACGCACGCATCGTGCTGACCACCGTCGGCACGCCGGAGGACGCCGAGAAGCTGGCGCAGCAGCTCGTGGAGCGGCGGCTGGCAGCTTGCGTCAACATCGTTGGTCCCATGCGCTCCGTCTACCGCTGGCGTGGCGAGGTGCACAACGATCCCGAGTTTCTGCTGCTGATCAAGACCACGGCCGAGGGCGCGGCGCTGTTGCGTTCGGAGTTGAAGTCGCTGCATCCTTACGAGCTGCCGGAGTGCGTTGAGCTCGCGATAGGAGAGGGCAGTGAGGAGTATCTGGCGTGGATTGCGGGCGAGGTGAGTGGCGGAGAGCCGAATGCCTAGGCGATGTCGATCCCTCCCGCCCGTTTTCTGGGAGCGGACCCGCAGCCCTGGTTTGGTACAATGAAGGCCACGAACGCCGCTGAGGGTCGGGCGTTCGCCGCAGATTTGAGCCGCAACTTCTAACTATTTTTTCCAGGTTTTTCTTCGGCCGCGCCTGCCTTGCGGGCCGAGACAGCATTGCCCGGCGAGCGCACGCTTCGCGGCAGGCACCTTTTATAGGAGCTGGTTCTGACCTCGCGATCTGGTCTTGTTCAGTACAATCCGAATTATCATCGTTTTGTCGTAATCGTAGCCTGGGCCACATTCCTTCTCATCGTCGCGGGCGCGCTGGTCACCAGCAATGACGCCGGGCTCTCCGTCCCCGACTGGCCAACCTCGTTCGGCTCCCTCTACAAGCTTCCGCGCATGGCAGGCGGGGTGAAGTATGAGCACACGCATCGCATGATCGCCGAATTCATCGGCCTGCTGATTATCGTGATCGCGGTGTGGACGCAACGCGTCGAATCGCGGAAATGGATGCGCGTTCTGGGCTGGACGGCGCTGGGCGCGGTAATCGTGCAGGGAGTCGTCGGCGGCCTGACGGTATTATTCGGGCTGCCGTGGGTCACCTCGACTTTGCATGCGACGCTGGGGCAGATGATCTTTGCGCTGGTTGTCGCGATGGCGCTGTTTACCAGCCGCAACTGGCTGGAGAGTAGCGGACCCGTGACTGAGCAGGGAAGCCGGCCGAGCACGCCGTTGCTGGCCGCGATCGCTGCCGCGTGCGTCTGGGTGCAGTTGATCCTGGGCGCGGCCTTTCGGCACTTCGGCATGAAGCTGCTGCCGCACTTGATCGGCGCCTGCGTCGTGACGCTGGTGCTGTGCTGGACGGTGGTGCGGGTGCTGAGCTATTACGGCAAGATCGCCAGCCTGCGACGGCTGGCGCAGCTGGTGCTGGCGCTGCTGATGGTGCAGCTCGGGCTGGGCGTCTTCGCTTACATTACGCGCCTCCGCTGGGGGCACAACACGATGGAGCGGGCGATGGTTTTTGGCACGGTCGCGCATGTCGCATGGGGAGCGCTGGTGCTGGGGGCGACGGTTGTGCTGGCGATCCAGAGCAGGCGTATGATATCGGTTCGCGCCGAAGCGCCCGCCGCGCAGAAGGCGCACGGAAAGGCCCTCATCGCATGAGCAGCGTCACGCAACCGCTGGCCGTACCCCGCGCGGGCATCACTGCGCTGGCCCGCGATTATGCCACGCTGACCAAAGCCCGTGTCACGACATTGATCGTGATGACCGCCTGGGCGGGCGCATATTTCGCCGCCGCCAAGTCCGGCGCGCCGTCGCTCTCCTGGACGCTGCTGCACGCGCTGCTCGGCATTGGGCTGGTCAGCGGCGGCACCGCGGCCATCAATGAAGTGGTGGAGCGCGACGTCGACGCGCTGATGCGGCGGACCGCGCGCCGGCCGCTGGTGACCGGCAGCATGGGCCTGCTGCACGCCTCGGTGATTGCGTTCGGCATGACCGCCGGGGGCGTCTTCTACCTGTGGGCATCGACCAATGGGCTTACGGCAGCGCTGGCAGCGCTGACCTCACTCACCTATCTCGGGGTGTACACGCCGATGAAGCGCGTCCACCCTATCTGCACCTTCCTCGGGGCC
This sequence comes from Terriglobales bacterium, assembly GCA_035651035.1. Taxonomy (GTDB): domain Bacteria; phylum Acidobacteriota; class Terriglobia; order Terriglobales; family Acidobacteriaceae; genus Bog-257. The sequence continues at coordinate 73,114 of DASRGM010000259.1, forward strand.
TTCCCCGGCGCCATGCCTCCGGTGCTGGGCTGGACCGCCATCCGCGGCCGGCTGGACTGGGGAGCGCTGGTGCTGTTCGCCATCGTTTTTTTCTGGCAATTCCCGCACTTCCATTCCATTGGCTGGCTCTATCGTGAAGACTACGAGAACGCGCGCATCCGCATGTTGCCGGTGGTGGAAAGCGACGGCCGGTCTACCGCGTTCGCCATCCTGATGTATGCGCTGGCGCTGGTTCCGGTGTCGCTCGCGCCCACGCTGATGGGCATGGCCGGCTGGTCCTACTTTGTGGGAGCCCTGGTGCTGGGTTTGGCCATGTTGTGGTTCAGCGCGCGCATGTGGACGATGAAGCTGGCGCCCGCCGCCGCATCCTCGAAGCGGCGTGCCCGCCAAGTGCTGCAGGCGTCCGTACTTTACCTGCCGTTGCTGTTCGCGCTGATGATGATCAACCGGGCATGATGCCGGCTTCGGTTCGCATCCTCCCGGGCACGTCTTTCGGTGACAACCCGCTCTATTCCCGAAACGTCACCTGTCACCCTCGCATTTGACCGGCGTCACAGCCTTTTGTTCCCACTCGCGCTAGAACGGTAGTAGCAGCAGAGCGAAGCCGCCGGCTGCGGGTTCCAACGCGGCTGCGCGCCGCCCTGCGCCAATGTCCCCGCCTTCCCGGGGAGAAGGGTCGCACTATGGCCACCGCCCAGCTCACGCCCGTCGGGGTGGGCATACGCAACGTGCTCATCGCGACGGACTTTTCCCGATGTTCCACCGCCGCCTTCCATATTGGCCTGCAGCTTCTTAAGAGATATGGTGCGACCGCCCATATCGTCTTCGTTGTGCCTGACGAGCCGTACCGGCTGGCCGGCCCTGAGGCGTATGTCGCCGCAAAGGACGCAGCGTTGCGCGACCTGGAAGAACTGAAAGCGGAGCTGAAACGGACGCACGGCGATCTGGCGGAGGACCGCTATCGCCTTTATCTACTGGACGGCGATGTCGCTGAGGCGATCTTGGACTTTGCCCGCAGCAAAGCGGTCGATCTGATCGTGATGGGCACGCATGGGCGCGGTGGGCTGCGCAAGGCGCTGCTGGGCTCTGTGGCGGAGCAGGTCTTCAGGCACGCGAAGGTTCCGGTGCTGACCTTAGGCCCCGGCGCCGGGCGGCAAGACTGGAGCCATGAGCCGCGGACGATCGTGGTGGCCGCCGATTTTACGGCCGCCTCACACCGGGCGGTGCAATATGCGGCGCACCTGGCGAGGCAGCATCATGCGAAGCTCACGCTGGTGCATGTTATCGACCCAGCGCAGTTGCGGCGTGTGCCGGACCGTGCCGCTGTGGAGCGAGGAGTCGAGCGGCGCCTGCGGGAGCTGGCGGAAGCGGCGGGTGGGGATTGTTCGATCCGCGTTGCCACCGGGCGAGTGACCCAGAGCATTGTGGAAGCGGCCAGCAACGAGGCGGCGGACCTGGTGGTGTTGGGAGTGCGGCCC
>DASRGM010000260.1:0-16101 GCA_035651035.1 Terriglobales bacterium
CCTCCGACAGCAGCTCGCCGCCGCGCACCCGCTCATGCACGTTCTGCAACACCGAGCGGAAGAACGGATTGCGCTGCCGCTTGATCAGCAGCTCCAGCGATTGAATGATGGGCAGGCCGGCATGAATCAGGGTGACAAACTGCTGATTAAAAATGACAAAGGTGTCCTGACGGACATTGCGGCGCTGCGGCAGGGCAATGTCGGCCGAAAGCAGGCCTTTTCCCTTGATCGAATAGACGAAGTAGCCCTGCTGCGCGAAGCGGTCGCGAATCTCCGCCTCCGAGGCGCCGGTCTCGGTTTGCTCGAGAACGTGCCCCCGCTCGTCGGCCATCTTGATCGTGTACTCGGCCATGCCTGTTGAGAGTTCCTTATAAAGGTGAGGGTTTAGCCTAGTTTAGCATCGCAGCAAAGGCTTTTTGCGGCTCGGGCTTCGCTGTTCGCCATTCGCCCTTCGCCTTTCGCCAGACTGAGTGCCTGGCAATCCAGAAAAGGACCAGTCGCACCGACATAGGCGCCAGGCAAGGAGGCACTCTGGCGAAAAGCGAATGGCGATCAGCGATAAGCGATTCCGGCATCTCTGCTATTCCAGCATCTGCGTTCCCGCGACGATCTCCACGCCGGGGGGCGGCACGAAGTGAAACTGCTGGTCTGCTATTTGGACGTTTTCCTTCTGCTGAAGAAAGCGGAACTCCGTCACCGATCCATCCAGTTCCTCGATCACGATGCGCGCGATCAGCCCATCCGGCGAGATTTCGATGAGGGTTTGCGCCACGCGGTCGTGCATGCCTTTGGGAATTCCCCGTAGCACTACGTCGCCGGGATTGACCGGCTTCTGGTCGGGCGCCAGCGATAGCCCATCGAGTTCTTTCGCCAGCTTCGTCTTGCCCAGCAGATAACGCAGCGGCGAACGCAAATCGTCGAGCTGCTTTACCGGTGTGCGCCGCGCCTGCCGCTCGCCGGGCACGTAAAACCACGCCGTAGTTCCGTCGGTAAGGAAGAGCTTGGGGCGGGGCTGATCGTAGTCCCAGCGCATGCGGCCCGGCTTCTTCAGCAGCAGCGTGCCGCTTTCGGTGCGCGTCATGCCCGCGCCGGAGTAGGTCTCGGTGAATTGCGCCTCGAGGGTATGCAGATGATCGTAGCGCTGGTCGACCTTATCGGCGATGGCGTGGACGTCCTGGGCGCAAGCTGACGCAGCCACGATGATTGTTATTGAGACCCATGCAGCCAGCTTTGTAACAGGGCACGACTTCACAACGCGCCAAAAAGATCGTCCCCACGCCAGGATCGGGTAGTGCGGGCCTTCAGGCCAGCGTTCAGCGCCCTTTTTTCTGAATTTCAGAGCCGGCTTCAGCCGGCGACAGACTTCACGCAAAACCCTTTTCATAAAAATAAGGGCTCTAGCCCCGAACAACTTAAGCAGGGGCGAAAGCCCTGATTGATGCTGAAAGGCAGCTTCCTCGCGAGCTAAACCTCGCTCGGAAGCACGAAATGAAACGGCTAAGACGCTGGCCTGAAGGCCAGCTCTACCCGAACGGCTCGGCGCATCATTTTCTAGCAACCGCTGAAGTCATGCCCCGTTACAAAGCATTACAACGCATGAAGCCGGTATTCCCTACTGCAGCACCGGGCTGTTGGCGTCTGCCGGACCGGAGGCGTTGTAGTGGATCTCGCCTCCTTCATCCGAGTAGAAACGGTTCTCGCCCGTCGTCCCCACCTGGTCCGGCACACCGGTGATGGTGTATGAGCGGATCGCGCCATTCACCTTTTCGCCGGGCGTATAGGTGAACGTGTAGCCGGTCTTGCGGCCGCTGGCCAGGTTGTTGTCGATGGTCTGCTCGCCGCCGCCCTGGGCCGTGCCGCCCAGCATCGCCAGGTCGGGCGTGAATCCCAGATCGGGATGCCTGCTGGAATAAATCATCTCCGCCTCGTTGATCGCGCGGATACTGGCCACAGCGGAGGCCTCGTTAGCCGGCATCTTGGCCTTGGTGATCTTGGGAATGGTGAACGCGGCGATGATGAGGATGATCGTTACCACGATCAGCAATTCGATGAGCGTGAATCCCCGCTGCCGGTTACGTTTACGCATGGCGACCTCTTCTCTCGTCAACATCAATGTGAAACCCTGTGCCGCCGCAGGGTCAAGGGTGGGCATGAATGCGCGAGACGTATGGAAAACCGCGGCGAACACGAGAGCTGACAAGCAGAATTATGGTTCACCGGCCAGCCGATGTCAAAGCATCTGCCCTACGTTGGACGGGTTTCAAGACAAAAGGTGTGCTGGGCTGCAAGTCTGGGCTGCAAGTCAAGGCAAGCCACGAAACTGCGGTTGCAGGAAGCCAATCCCGCGCCCGGGGCTTAGGATAGACGGAGAACCCTGCCGGTCCGTCCGGCGCAGCCGCGGCGCGGGCTGAAGTTCAGGGAACTTTGGCTCCCGAGCCGAGGAATATGGGCAGAAACGAGATCAGGACCACCATTGAGGTGAAGTTGCTGACTGCATTAACCGACGAGCAACTGCTGGAGCAGGCCCTGGCTGGCGATGAAGAGGCGTTCACCGCGCTCTATCGCCGGCGGCAAGGCCCCATCTTCCGTTTCGCGCTGCATATGAGCGGGTCGACACAAATCGCCGAGGAAGTGACGCAGGACGTCTTCATCTTCCTGCTGCAGCGCGGCAGCGACTTCGATCCCGCGCGGGGCGCCCTGGGAGCTTACTTATTCGGCGTGGCGCGCAACTATGTCCGGCGCGCGCTGGAGCGCAGCTATGCCGACAACGTCCTGAGCAGTCCGGTCGAGGACGAGGCTCCGGCGCTGATGGTGCAAAGCGATCCCGGCGAAGGCATCTCACGGCACCAGACATCGATCGCAGTGTGGAAGGCGGTGCTGTCTCTGCCCGAGCACTATCGCGAAGTTGTGGTCTTGTGCGACCTGCAGGAGCTGAGTTACGCCCAGGCGGCGGAGTCGATGGGGTGCGCTATCGGCACCATCCGCTCGCGCCTGCATCGGGCGCACGACATGCTCGGCAAGAAGCTGCAGCGCTCGGCGGCGGTAGCGCCCGGGATCTCGGGAATTGCGGCGAGGTGCGTGTCATGACATGCCGTGAATTTAAGCATTGTGCAGCGTCGATGAGCCTGGGCGATTTGAGCCAGACGCAGGACTCGCCGCTGCTGAGCCATGTAGAGAATTGCCCAGCCTGCGAGCGATGGATGCAGAAGCAGCGGACCCTGAACGCTTCCCTTCACTTGCTGCGGGCGCGGACTGCCGGCCTCGAGGCCGGCCCAGATGTGGAACGGGCGTTGCTTCGCGTGTTCCGGCAGGGCATTCCAGCGGCTGGACTATCGCCTGCGACGACGGAGCTTGCCGTCGCGGGCGACGAGCCAACTGGGGTGAAGGGACTGAAGCTCAAGGCGGCGCACCGTTCCACTCCATTTGCGCTACAACTCAGCCGCTGGTTCGAATTCGGCGCCTACGCTGCGGTGGCTGCGGCCCTGGCCGTCGCCATCTTCCTGAGCGCCCATCTGCTGCGGCACTCCAACGGCGCACAGCCAGCCCAGGCCCAGGCAGCGCCTCAGCAGCTTGCACCCGTGGTCCGGCAACCGGACACGATGGCCACCGGAAAGGCGTCGGCGGCGACTTCTTCCCTCAGCAGCCCTCATCGTCTGTTGAGCCGGCGGCCGCAAAATGCCTCGACAGAACGCAAGGTCGCAATGAATGCGTCGCCCGCGACGGGAGCTTCTGCCGACCCCGGACAGGCGGCTGATGAACTGCAAGGGGACGCCGAGGACGGTTACACCGCGCTGATGCTGTGCGATCCGTTGAGCTGCGCCAGCGAAACTCAAGTAGTGCGGATGGAGTTGCCGCCTTCGCCGGCGGCGGTCCAGGGCGCGCCCCCGCAGGTCGCCGACGTGGTAGTCGGCTATGACGGAATCGTGCGCGCCGTCCGCTTGGTGAATTGAAGTTCGATGGTAAATGGATTGGCGGATGGAGGGCCCCGCGATCTGTCCGCGAAGGAAGCCACTTCAACGGTAAAGGAATGGAGTCGATTATGAAATTGAGCACCAACCTACGCTCTGCATTGAGCTCGCTGGCGATCGCGGCGTTGCTGGCGGCCCTGTCCAGTCTGGCCGTAGCTCAGAATGAGCCTGCGCCGCCCCCGCCGCCCGGTCCAGGGGTGATGCTAAGTTTCCCCGGTCCGCACGGCGGCGCCTTCTTCCACGAGGAAGTGGGCCTGGGCGACAAAGTGGTCACTGGCGCGCCCATGACGGCCACAGTCACCGTGACGCGCGATCAGACACTGGCCGATGGCAATACCATTCACGCTGAAAATCAGAGCACCGAATACCGCGACTCGCAGGGGCGTGTCCGCCGTGAGGTCCCCTTCAAGCTGGCGACGCCCGCTACCGGCATCACCGAAGGGACGATGGTGATCATCATGGATCCGGTTGCCGGCAAGCGCTACGTGCTCAATCCACAGAAGAAGATCGCGCATGAGATGCCGCTGCATCCGCCCAGGCCGCCCGCCAACGCCAACGGCGAGCCTCCTGCCGAGCGCGATCTGGCCAACGTTGCCACCGAGCAGTTGGGAACCAAGAGCATCCTCGGCCTGTCTGCCCAAGGCACGCGCGTGACCCGCACGATCCCTGCCGGCCAGATCGGCAACGCCAAGCCGATCTCGGTGGTGACCGAGCGCTGGGTTTCGACTGACCTTCAGATTCCGCTGAGCATGACCCACAGCGATCCGATGATGGGGAACATGACCAGCACCGTCACCAGCATTACCCGCGGCGAGCCCGATGCTTCCCTCTTCCAGGTGCCGTCGGATTACAAGGTTGAAGCCGGCAAGCACGGCGACATGATCTACATGACAGCCAAGCCTTAAAACAGACAGCCTCTCATTGCTTGCGGAGGTCCTCCTTGTGGGGACCTCTTTTCTTGGCTGCCCCACTCGCTCTTCAAATCTCCGTAAACTGAACAGCTGCGATTGCAGCGAATTTGAGCGAGGTACCTCGGAGGCTAAAGCCGGCTCTAATCGTCCACATTTTCCGCGGGCCTGAAGGCCCGCACTACCCGGGCAGAGACTCAAATTTGAGCCTTTCAGTAGCTTTTCGCCGGCGCCCTAGGTTTCGGCGCCTTCCATCTCGGCCAGAATCTGGCGCGCGGCATTGGCAGGATCACTCGCCGCCAGGATGGGCCGGCCCACAACCAGGTGCGTCGCTCCCGCCCGGATTGCCTCGCCCGGCGTGATGACGCGGGCCTGGTCGCCCACATCGGCGCCAGCCGGTCGAACTCCGGGCGTCACGATGGCGAAGCCCTCGCCGAGTTCACGGCGCAGCTCGCGCGCCTCCAGGGCCGAAGCCACCAAGCCGCCGCACCCCGCCGTGCGGGCAAGCGCGCCCATCCGCAACACCTGGCTCAAGACATTGCCGGAGACGCCGATCTCCTGCAGGTCGGCTTCGGCGAAGCTGGTCAGAACGGTCACGGCCAGCACGAGCGGCTTGCCGGGCGCCTGTGCCGCAGCTTCGGCGGCGGCTTTCAACATCTTGCTGCCGCCGGAGGCGTGGACCGTCATCATGCTGACGCCCAGCTCGGCCGCCGAGCGTACTGCCGCGGCTACGGTGTTGGGAATGTCATGGAACTTCAGATCGAGGAAGACTTTGCGCCCCTGGGCCACAAGCTCGCGGACGAACTCCGGCCCTGCAGCCACAAAGAGCTGCTTGCCGACTTTGTAGGTGGTGACGGTGTCGCCAAGGCTCTGGACGACCTGGCGGGCCTGGGCGGCGCCTGGCACATCCAGCGCCACGATGAGCCGATCCCGTGCTGGCATCGGCTTCAGTTATAACATCCCGAACCAGCGCCTCCCCATGAAGTGGGTGCAATGAAGCGGGTGCGATGAAGTGGGGTGCCCCATCCTTTCGCCCGTCTTTGGCGAAAGGGTGGGAAGCTCGGATGGGGGCACCTCCTGATTCGACGGGACGATGTTTAGATGGGACAGCCGCCGGCCGAGATCATGCAACCCGGCCAGCTGTTGCTTCGTAATTTCCCTCCTCGAAAACCCATACTCCTTCGCTTTCGCCACGCTGCAAGAGGCCATAGATCCGTTGCATGTCGCTGCTGGGAGGAATGTCGATCGAGATGAAGCGATTATTCGCAGCCTCAAAGGTTACACCAAGCGCCCGAATGCTGTTCCAATGTGCTAAAAAAAGCTCCATCTCGATCGTATTCTCGCGTTGAAGGAACACTCTGTAAGTTGAGTGGCCTCCTCGCTCAACAACCCGCTGGAAGTGGAACACTCCGTCGTCCGCCTGTACCGCGCTTACGATATCCTCGGCACTTACACCAAAAACGAAGAATGGACTGTTTAGAATCCGAAATTCGTTCGGCCTGACCGGTGCTGCCCATAGCCGTTCAGTTTCAAAGCTCTGTTGATCGTTGCGATCTAGCTGAAAGACGATTCCAACGGATTCGCTCACTGTTGACCTAGCCATCGTTGATATTACTCGCTAGTCTTGGCTCCCTTTTGTTGATTACACGAGCGGCAAGTCGGCTGAAGGTTCTGGGGCGTCGTGTCGCCGCCTCGGGAGCGAGGGATGGAATGATCCGCCTGAGTGGCAGGTTTGCCGCAGAAGACGCATTTGCCACCGTTTTCTTGGAGGGCCTTCTCCCTCTGTTCCGGCGTTGCCCGTTTGCCCGAACCCGGCCCGTCAGTGCTGCCTGGCTTCGCGCCTTGCTCCTTTATTGTATCGTTTGATTCATTTCCACCGCCGTGGGAGCCTGGGTCGGCAAGGTAGGTGACGACGAGAAGCGGCGTTGCAGCGGCTTCTATGAAATCCGTAAGACCGGCGACGATGTCTTCGAACAACTGCCCCGTGGAGGCAGCTCCCATTGTCTGCGTACCCGGACTTAAAGGCAATGTTGCCGTGTGGCTTGAGCAATGACCATGGGTGTTTTTTGAGATGTAGTTGTTGACTCGCCCTGGCTGGTTGAAGAAGATTGGGGCGAATCGCCGCCGCTACCACCACCCCCATCCTCATCAGACCGAATCGGGTGGGAAAACTAGTGGGTGCCCCATCCTTCCGCCCGTTTTTGGCGAAAGGGTGGGAAACCACGTGCTGGTCGCTAGCGAACTAGGACAGGATTACTGCGGCCCAAGATTGTCCGCCAATACAGGAGTTGGCAGGACCTCCAGGCGCACGCGATCGACACCGCGCATGCCCAAAACCTTAGCCGCTTCGTAGGACAGGTCGATGATCCGGCTCGGGGCGACAGGCCCGCGATCGTTGATGCGGACCACGACCGACCGGCTATTTTTTAGATCGGTGACCTTGACCCAGGAACCAATAGGCAGGCTGCGATGGGCAGCCGTCAAGTCAAACATGTCGTATGGTTCGCCGCTTGCCGTCTTCTTGTTCTGGAAGATGCGACCGTACCAAGAAGCCCGCCCGACCTCGGCTTTCGCCTTGGCCTTCCGGGCCGGCTTGTGTTCCTGAATCTGTCCTGGGGCCCCTTTTTGCGAATCCGGTGTGCTATTACCGGGTGCCGCGCCCAACGCGGTGGCAAATACCAACGTCGCCGCGAACGGGCTGAGTACTCGTAACATTAAACACCTCTCATCGTTTAAGTTGGTCCTCCCTGACAGGATGTTAAAAGTCTTTCAAAGCCGGAGACCAGGCGTCAACCCTAATCTCCCGGCCAAATGTGCAGTGGCTTGCCAAGACCGGCAACTTATGCTTACTGCCTCGTCACAAGCTGTGGTGATTAGATGCCGGGATCAGGAGCACTGTAGCCGCACTGCTTCTGTCCTTAAGCTCGCGCGCGCTGTCGGGCCTAATCGTAAGCCACATGGTATCAGCAACATACGAGCGACTTCGCCCCCGGACGATTTCGGCCGGTTGTGCCGATCAAGAGATTCCCCTCGAACGCGCTCCCAGGCCCGGCTGTTCGCCGTTTGCACAGCTCGTCGTATTCCGGACATGTTGTTGGCTGCGGTAAAGTTCTGAAATGCGCACCCCTCCGGTTGTGCTGAGCATTGCCGGCTATGACCCTTCCTCCGGCGCCGGCATTACCGCCGACATCAAGACCGCGGCGGCCCTGGACTGCTATGCCGTTACCTGCATGACAGCCGTGACGATGCAGAACACACAAGGAGTTTTCGGGGTCGAGCCCTTGCCAGCGGGGGTGGTGGACAATGTCCTCGAGCTCATGCCGGGCGATTTCGACATTGCCGCAGTCCGGATCGGCATGCTGGGCTCGACTAAAGTTGCGGCCCAGGTCGGCGCCTTTCTCGATTGGCATAAGCTACCCAATGTCGTGCTGGATCCTGTCCTCCGTTCGTCTTCGGGCACCGCACTGCTGGACAGCCACGGCTTGTCTGTCTTGCGCGAAATACTCCCTCTCTGCGACGTGATCACCCCGAATATCGCAGAGGCGGCAATCCTGGCGGGAAACGAGGCCATCCCCGAAAACCAGGACTGGGAGGCCTCCCTGCCTGAGATACGACGCCTCGCCATCGCGCTTCATAATCTGGGAGCAAGGGCCGTCGTCATAACCGGCGGACATCTGACCCCCGCGAACGACTTTCTTAGCGATCGGCGCTCGGAACAGGTCCAGGAATCAGTTTTTCCCGGCAAGCGGATCGAATCGCGGTCAACTCATGGGACGGGCTGTGCCTTCGCCACGGCCCTGGCCTGCCGCCTGGCTCTGGGCGACGATCTGGGCCAGGCGGTTCGCTCCGCCAAAGCCTACGTCCGCAAGGCGATCGAAACCGCATACTCGCTTGGCAAGGGGATCGGGCCGTTAAATCATTTCGGGTAGGCGCTATTGCTGTTCGCTTCCATGATCGCGACGGGCGACACGGACCTTGATATGGCCCTCTGGCGAAGAGTGAAAGGCGAACAGCGTTACTACTGCGGCTGCTTCGCCGCGGGCGGCTGCTGATCGTCGGGCAACGGCATCAGGATGCCTCCATTGGAGTTCGCCGGAGCATTGTCCTGTTGCGCGCCCTGAGGCGGACGATGCACCACGGGGCCCTGCGGCTGATTCTGCGACTGCGGCGGCCGCGGCACATTCGGCTGTTGCTGCGGCTGCTCCTGCGGTGGCGGCGCAGCCTGCGGCGGTGGCTGGTTTGAATCGCGCGCCGCCGGTGGCTGCTCGTTCTCCGGCAAGGGCTCAATGATCCCGCCTTGCGGCGGCGGCTGGCTGGAGTCTCGCGCGGCGGGCGGCTGCTCGTTCTCAGGCAGCGGCTGTAGCAGGCCGCCGTTGGGATTTGTGGGAGCGTTGTTCGGTGCAGGCTGTCCATTCGGCTGTGCCGGTTGGCCATTGGGCTGGGCCGCTCCCGGCTGCTCGTTTTCCGGCAGCGGCTGCATCAACTCGTTGCCGCTCGGTTCAGAGGGCGGCGGCGCAGGATTCTCCGGCTGCAGCGGCTTCGGCGGCACCGCCGGCTCCATCACCGGCTGATTGTCGCGATAGCGCAGCACGACTTCGCCGCCTTGCGCGCGGCGCAGCGCTGCCGCCTCTTCGATGGCCTTGTTGACCGCGCCGTCGCTGTCGTCGGCCACCGACGCCAGCTTCATGCCTTCCACGTCCTTGCGCGAGGCATAGGCGACCTTCATGCTCGACTGGTCGGCTTCCTTTGCCTTGTCGTAGTAGAAGTCGGCAGTCTCTTTATCGCCATCGAGCTCGGACAGGTAGCCCATATTGTTCAGCGCGAATGCATTTCGCGGATCGAGCTTGTAGGCTTCGCTGAAGTACTGCCGCGCCAGCTTGTAATCGTTGCGGTTGATGGCCGCCACGCCGCGCGTATTCAGGCGCGCCACGCGGTCGGTAACGCTCTGCTCGTGGTCGAGCAGGTTGCGAACTTTGTTGGCGTTGGCTTGGGCCACTTCGCTGATGGGCTTGCCGCGCCACGATTGCTTCATGCTGACCACAATCGGCGTGTCCGAGTGCTGGTTCGCAGCGTCGGAATAAAACTTGTAGGCCTGCTCCAGCTCGCCCTCTTTTTCGCGAGCGTAACCCAGATTATTCAGGGTGAAGGGATTGGTGGGATCGAGCTTGAGCGCCTTTTGCAGCGCCAGGTCGGCCTCGGGCGCCTCGTCCTTCTGCAGCATTCCGATCGAATAGACGTTGATCCGGTTGACCTGCATCTTGTTGTCGGCAGCGTTGCCGGCGATCTGGTCGACCGGCTTGCCGACCGCGGCGCGTTCGGTCGATTTGTAGACGATGGCATCGGAGCCCTGCGCCTGCGCCAGACTGTAATAGCGCTCGGCGCGGTCGGCCTGGCCCTCGAGTTCGGCGATATAGCCCAGGTTATTCAGGGTGAACGGGTCATTCGGGTCGATCAGATAGGCCTTGTAAAACGTGGCCTTCGCCTTCTTGTACTCGTGCTTCTGGAGCTCTTTCACGCCCTCCTGGTTCAACTTCTGCACAGGCGTGGGCTTGCTGCGCTTAGGGACGCTGATGCGGAGATCGCCTGCCGCGGCCGGCAGGGCCAGTGCGGTCAGCAAAGCTGCAACTAGAGCGAGGCGTTGGGGAACGGACATCGCAACTCCAAGACAGTGGCTAGTGGATAGTGGTTAGTGGCTAGTGGATAAAATCGATCACCCGGTTCTTCCGCGTGGAGCGGGCAGGTTCTCCCGCTCTATCCACTATCCACTTACCACTATCCAATGCGTTTAGATGGCGATTCTGCCGCTCGCGTTGGCAGCTCTGTTGAGAGAAGAAGGCCGGGCGGAGAGCCGGCCGTGGGTAAAAGCTGGCCGCCGTGGGTAGAGCCGGCCGCCATGGGTAGAGCTGGCCGCTATGACTGGGTAGTGCGGCGCTTCAGCGCCGCGTTACGCCAGTCCCCCATTTTCTGAGAGCCCGCTTCAGCGGGCGACACTCTGCCGTCGGCTGAAAGCCGACTCAGAGAAACCACGAATTTCGCGCTTTAGACGCTGGCCTGACGGCCAGCTCAACCCGAACACCCGCTCATAACCTGAAGGCCAGCTCTACCCCAACGGCTCGTCGCGCCAAGTCTCGGGGCGACGACAGAATTCTCACGCGGGCACCTCAGGCAGGCGTCTCGAATCTCATGTCTCCGAGCCGGCGACAGCCTCTATCAGCTCGACCGCAGCGCCGACACCGGATCGCCCGAAGCGGCGCGCCTGGCCGGCAAGACCGAGGCTAAAAGGGCCAGCACCATCATGAATCCCGCGCTTGCGAGATAGATGCCGGGATCGGTCGGGCTGACTTCGAACAAAAATGACTGCACCAGCCGCGACACGGCAACCGAGCCGAGCACTCCCAGCACGCAGCCCAGCAGCGCCATCTTTGCGCTCTGGGCAAGCACCAGCCGGGCAATCCCGCCGCGTCCGGCGCCAAGTGCCATGCGGATGGCAATCTCCTGCACCCGCAGCGACACCGAGAAGGCGACAACGGCATAGATGCCCAGCATCGCCAGCAAAAGCGCTCCCGCCGCAAACGCCGTCACCAGCGTGGTGTTGAAGCGGCGCGGCGCTTCCACGTTCGAGATCACGTCCTGCATCGGCTGCAACTGGTCGAGCGCCAGCAGCGGATCGACCTCCGCAACCGCCGCGCGAACGGTCGCCGCCATCGACTCGGGTGCGAGCCCCGCGCGCACCGCAATGTAGCCCGCGGCAGGGTCGGTGCTCTGCTCCTGCACATGATTGCCGAAGAGGATTGCCGGCTGCTTCATGGGGAAGTACCACTGGTCGAGCGTGGGCTCGTCGCGCGCGCCGAGCTTGGTATCGGCAACTACGCCGACGACCGTTGCCAACGGCAACCCCTTGTGCGGATTGCCTACGTGCATGCGTTTGCCGATCGCGCTCTGCCCTGGCCAGCAGTTCCTGGCCATCGTCTGGTTCACCATCACGACGAGTGGCGCGTTGGCATTGTCGTTGGTCGTGAAGCTTCGGCCTTCGAGCAGCGGAATGCCCATCGCGCGGAAGTATTCGCCGTCGACGCTGGCGAAGGCAGCGAACTTCAGCTTCCACTTGCTGATCGGCTCGCCTTCCACGGTGAACGACGCCTCTCCGGACTGGCCGGTTGCGGGCAGCGCATTTGTAAGGCCGACGGCCACCATCCCGGGCTTCTCTCGCAATCTGTCGATCACGCCGCGGTTGAAGACATTCGCCGAGGCGAGCGAAGGATAGTGGCTGAGCGGTAACTGATACGACGCCACCAGCACGTGATCGGGACGAAAGCCGGGATCGATCTCGCGCATTTTCTGAAAGCTGCGCAGGAAGACGCCGGCTCCGGTGAGCAGCGTGAGCGCAATGGCGATCTCGGCCACCACCAGCGACGACCGCAGCCAGGCATGCGCAGAGGCAGCGCTGGCAGTTCCCGAGCCTTCCTTCAGCGTCTCATTCACGTTGCTGCGCAGTGCTGCGAACGCGGGCGCCAGGCTGCACAGCGCACCGGTCAGCAGCGCCAGCAGCAGCGCAAATCCCGCTACGGCGGCGTCGATGGACACCGCGTTAATGCGCGGCATCGACTCCGGCAGAAAATGCAGCGCAAGGCGGAGAACGGCGGCCGCCAGGCCCAGCCCCAGCAATCCGGCCATTACGCTGAGCGTCAGCCCCTCCAGCATCGACTGGCGAAGAATGGCGCTCCAGCGTGCGCCGAGCGCGAGCCGGACGGCGTATTCGCGACGCCGGCGGATGGCGCGTACCAGCAACAAGGCAGCAACATTGACGCAGGCGATCAGCAGCACGATCGAGATGCCCGCCAGCAGCAGGCGCAACAACGGGCGCGCGTCCTTGACCGTGTGCTCGCGCAGCGGCAACGCATCGCCGCGAATGTGAATGGCCGACATGTTGGCGGGAAACTCGCGCATGATCTGCGCGCCCACGCGGTTCGCATCTTCTGCGGCCTGGCGGACCGTCACACCGTCCTTCAGCCGGGCGACCATGTGATACATCCAGGCGCCCGCGGCCTCCTCGCTGAAGTCTTCCGGCGTAAAGCTCATGGGAATCCACAGCTGGGCCTGGTCAAGCCGCCCCGGCTGCAGCGGAAATTCGAACTGCCGCGGCATGACGCCGATAATCGTGTACGCCTTGCGATCGAGATCGATGCTCTTGCCGAGCACATTGGGATCGCGGCGGTAGCGGTCGGTCCACAGCGCATAGCTCAGCACCGCCAGCGGCTCACGCCCTTCGTCTTCCTGGGCAGTGAAGACCCGCCCCATCTCCGGCTGAATCCCCAGCGTCGGAAACACGCCGGCAGTGAGCCGCGCCGCGCTCACCTCTTCGGGCACCGCGCCACCCGAGAGCTCCATCTTCGTCGCCAGCCACGCCCCCATGGAGGAGAACGCCGTGGTTGCGCGCTCATAAGTGCGGACTTCCGGCGCGGTGGTGGGAAGGTTGGGACTGTTGCCCAGGTGATCTCCCAGCAGCACCAGCCGCTCGGGATCGCGGAAGGGCAAAGGCCGCAGCAGGATGCCTTCGGCCAGCGAGAATACGGCAGTCGTCGCGCCGATGCCGAGCGTCAGGGCGAGCACAACCGTCATCGTGAAGCCGGGCGACTTGCGCAATTGCCGGAAAGCGAATCGGAGGTCCTGGGTGAAGGCGTACATCTCGCGCTCCTCAGCTTTCGCCACAGTGTAGTCCAATGGCGGCCTGCCGCATTTGCATGTCCCTGCTCGAATCAATATTCTAGGCCGCTTGGAGGTATGTCTCCGATGAGCATCTCCGAAGGCGCTCGCCGCCTCGCATCCGCAGCCGGCCTGCTGCTGGTTTTCTTCCTCGCTCCCTGCGCCTTTGCGCAGGCGCCCAAGACCGCGCCGGAGCAGCCAAAGTATCCCGCGCTTCCTAGCGAGACCCCGGCAAAGTTCAACCAGGTCACCACCAGCTTCAACTACGAGAAGCGTGACGTGATGATCCCCATGCGCGATGGCGTGAAGCTGCACGCGGTCATTGTGGTCCCGAAAGGCGCGAAGAACGCCCCGATTCTATTTACGCTGACGCCCTACAACGCAGCCTCGCAGGTCAGCCACAACTCCAGTCCCGATCTTGCCAGCATTCTGCAGGGCTACGACAATCCCACCGATGTGATTGTCGAGGGCGGCTATATCCGCGTCGTCGAAGATGTGCGCGGCAAGTGGGGCTCGGAGGGCGACTACCTGATGAACCGGCCGCCGCGCGGGCCGCTGAATCCCACGCCGGTCGACGATTCCACCGACATCTACGACTCCATCGACTGGCTGGTGAAGAACGTTCCGGAGAGCAATGGCAAGGTCGGCGTGCTGGGCATCTCCTATGACGGCTGGACGACGCTGATGGCGATGTTCCATCCGCATCCCGCGCTGAAGGCAGTGGTGCCGATGAATCCCATGGTTGACGGCTGGATGGGCGACGACTGGTTCCACAACGGCGCCTTCCGCGAGCAGATGCTGCTCTACTTCCAGATCCAGGAGGCCGATCGCGGCGAGGGTCCGCCCTGGTGGAACGCCTATGCCGACGACTATGACGCGTGGATGGCGGCGGGCTCGGTCAGCGAGATGGGCCGGCTCCACGGACTGCAACAGGTCGGCTTCTACAACAAGGTTCTCGCTCATCCCACCTACGACGCCTTCTGGCAGGAGCAGGCGGTCGACAAGCTGCTGGCAAAAGAGCCGTTGAAGGTCCCGGTGCTGCTGGTCGCCAGCGTCTGGGACCAGGAGGACATCTACGGCGCGCCCGCGGTCTATCGCGCCATCAAGCCCAAGGACACGCAAAACGACATGGTGTATATGGTGCTCGGGCCGTGGCACCACGCGCAAGAGATCGGCGAAGCCAGCAGCCTGGGCGCGCTCAAATTTCCCAGCGACACGGCGAAAGATTTTCGCGAGCAGGTGCTGGCGCCATTCCTGGCGCAGTACCTGAAAGACGGCGCGCCGAAGGCGAACATCGCGCCGGTGACCGCGTACGAAACAGGCACGAACAAATGGCTGCGGCTGCCGGCGTGGCCCGCGGGCTGTCCCAGCGGATGCACCGTGAGTCCCACGAAGCTGTACCTGGAGCCGGAGCTGAAAGCCGGCTTCAATGCGCCGCAAGCCGAAGGCGCCGTGTACGAGGAGTATGTCTCCGATCCGGCTAAGCCGGTGACGTATCTTCCGCGCCCGGTGCAGCCGTTTGGCTACGGCGAGGACGCGACCTGGCCGACGTGGCTGGTGACCGATCAACGAATTCCGGCGGCGCGGCCGGATGTGTTGTCGTTCGTCTCCGACACGTTGACCTCGCCGGTGAAGATCGCGGGCCAGCCGATCGCGCATCTTGTGGCGTCAACCAGCGGCAGCGACTCCGATTGGGTGGTCAAGCTGATCGACGTCTATCCCGACCAGGTGGCCAACGACAAGAAGATGGGCGGCTACGAGCTGATGGTGGCGGCCGACATCTTCCGCGGGCGATATCGCGAGAGCTTCACTGACCCGAAGCCGATCACGCCCGACACGCCGCTGGTCTACCAGTTCGCGCTGCCGACGGCGGACCATGTTTTCCTGCCCGGGCATCGCATCATGGTGCAGGTGCAGTCGAGCTGGTTCCCGCTCTACGACCGCAATCCGCAGACATACGTGGAGAACATCTTCTTCGCGAAGCCGGGCGACTACAAGAAGGCCATGGAGCGCATCTATCACGCGCCTGGGCAGGAGAGCTACGTGGAGCTGCCGCTGGTGAAGGGGGAGTGATAGACATCCCCAAACAACGGCACCCATCGCGAGTTCGCCAACAACGCCCGAATACCCGAATTGTCATCACGAGAAGGCCTTCAGGCCGACGAGGGACCTGCTGTTTGTGCGCGGGGCAAGAATCCCTGATCAGCCCAAAGCGGGTCGAACAGTGAGCCACCGCGGGCGGACAGCAGATCCCTCCTCTGGCTGAAGCCGTCGTCGTGATGACAATTTCGCTAGGGTAGCGGTGTCTGGATAAATCGCGAGAGCGTTGAGCGACGGAACGTTGAGGACCGGAATGTCGGTGCCCGCGTTAGCCCAACATTACTCGCACCGCAGCGCCAGCCTGAAGGCTGGCCCTACCTACCGCACGACTCCTTCCAGCGGCGAGCTGGCGGTGGCGTACAGCTTCTTCATCATGCGGCCGGCAAGAAACGCCTGGCGCCCGGCCATGACGGCATTCTTCA
>DASRGM010000261.1:0-9548 GCA_035651035.1 Terriglobales bacterium
GCGGGCATCGACCGAGATCAGCTCCTGGCCAGGAATTCCGCGCAGATCGTCGTCGAACTCGCGCTCGAGGCCCCCCAGCCCTTCGTCATCCATGCCGACGTAACCCAGCACCTGGGCGGCCAGCTCGCGCTTGGGATAAAAACGCTTGGGCTCTTTGCGGAAATAGATACCGCGCAGGTTCAGCTCGCGAACGCGGCTGGCTGTCTCCTGATCGATCTTGCGCTTGATGAACGTGAAATTACGCGATGCCTGCAATCGCGCCAGGATATCCTGAGGATCCATGCCGAGCACTCTGCCCAACAGCGTGGCCGTGGTCGGCTGATCCTGTATCTCGCTGGGGACCGCGAAGACGGAATCGACCTCGACCGACATGGCCAAGGCATAGCCGTTGCGATCGTAGATGTTGCCTCTGCGCGGCTGCACCGGAATGGAGCGGTTCCGCTGCCGTTCCGCGCGCTGTACGAACTCGCCGTATTGGACGACTTGCAGGCGGACGAGGCGGAAGCAGATGACGAAAATCCAGAGGAACAGCACCGCGCCCAGGAAATAGAGCCTTCGAGTTGGAAGCTTGGGTGCGCTCGCCCGCATTGCCTGTCCGTTGTTTCTCCGGTGCGCTTACGCACAGAAGGCGGCCCATTGGCACGGACCGCCGAAAACGACAGCTCTTTTTTCGGGCGCCGTCCCACGCGGCGCGGCGCGCCGACAGTGCCCCGATGATTACTGCATTCCGGAGACCACCATGATCCCGTTGGCCTTCGCCATGATCGGGGTCGCAGGATCGGGGGCGCCGTTGTTCATCGGCTGCCACTGGCCGTCAACCGGCGGCTGCATGCCCATCTCATTCGCCAGCCGCGCAATGCGCGAGACGTCTTTCAGCGAAGCCTCTTCCAGGCCGAGGGTGCGCGTGGATTCGGCGATGGCATCGCGCTCCGATTTGAGCTGCTCGATTTTGTAGCCGTACTCGATGGCGCTGAAATGCTGCCACACGTAAACCGTCACCAGCAAGAACAGCACAGCCAGCGTGAAACCCAGGCTCAGCATCTCGCGCCGGCGCTTAGGGTCGGCAATCTTGATGAGACGCGAGTTATCGATACGCTTGGAAAAGTAAATTTCCGGCGTCCCCAGGAACATGCCGTCGGCCTGTGCCGGCACGGCGTTCCAAGCCGTGGACTCCGTCATTGTGGGATATAAGACTCCAGCTGCCATCGTCATCTCCTGCCCGAAATCGGTGCTCCCTCATTCAGGTACTACATTGTCGGATGTCTTCGTCTGTCCCAGCCCGCGCAAAGTTATCCACAATTTGCACAGGTTTTCCGCAGTTTTGTTAATGTCGCGTTACAACCGTTCGGCTGCGCGCAACTTCGCACTGCGCGACCGTGGGTTCTCTGCAACTTCTTCGTCGGTGGCTTCCACCGTCTTTTTGGTCAGCAGCCGATACCTGCCTGCCCGCGCGCCATCGCGTAATGCATCTTTCACAATGCGGTCTTCCAACGAGTGGAAGCTGATGATCACCAGCCTACCCCCGGCCCTCAGCACTGTCGGGGCTCCGGTCTCGCTCAGCATCTGCCGCAACTCATCGAGTTCACCGTTCACCAGAATTCGGATCGCCTGGAAAGTTCGCGTCGCGGGATGAATGCGTCGTTCAGCCTGGTTCATTGGCCGGGCCGCGGCCGAAATCACCCCCGCCAGTTGGGCGGTAGTGTGAATCGGCCGTGCCCGAACAATGGCTCTGGCGATTCTCCGCGACCTCCTTTCCTCACCGAATTCGTAAATCGTGTCGGCCAGCTCACGCTCGTCGAAGCGATTTACCACTTGATCGGCGGTCAGCCCGGAATGCGGATTCATACGCATGTCGAGGGGGCCTTCCGCCCGAAAACTAAAGCCGCGCGCGGCGTTCTCCAGCTGCATGGAGCTGACGCCCAGGTCGGCGAGCAATCCGTCAGCCGAAGCCGCCGGCACATGCTGCGCCAGTTCGGCGAAGGAGGCATGTACCAACTCCACCCGCGGCCATTCGGACGCCGCCTCCGGCGGCGGATTCATCAGCCGTTCGCGCGCAAGCTGCAATGCCGCCGGGTCCTTATCGAAGCCAATCAGACGACCCTGTGGGCCGAGGCGTTTTGCGATGGCCCAACTGTGTCCGCCTAAACCCAAGGTTGCGTCGATATAGGTCCCGCCGCGGCGCACGGCCAGGAACTCGATCGTTGGTTGTAAAAGAACCGCCACATGGCCATACTGTCGCTCGCCATGTTCGCGCCCAGGGGCGCCGTTCGTTTCTGAAGAGCCGTTCTGCACCGACTCCCAAGGTTCAGGTCTCTCGCGAACTAAAGTCCGCGGGTTAAGTTAGGACCGCCGAACGCGCGCCCTAACGCTCGCTCTACCACTGCGGCACTCACGCGCCGTTGACATCTAAATTCCCAAGCCGCCGAGGATGCTTTCGTCGTCTTCGGTAAACGGCTCAGCTATCGACTTGCGCAACTCGTCGGCGTTGCGCACCACCAGATGCTTCAGGCTGCCCATCACCGCGACCTCGCCCTTCAGATTCGCCGAGTCGCGCAGGATTTGCGGCATCAGCAGCCGCCCTTGGCCGTCGAACTCCACCACCTGCCCGTAGTAGCTGGTGCGCTCCAGGAACTTCTGCTTGGTCTTGTGCATTTCCGGCAGTGCGGCCAGCTTGCGCTCGATCTCCTCCCAAGCCTGCATGGGATACACCTTGGCACTCCTACCATCCCAACTCGTTATGTAAAATTGCGCCGAGTAGTTCTCGTCGATTTCGCGCTTGAACTCCGCGGGCATCTTGAGACGCCCTTTTTCGTCGAGCCGAGTTAGGTGAGTGCCGCGAAACATGATGAGCAACCAGATCCAGCGGTAAGCGGGAGGCAAAAAAACGACAACCCACGTGACGGTGGCGAACTGGTCGAACGCTCGTTAAAGACGTAAGGCCATCTCGCATGAAGAGATCCGCCGAATCCCAGGGATGCCTTACCACTTCATACCACTTTATTCCACTTGGACGTATCTTACTCATAACTAGTTGGCTGTCAAGCGAAAACTGGGCGATTTTTCGCCCTCACGCGGGAAGCGGATTGCTTCGCAAGGAGTGGTGCGATTTCGCCGGTTTGTCGCTAGCAATCGTGTTTATCAGGAAGGTTCGCAGGACGATTCCGCCCTTGACCTAGCGGGAGGAAGCAAGAAAGCCCCCACCGTTGCCTTGGGCGGGCTCGTGTTGGCTGGCGGTCGGATTTTTGGAGCTATGGCGCCGGGGAGATCACGTGGTTCAAAGTTTGCGTGCCGCCGTCACAAGGAAACGATTCAGCGTGACCCATCCCTTATCGGTTTCTTTGCGGCCTTAACCTACTTCAGCGTCTAGCGGCACGTTAGTCGTCACCAGGTGGCGCTTGGCTTTTTCCTGAAGCGCGCGGCTGAGGGGGACACTTTTCCCGCTCTGAAGACTAGCCTGCACGGCGACGCTGTCGCAGGTAGCGACCATCTTCCCGGTTTCGTCATTGAACATCTGGTGAATGAAGCGGAAGTACTTCGCGCCCACGGCGAGAAAGCCGCTCTTGATCTCGACCAGCTCGCCGCCGCGCAGCTCTTCCAGAAACTGATAGTTCTGCCGCACGATGGCGACGCGCAAGTCTTGTTGCTTGATGGATGCCGGAGTGACGCCGATGGCGTGCAGCAGGAACCAGGTGGCCTGGTCGAAGCGCGATACATAAATGCGCGAGTTCATGTGGCTGGCTGCGTCGTATTCCCCCGCCAGCACCGCGCCTTTGAAGGTGTGTACCCACTCTGACATGTCGTTGCCTTTCGGTAGCCGCTGTTCGCGTGTCGTCGCTTACTCTGCGCGCGGATCGGCCGCCTGCTCTGCCAGCTTGCTCAAGGTCCCTGTGGAGCCCTGCATGGCGACGCGCTGGTGATAGAACCACAATCCATGCAAACCGCCGAGTTCCTCACCGCCGCCGGCGCGCCCCGGGCCGCCGTGCATGCACGAGGGCAGCACGATTCCGTGTCCGGGGTGGCTGTCTCCAATGGACGCGTCGATGAGCATGAGGCGGCCATGCGTCGTACCCAGCGCGGCAGCGGCTTCCGCGAGAAACGCCTGGTCGCCACTGAACACCGACGCCGCCAGAGATCCGCCTCCGCGGCGGGCCAGCGCGAAGGCTTCGTCCTGGGTGGCATACGGTAGGACGGTCGCCACCGGACCGAAGACCTCGACGTCGTGAATCACGTCGGCTTGTCTGCTGTCTTTCACCTTGAGCAGAGTGGGCGGAACGAAAGCGCCGCGCGCCGGATCGGCGTCGAGCGGCGCAAAGTTCTCGGGGGCGTAGGCAACGGCTGCCTGCGTTTTCAGTCGCGCGATTCCCTCCTCCACGGTCTTACGTTGTGGCATATTCACCACCGGGCCCATGTTGGTGATGGCGTTCGCCGGATCGCCCACAACAACCTTGCTCAGCGCGGCAGCGATGGCATCTGTTGCCGCCGTGGCGACGCTGGCCGGAACCAGAACGCGCCGGATCGCCGTACATTTCTGTCCGGTCTTCGAGGTCATCTCGCGGACGACTTCGCGCACGAAAAAGTTGAATTCGGCGGAGCCGGGCTGCGCTTCGGGACCGAGCAACGCGGAATTCAAACTGTCGGCCTCAAGGTTCACGCGGATGTTCTGCTTGCCGATGTGCTCGTGCCCGCGTATGCGTTCTCCGGTATCCGCCGATCCGGTGAAGGCGATTACATCCCCCAGTCGCAGGTGATCGAGAAGATCGTTAGGCGAACCGCAGAGGATCGACAGAGCGCCTTCGGGCAGAATTCCCGCCTCGATCACAGCGCTCACCATCTCCTGCGCCAGCCAGGAAGTGGAAGTCGCCGGCTTCGAGAAGACCGGCACGCCCGCCAGCAGGCTGACCGCGGCTTTCTCCCACAGCCCCCACGCTGGAAAGTTGAAGGCGTTGATGTGAACGGCGACGCCGTCCAGCGGCACTCCGACATGCAGGCCCTGGAAGTTCGGATCTTTGGCCAGACGCATGGGCCCGCCGTCGCGCAGCATGTGCGCATCGCCCAGCTTCGCGCCAATCTTGGCGAAGTACTTAAGAGTGCCGATGGAGCCGTCGACATCGATGGCCGCGTCAGCTTTGGTGTTGCCGGAGTTCTTGCGCGCAATCTCGAACCATTGCTCGCGGGGGCCGGCAAGCGCATCGGCGATCTTGCCCAACAGCTCGGCCCGTTGCGCATAAGTCAACTTGCGCAGCGCCTGACCTCCCACATTGCGGGAGTACTCGAAGGCGGCCTTCAAATCCAGCCCTTGGGAGCTGGCCGATGCGACGGTCTCCCCGGTTGTGGGATTCACCAGCGCGGCGCCACGGCCTTCGCCTGCCTGCCACTTGTCACCGAGGTAACTCTGCAGCACCTTGGCTGCAACCCGATCTTCCACTGTAGTTGCCATGCTTATCCCATCTCCGGTTTCGCGGCTACGTGCTGCTCGGCCCAGGGCACCACCCATTGGCCTGCCAGCTCCTCGGGCAGCGTGCCCGAACTGGCATCGTGCATCAGCACCTCGCCGGCGCGTTTGGCGCCGAGCTCCGTCAGAATTTGGTCGAATCGTTTTCCGCCCTGGCAGAAGGTGTCCTTGTAGGTGGTATCGCCCAGCGCGATCAGTCCGTAAGTGATATTGCTCAAATCAGGCCGCTCGCTCTCCAGGCTGCTGAACAGCGCCTGCGCGTTGTCGGGCACGTCTCCATTGCCATAAGTTGAGGTACAAATCAGAAAGACCCCGCCCGCCGCGAAGACTCCGGCGTCGAGATTGTCCATCATCTCGACGCGGACATGGTGCCCGGCGGACTCCAGGGCCTGCTGCGCTTCTTGCGCGACCATGTCGGCCGTGCCGGTCATGGTGCCCACCAGGATCGTGATCTCCAAGGCCATGCTTTTGCTGTATCCCGAGCACGTCAAGCGGCGCCGGTTATCCCTCGCACTATTATACGTGCCGCTGCGGAAGTATAATGCATCTGCTGTGGGGCGCAAACGCGACATAATACAGCCGGAAGAGCCTCTGCCTGCGACCGTGGGCAGCTCCTATGCGGGGCCGGATGCGGAGCGTGGCGGCGAGGCTGACTACCTTAAGTCGGTCGGCGAACGTGTGCGCGAAAGCCGTGCCCGTCGTGGCATGACCCGCAAGCTGCTGGCGCGCGATTCGGGAGTCTCCGAGCGCTATCTCGCGCAACTGGAAACCGGACAGGGCAATATCTCGATTCTGCTGCTAAGGCAGATCGCCAAAGCGCTGGACACGCCGGTCGAAGCGCTCGTCCTGCAAGGGCCCGAGCCGCCGGTCGACCTGGTGCACACCACCGAGTTTCTGCGGCGTCTTCCCGCAGACCAACTCTCGCAGGCGCGTCGTCTGCTGGTGGAGCAATTCGGCGGCGTCGATCTGGCGGCACGTCACGGGCGCATCGCTCTGATTGGACTGCGTGGTGCAGGAAAGTCGACTCTGGGCGCGATTTTGGCGGAGCGGCTGGAGGTCCCGTTCCTCGAACTGGACCGGTTCATCGAGCAGGAGAGCGGCGTGACGCTGAGCGCCATCTTTGATCTTTATGGCCAGAGCGGATTTCGCCGTCTGGAGCGGCGCTGTCTCGATCAGGTCATCGAGCGCTACCCGCGTTTTGTGCTGGCGACGGGCGGCAGCCTGGTATCGGAGCCGGCGACCTTCGAACGCCTGTTGACCATGTGCTTCACTGTCTGGCTGCGCGCGACGCCGGAGGAACACATGCAGCGCGTCATTGCGCAAGGTGACATGCGTCCGATGGAGGATAATCGCGAAGCGATGTCGGACCTGCTGAGGATTCTGGAGGTGCGAGAGCCGCTTTACGGCAAAGCCGACGTCACCTTGGATACGAGTAACCTGAACCTGGACGAAATGGCGAACGAGGTCATTGTGTCGCTAAACAGAGAATGCCGTTAATGCAAAATAGTGCCTAGGTACAACTTCCATAAATGCACTATAATACATCTATTGCGAGTGGGGAATGCGCGCTGCCGACCATGGCGCGATCTTGAGGAGAACCCGACCACATGCCTGACGTGAAAGAGGCGGAGCTCGTCACTTTTGACGTGACTCCGGGAGAATACCGCCATTGGCGGCTGAATATCGATGGCCGCATCGCGACACTGGCGATGGACGTGAACGAGGATTGCGGCCTTAAGCCGGGTTATAAGCTAAAGCTCAATTCCTACGACCTTGGCGTCGATATTGAGTTGCACGCCATCCTGCAGTGCATCCGCTTCGAGCATCCCGAGGTCGCTTGCGTCGTCCTCACCAGTGCGCGCGAGCGAATGTTCTGCGCCGGCGCCAACATCTACATGCTGGGCACTTCCACGCACGCCTGGAAAGTCAACTTCTGCAAGTTCACCAACGAGACCCGCAATGGGATGGAGGACTCCAGCCGCCACGACGGCCTGAAGTTTCTCGCTGCGCTGAACGGGACAACGGCGGGCGGCGGCTACGAGCTGGCGCTGGCGTGCGACGAGATTGTACTAATCGACGACCGCTCCAGCGCGGTAAGCCTGCCCGAGGTGCCGTTGCTGGGCGTGTTGCCGGGAACCGGCGGACTCACTCGCGTGGTTGACAAGCGCAAAGTGCGCCGCGATCTGGCCGACATGTTCTGCACCAATCCTGACGGCGTGAAGGGCGAGCGCGCGAAAGAATGGGGACTGGTGGACGAAATCGCCGCACCGGCAAAGTTTCAGGAGGTAGTGCGCGCGCGCGCCGAGAAGCTGGTGGGGATTTCGCCTCGCGCGGCAGATGCGCAAGGAATCAAGCTCAACCCGGTCGGCCGCACCGTCGACGACAGCGGATATCACTACCGGTATGTGGACGTGAGCTTCGACCGCAGCGCGCGGACGGCGACGCTGACGGTGCGTGCGCCAGAAGGCCAGCAGCCCAGGACGCTGGAGGAAATTCATCAGGCGGGTGACCGCTGGTGGCCGCTGCAGATGGTCCGCGAACTGGATGATGCCATCCTGATGCTGCGCGTCAACGAGCTGGAGCTGGGGCTGCTGCTGTTGAAGACGTCCGGGAATCCGCAGGCGGTGCTGGCGGCCGATGCGCTGATGCTGGCGCAACGCAGCGACTGGCTTGTGCGTGAAACCATCGCCATGCTGCGACGCACACTGGGCCGCCTGGATGTGTCGTCGCGCAGCCTCTACGCGATCATCGAGCCGGGATCGTGTTTCGCCGGCGTTCTGTTCGAGCTGGCCCTGGCGGCCGATCGCAGCTATATGCTCGCGGTTGCGGAAGAGGAGGGCGCGGCACCGAAGATTGCTATCGACGAGTTCAACTTCGGCTTGCTGCCGGCGGTGAACGGTCGTGACCGCCTGCACACGCGCTTCAGCGGCGACTGTAAACGCATGGCGGCGGCCATCGAGAGCAAAGGCGCGCTGCTCGGTCCGGAACAAGCGTTGAACCTTGGCCTGGTCACGATTGCTCCCGACGATCTCGATTGGGAGGACGAAGTGCGCATTGCGATCGAAGAGCGCGCCAGCCTTTCACCCGACGCGCTGACGGGCATGGAAGCGAGCCTGCGCTTTCCCGGCGCCGAGACGATGGAGACCAAGGTCTTCGGGCGGCTCTCGGCGTGGCAGAACTGGGTGTTTATTCGGCCGAACTCGACGGGAGAGCACGGCGCGCTGAAGCTTTTCGGGTCGGGAACCAAGGCACGATTTACGTGGGAGCGCGTGTAGGTACGTTAGAAGATTTTGATCGCGAGGGCCGCGAGGGATCTGCTGTTCGTTCGAGGCAATGTCAAGGTTCGCAGGAAAGCAGGTCCCTCGCTGCGCTCGTGATGACAATTTCGTGATGCGCACGTTATTTGGATAATGCGCACTTTATTTGATAACGCGCACTTTTCAATCAGCATTTTCTTCATTCGACGGTCCTTAGAGATTTGCACCTGTGGTTTAAAGATGTGAAGTTGTTTTCGATCGTCCAAAAATGTGCATCTGTCTGAACGGAGTTTGCTATGTCCATTAATTATCAAGACCGCATTCCTAACAACGTTGATCTCGGCTCGAATCGGACGCTGCAACGCGCGCTGGAGCACTGGCAGCCGGAATTTCTGAGCTGGTGGCAGGAGCTTGGCCCCAAGGACTTCCAGGTGGCCGACGTCTATTTGCGCACTGCAACTTCGGTCGACGCCAAGGGCTGGGCGACGTATGGCTACGTGAAGATGCCCGAATACCGCTGGGGCATCTTCCTTGCCGATCGCAATATCGAGCGCAAGGTCGGCTTCGGCGACAACTACGGCCAAGAAGTCTGGCAGCAGATTCCGGGCGAACATCGCTCAACGCTGCGCCGCCTGATCGTCACCCAGGGCGACACCGAGCCGGCCAGCGTCGAGCAGCAGCGCCGGCTCGGCCAGCGCTGCCCGAGCCTCTACGACCTGCGCAACCTGTTCCAGGTCAACGTCGAGGAGGGCCGCCACCTCTGGGCGATGGTCTACCTGCTGCACGCCTACTTCGGCCGCGAAGGACGCGAAGAGGCCGAGGAACTGCTGCACCGCAAC
>DASRGM010000262.1:0-2616 GCA_035651035.1 Terriglobales bacterium
GGCTCCGCTTCGTTGTCCGAAGCGAGCTGCCTTGCGACATAGGACTGGGCGAGTCCGCGCAAGGAGCTTGAGATGTCCCCTGACAGCAACCTGCCCGAGGCAAACGAGGGGGGATCTCATTCGACGATGATGGCCTGGCGCGTGCATGAGTTCGGGCCGCCGGAGGTCATGACGTTCGAGAGAGTCCCGAAGCCTGAGCCCGGCCCAGGTGAAGTCCTGGCCAAGGTTGAGGCCGCCGGGGTCGGACCATGGGACGGCTGGATCAGGGCCGGAAAGAGCGCGTTGCCGCAACCGCTTCCACTTACGCTGGGCTCGGATTTGTCCGGTGAAATCGTCGCCATGGGGGCCGGCGTTTCCGGACTGCGTGTGGGAGATCAGGTCTATGGTGTCACCAATCCGCGATTTGTCGGAGCCTACGCCGAGTATGCGTTGGCTTCCGCGGACATGGTCTCGAACAAGCCGACCTCGTTATCCCACGTCGAAGCTGCCTCAGTCCCCGTCGTCGCTGTGACGGCGTGGCAGGCATTGTTCGACCACGCAGGGCTCAAGGCAGGTCAGAGGGTGGTCATCCACGGGGCGGCGGGAAACGTCGGCTCGTATGCGGTTCAGTTGGCGCGTGCCGCGCGCCTGCAAACGATTGCGACCGCGGCGACGGACGACATTTCCTTCGTGCGCAATCTCGGCGCAGACATGGTGATCGACTACCGGAGCCAGCGCTTCGAGAACGAGGTTCGAGACGTGGACGCTGTCATCGATCTGGTCGGCGGCGAGACGCAGAACCGGTCGTTCCAGGTGCTTCGTCGCGGCGGCAAGCTGATTTCGGCGGTGTCGGAGCCGGATCAGACACTCGCCGAACGCCATGGCGTCGACGCCTCCTTCTTTCTGGTCAGCGTCACGCGCCACCATCTGACGGAGATCGCCCGTCTCGTCGACGCCGGAAAGCTAAGAACAAGGGTCGGGGCGGTCTTGCCTCTCGCGGATGCGCGCGATGCGCATTTGATGCTGGAACGCGTGCGGCCTCAGCCGAAAGGAAAGATCGTGCTCGTGGCCGGAGCGCGTTGACCGATTAGGCTTCTCGTTGCGCAAGCGAGCGCAGATGCACGCCGCCGAGCTCCACAGTTGCTCGTGAAAGGACAAAAGCGATGACCACGCCAAATCTCGCCCGTGCCAGCGTCATTCCCGATTCTTTGCTCGCCAAAGAGGCGACAGGTATCCTGCGCGAGCACTCCACCGATCTGCTGTTCAATCACTCGATGCGCGTCTACCTGTTCGCGGCGGAGCAGGGCCGGCAGAGAAAGCTGCGCTTCGATCCGGAACTCCTCTACGTGGCCGCCGCATTCCACGATCTCGGCCTGATCAGGAAGTTCTCGAGCCCCGACGAACGCTTCGAGGTCGACGGCGCCAATGCCGCGCGACAGTTCCTCAGCGCCCACAACATCGCCGAAGATCACGTGCAGACCGTTTGGGAGGCGATCGCGCTGCACACCACGCCCGGCATTCCGAAGTACATGCGCCCAGAAGTGGCGCTCCTCAATTCAGGCGTTCTTCTCGATGTGCTGGGGGTGGGGTTCGATCAGTTTCCTGCGGAGCTGCGCGAGGAGATCGTCGCAAAGTACCCGCGGGTGAATTTCAAGGAAGGCTTTATCAAGGAGTATTTCGCGGGTTTCGCGCACAAGCCCGCGTCCACATATGGCACCGTCAACGCCGCCGTCTGCGAACGCTTCATCCCGGGGTTCAAGAGTCCGAACGCGTGCGATTTGATCGCCGCATCTCCCTTTCCGGATTCCCCGGTCCAGGGCTCAACGCCGTGACAAGGAGACATGCCCTGTGCTCCGCCAATTGGCCCCCCCTTGTGCGCAAGCGACCAGCATCGACTCGCTGACGTCTCTGATGTGGCTCACTCTCGGCGCTTTTGCCATCGGCACCGAGGGATTCATGATCGCAGGGCTGCTGCCCGCCCTGGCGGAAGATCTGAGCGTCGGTCTGCCCGCCGCCGGCCATCTGGTTACCGCCTTCTCCCTTGCCTATGCGGTCGGCGCGCCGGTCATGGCCGTGCTTACGGCTGACCTGGAGCGGCGTCGCCTCCTGACTATCGCCATGGGCGGCTTTGCCTTGGGCAACCTGCTCGCCGCGCTGGCGCCGAGCTACACCGGGCTGATGGCCGCGCGGCTTCTGCTGGCGCTGTCAGCTGCGACCTTCATGCCGACCGCCAGCGGATACGCGGCCGCGCTGGTCGGAAGTGACCGGCGCGGTCGTGCTCTTTCGAGCGTCACCACCGGGCTGACCCTTGCCATCGTTGCCGGTGTGCCGCTGGGCGTGCTGGTGGGGCAGGGTTTCGGTTGGCGTGCCACTTTCATCGGTGTGGCGGCGCTGGCGGCATTCTCGCTGCTGGGGATTCTCGCCCGGCTTCCGCGCCAAGCGGCTGGCGTTACGGCTGGCCTGCGTGAGCGTCTGGCGCTGGCCAAGCGGCGCGATATCCTGGGAGTGCTGGTGACCAGCGTCTTGACCGTGGCAGGCACTTTTACGGTCTACACTTATCTCGGTGTCTTCATGGCCGATGTTGCCGGGCTTGGCCCGCAAGCGCTGGCGCCGGTGCTGCTGGGCTTCGGCCTGGCC
>DASRGM010000263.1:0-19207 GCA_035651035.1 Terriglobales bacterium
TTTACGGTTATTTCGCCCCGGCCGAACGCTTTGCAATGGAGGAAAGGACTTGCAGAGACGCGCAAAGGATTATTCGAAACCGCGGCAATTTCTCTGGACAGACACTCCGGATGCTCATGACGTCCTCTCGAAGGGCGAACAGAAATGGTTTACGAAATGGCGGACCCAGGACACCAGTATTCTGCGTCGTTTTATTGACGAAGGATATACGACCCTGGAGTCCGCTGTCGCCTCGGTAGATGTAGATACCTTTCTGGCAGACCTCAATGCCGCGCTGTCGAATCCCAAAGTTAAGTTTCCTATGACTTACTGGGACAATACAGGAAAGCGTTTCGATACTGCACGTCACGAGCGCCTTGCCAATCCGGAGAGCAAGGTCCTCGATGTTCATGTCAGACTGCCGTCAAGTCACAATCTCATCTTTGCACCTGAGCTTCTTAATTTCTTAAGAGACATATTCCAAGAAGAACCGGTAGCATTTCAGACTCTCTATTTCGAAAATGGTTCACAGCAGGCGGCGCATCAGGACACGGCGTTTGTCTACACCGACCCTCCCTACCATTTTGTAGCCAGTTGGATCGCGCTGGAGGACATCAGTCCGGATACAGGCGAGTTATTTTACTATCCGGGCAGCCATAAAATGGATGACTTGCTGTTTGCGGGAGGAGCCAAGGCACTTAGACCAGGCGATCCGGACGGACCGGAATACTCCGCGAACCTGGAGCGGTTTGTGGCCGAATACGGTTTCACGCGAACGCGGTTTCTTCCGAAGCGAACGGATGTATTGTTTTGGGCTTCTGACTTGGTGCATGGGGGGGAACCAACTACTCGACAAGCCACCCGCAGGAGCTTAGTAACCCACTACTGCCCGCGTTCTGCGACAGTCCCATATGCGAAGGAGCGGAAGATCCGGCCAAAACATCTTCCCTGTGGCGGGTGGGTTGTGGCACTGTATTGACCGTCCAGCGGAATTTCAACGCCGCTATACTCGCTCCAAGTCTTTTATCTTAAGGAGCTCGTCGACAGGCAGTACAGGAATTCCGCGATTACGGTCCCAGAAGGCGCCCATGTTTCCTGAGACGAACGTACCCGTAATTTGCCGGTTGTGTTTGCGAAACGCATCCAGGATGGGTCCTATTACGCTATCGGCACTTCTTGCTTCCTTGATACCATCTGCGCGGAAATATTCCGGGTAGCACTCGTGCGAGAACAAGCAGCTTTCGACCGGTAGGCGATCCAGGATCGACATAATATCTCGGCTGGAGCTCTCCAGATCCACGTCCATCCACATACATAGAGGCTGCAGGGTTGATGCCGGCAAGGTATCGGCAAAGAAACCTTTATGAAATGTCACAGCTTCTATTTTGCCGAAGGCGCTCACATTTTGCTGAACTTCCGGGAGCGAGCCCTTAAAGTCGCCCGCGCGATAGTAGCCGGATTCGGAGGGAGGCAGGCCGGCGAAGGAGTCGAAGACATGCATCCGAATGCCTAGCTGGAAGCAGGCTTCGCTCAGCATCGATGTGCTGAACCCCTTATAGCAGCCGAATTCCGCAAAATCTCCTTTAAGGCCCCAGCTCTTTAGTACGTACAGATGGTGGGCGATACCGAACATCTCAGGGATGCTGCTGCCTATAGCTAGAAAATCCTTACTGGAGGCGGCAGTTTCGTTGAACTTGGGGAAGTGGCGCAGGGTGAACTCGAACTTTGTCCAGATCAAGCGTAGGAAGCCGAGGTAGCGAAATAGCTCGGGCAAGTGCCGAGGCCCATGCTGCACAATAAACTTGAGATCCTCGACTGCCTGCTTGATGACCTCCTCTGTCCAGACGACATTGTAGGACTGCTCCCCCCAGAGTTGGCAGAGGAGGCTGTGGATGGGGGCCGGCAGAGGACCCGGCGACAGACCTTTATCGGGCAGGGTTGCGTCCACCGACCCTTTCACATTGGGCACGGAAACAGGCTGGGAGGCAACGGCAGCACCGCGTCTCGGCTTGAAGACGACACTTACGGCAGGCCGTCGCGATAGAAAAATGCCGGGAGGAAAGCTGAAATGAAAGCCGGTGGGCCCGCTCGCCCCAGGGTTCGCGGCTTCAACGTCCGGACGAATTAACGTGGGCAGTGTTGTGCCAACGGTAGTGCCATCGACGTGAATTTCTATGGAATCGATACCTTCACTGGCAAAAGCCCAGCCGTGAACGTAATCGGAGGTGACTTCATCAAGAAAGTACAGGATGGGCAGACGAGACGACCTCCCGGCAAAGCGTCGAAACTGCGGCGGTAGTTTTATGGATTCGAGTTTACTACAAGCTTGGCGAGGGCGTGGGCCGGTTCATTGGCTGGGGTGTTGCAAACGTGCTGCGGAAAGGCAAGCGCAAAATCGCAACTCCCTTCTGCTGCACGCTGCAGTGCCCGGCGAAGACAGTCTTGCCGGGCACCGCAGCGTTTCAAGTCTCAAGCAGGTTCTTACGCCAACCATCAACCGCTACGGCGCAAAGTACCCCAGAAGATCGAGGACCAGGTGCGTGTAGTTGGTGGCATAGGCGTCAGTGATTCCATCCAGGTTGGGCACGACGGCCATGTTCGAGGTGACCAGGCCATCGTAGGCATTAAGGGTGGACACCAGGGGTTGATTCTCGCCGTCCGGCCATAGAGTCAGGAATCCCAACGTACCCTGGGGCACCACCGTCGCGTTGAAAACGTATGCTTTCGCGGTGCTGGAGGGGGCGCAGGGGCTGCCGGCGATGGGCACCATGATTTCATTCTTGAACGGCTGCCCGTTATTGTTGCGACTATCGAAGGCGCGGCACGGCGCAGTCGCATAATACGAGTACTCGCCGGGTGTGCCGAAGTATCCGTTCAC
Source organism: Terriglobales bacterium (assembly GCA_035651035.1). Lineage (GTDB taxonomy): Bacteria > Acidobacteriota > Terriglobia > Terriglobales > Acidobacteriaceae > Bog-257. The sequence goes on from DASRGM010000263.1 coordinate 2,858, forward strand.
GTCGATGACCACATCGGTGCTGTTCGAAGCGTAAACGTTGATGTTCCCATTGGTGTCAGCCGGCACAATCGCCGCGTTCGCCACAGCCCCTGCTGCTGTTCCGTTGTTGAGCGTGGAGACCGTGGGCAAGGGGCCGCTCGGCCACAGCGCCAAAAAGTACAGCGGCCGATTGCCCGGGTTTGGTGTCACCGTCACGTTGAACGAGTACACCTGGGGCTGAACCGCCAAACCCTGGAAGCAGGGGCTGGAGAGAATCGGCAACGAACGTGTTTCCATGGCGCCCAGGAACGGCGGCCCCAGGCCCTGGGGCTTGGTGGCGTCGCGCGTATCGACGACGCGGCAGGGCGGCAGAGGAATGAATTTCAGCGTCTGCGAAACGGATGGTACGAAGTAACCATTGATGTCGAGGACGACGTCGGTGGTATCGGTGACGTAAACGCTGACCGCGTTGGCCGCTCCCGCCGGCACGATGGCAGCATTCGCCTTGGTCCGTCCATCCTGGGAGTTCATGGTGGAAACGTAGGGCTGGGCCCGTCCCGCAGGCCAGATGGTCAGGAAATGCAATTGATTTTGGTGTGGAGGAACGACGGTGACGTTCAACGAGTACGCGATGGCGTTGCTCGGAACAGCAAAACCGCAGTTGGGATTCATCAATGCAAGCAGCGGGACATTGAAGACCTGCGAGGTGCCGCCCTGGATTGGACTGCTTTTCCGCGTGTCGGCCAAGCGGCACGGCGGAACGGTTACGAACTGTCCTGCGCTAGGTGTAGGTCCGGTGATGCGAAAGACCGTTCCATTATTGTTTGCGCCGCCGCCGTATGTGGTCCCGTACAGTTGCCCATCCATTGCCTGGATGGTTGTGGCTTGCGGCTGATTGCCGTCCGGGCCGCTAAAGACATATACCGTCGTCAGCATGCCAGTCGGGGAGACCTTGAAGATGGTGCCGCCATTGCCGCCGCCCCCGACGGTGGTTCCGTAGAAGTTGCCGTCTCCGGCTTGCGTAAGTCCCGCGTTTGATGGACCCGTGCCGCTGATGGGCTGTATGAAGTTCAGCATGCCGCTAGACGTGATGCTGAAGACTGCGGTCGCTGCCCCAGCAGTGGTGCCGTAGAGGTTTCCGTCCGTGCCCTGAACCAACGCCCCTACAGGATTGGACGGCCCGCCGGGAGCGAAACTGTACAACGAGGTAAAGCTCCCGCCTGCGGTGATCTTAAAGACGGTGCCGCACGTGGGATTCGTACCGGTGCAACTTGTGCCACCCGATTCGGTCGTACCGTAAAAAGCTCCGTCGGCGCCCTGCACCAGCGCGGCCTGCGGAAAGTTGCCGTCGGCACAATTCGACTGCGTGCAGAAGTTGTACAGCGTGGTGACGGTCCCGTTGGGGGTCATTTTGAAAAGGGTGCCGCAGCCGTAGGGATATTGCTGCGGCGGACAGGCGCTGCCAGTTCCGCCGCGCACGGTTGTGCCGTAGAAGGTGCCGTCGTTGGCTTGAATGAGGCCGCCGGCCGGCCAGTTGCCGTCCGAACAGCTTGTTCTCGAGCAGAAACGATAGATCGTGGTCAACGTGCCGTTGCTGATGCGGAATACCGTGCCGCAGCTGGTCGTGCCGCAATTCACGAGGGTATTGCCGGACGTAGTGCCGTAAAGGCTGCCGTCGGTGCCTTGGACCAGGGCGCTGGCAGGGAAGAACCCGTCGCTGCAATTCTGTGCCGAGCAGAAGCTGTAAATCGTCGTCAGGGTCCCGCTGGGAGTAATTTTGAAGACGGTTCCGCAGCCGGTCGTCGGACTATTGCAGGTCTGGCTGCGGCCGCTGCCGCCGAACACGGTTGTCCCATAAAAATTGCCATCCCGGCCCTGCACGAGAGCCGCCTGCGGATTCGCGCCGTTGCTGCCGGCGAAGCTGGCGAGTGTCGTCAGGGTCTGAGCCGCTGCGCCGATTGCCAAGGCGCCACAAAAGGCAGCCAACGCAACCATTCGGACGATTACTCTTGTCAAGTTCCTATTGGATACTGACCGGGCGATGTTCATAGATTCCTCCGGCATACCTTTCAAATAACCTATGGATTGGCTAGCCGCGTCGCTCGCGCGAACGAGGTGGATGGCTGGCGCAGCGGCACGCGACGCTTACCAATCTGCTATTAGGCACTTCAGAGACTCTGGTTGGCAGCAATACTAGCATCAACCTGGTTGATGTCAACACGAAACAGTGCAGGGATACCAAATCGGAACTGGCTTGCGCAGAGTCTCAAGAGCGGATTCTGGAAGGTTTATCGATGGCTTCGCAAGAATGCCACTAAGGGGAAAACCGGAGAGTCTGGCACAATCTCTCCGAAGCACCTTTTAATTACTGAAGCTTCAGTGCGGGTAAATGCAAGCTGTCGAGTACTGCAACTACGCTGGCCTCGAAATTCTCGGGACTCAGATGGATCGCCACTCGCGCTAAAGCATTGGCGCGAATGCTTTGCCAGAGCATTTTGTCGTGATAGAGACGGATACAGGCCTCGGTAAAATCTCCCGCATCATTGGCGCAGAGTAGTTCCTTACCACGCGTCCAATCCAATTGTCGCGCCAGAAGGTCGGAAACTACGATGGGAACCCCAAACGCCGCGGCCTCATAGGCCTTAAGTGGCACTCCGGCCGCGAATCGAGTTGGAGCGACGAATAGTCGAGCCCGATCATACAAAGGTGCCAGGTCCTGCTGGGCTCCCATGATTGCAACGGTAGGATCGACCGTCTCGAAAGACATGATTTCCGTGCCATACCCTGCGATAACAAGAGTTGCTCCGGTAGCGCGCTGGACGGCCGGCCAAATTTCGCGGCAGAAGTACCGCACAGAATCGGCGTTGGGACTGTCGAGTCCATGAATCGATCCCACGAACAGCAGCGTGTCGCGCGCTTCGAATTCGGAGGTAGTCGGGACGACGTCCAGACTGTGGACCAGCAAATGTGCCGATTGCACACCGCCCGCCAGCATTGCTTGCCGTTCAGCCGCTGAGACCACGGTCACCGCATCGGCGGCCCTGGCAAGCTCGAGCTCCTCGGCGAGGGTGCCTGGCTCGCACTGCCCGGCATTGTCGGAGCCGGCGCCGAAGAGCCGTGCTTTGGCCTCGTTTCGGTAGGACGCGATGGCTTCCGCGTCGTAGACCAGCCGGAATTTCCGGTCCTCTAACACCCTCGGATAGTTGTCCCGAAGGATTTTCAGGTTATGCGGCCGGCTGATCCAGACTATATCTGCGACCGGAAAGTAGTCGCGGATAAGTTTGTCCCTGAAGCGGAAGCCATCATGCAGCTCAACTTCCTGCGCGATATCGTCCTTGCCGTCTTTAGTAAGAGGAAAGGTGAACGTAGAACAAATGACATTGTGACCCAAGGCAGCCAGGCAGTTCACAATGCGGTTACTGCGCGGAAATCCAGCTCCCAGCTCGCGATGAGGGATGCGGTCGTCGATATAAACAATTCGTAAGCCTGTTGACTGCACTGAAATACGCGCGGCCAAGACGTTACGAGGTTCGGGAGGGTAGTGGTTTGCGAGAGCCTCTTGCCATTTGTCCCTGAAGATAACCTGATGTTTCGCCATTAACGGCGTTGCGAGCGCATTCCCGCCCGAACTGGCCGACTCATAGTGTTTGATAGCGGCCCGCGGCTCATAGATTACTTTCCAGCCCTTATGCCAGAGGGTCATGCAATAGTCTGCGTCTTCATAGTAGGCCGGGGAAAACTCCGCCGAAAAGCCTCCCACCTCCATAAATAGATTTTTCGGCGTAAGCAGGAACGCTCCCGAGCAATAATCCACAGGGCGGCGGAAATTATACTCAGGCTTATCGGAAGCGTCCCCCCGCCCATAGCCCAGCGCACTACCGTCGCGCCACAGGATCGATCCCGCCTCTTGCAATCGGCCATTGGCCAGCAGTATTTTGCCGCCCACGGCGCCCACGTCCGAGTGTTGGAAATCCGCAAGCATCACAGAAACGGCCTCTTCCGTCAGCAGGGCGTCATTATTGAAGAAGCACAGGTATTCGCCGCGTGCCGCGTCCGCCGCCCTCATACAGGCTGGGCCGAACCCGGCGTTGCAATCATTGCGCAGGATAGTTGCTCCTGCGATTCGCTCCAACATCTTGGAGGTTGAGTCGGTGGATGCATTATCGACAATTATCAATTCGAATGGGACGCCGGCAAACTGCAATATTGATTCAATCGAAAGCAAAGACAGATGCGCTTTGTTATGAAGTACGAGAATGAAAGACACAATCGGATGGCTGGCAGCGGGAACCGCCAACACCTCGCCGGTAGATAACAATTCGCGCAGCCGCTGCGTTCCTCTGGTGTCCCACTCCTTCTGTGCATCGCCAATTTCGGCACTCATGGGTTGGCCGTGACGATCGAAATAGTGAGTCAGCGCCCAATTCATCAGTCTGTGTCTGGCCGCCGCGGACAGCGGCAACCTATTTGCCGCAAAAATGACGAGCTTTTGTCTGTCCTCAGAGTTGGCCGGATTCATGGCCCGGAAAAATCGTCGCAGCCTGCTCTGGAAACGGGAAGTGGAGGGAATCGTCCCCAGCGGGCCGGTTGTGGCAGCATGCATTCCGTGCTCAAGATAGTGCAGCAGGGGATTCTCGCCGGCCGCGAGCACATCCGGATGGGACTGAAGGTAAGCCGCAGCATCGAAATTGGGGTCCGGGTTGCGTCCCTCGCGGCCACCATGCAGCAGATAGTGCATGGCGGGATCGCAGGCCGCGGCCGCAACGTCCGGGTATTGCGACAAGTACCAGGCGCCGTCAAAGAAGCCGGAACTCGCGATTTGATCGCGGCCGGCAAGTAGATGGCGCTCCCGCATGCGAGCAAAGAGTTGCAGCGACAGCGTCCACCAGACAAGCTGTACGGCACGGCGTGTATAGAGCCGGAGTTTGGGAAAAGGGGCAAGAGCAGAGCGGATCCGCGCTACTATCTTCCAGCTGGTACTGCTTTCCATCAAGATCAAGTGGTTTCGCAGGGCAGCATAGTCTAGCTTAGTTTGGGCCAGCTCCCGCTCCAGCTGATGGGCCCGCTCCTCCCAACTCAATCCTTCATGGTTCAGCTTGGCGTTAGCTGTCGCCGAATCTTTCCGGAGCTCGCTTTTCTGCTGCATCGCAATGCTGTCGTGTGGTCGGGGTCAGTGGGGGACCAGGTGAGGTCCACTGTTATGATATCGTACCAACGCTCGAATGGTTGCCATTGAAAAGCAGTTGGAATGACAAGCAAGAGCTGGGCCGAATGAGCTTCTCGCGATTCGATGAACGCCAGATTTGCGGAGAGTGTCGCCCGCTAGAGAGGGCTCTCAGAAAATGGGGGCTGGCGAAACGCGGCGCTGAAGCGCCGCTCTACCCGGTAGTGGTCAGTTCTACGCGAACCCAGCTCTACGCGAACGGCTCGTCGCAGCGAGTTTTCTCAGCAGCCGGTGAAGCCGAGCTCCACTGCGCCGAAACGCACACCCCAGACAAGCGTGTTATTATTTCCTCACGCTACCGTTCCCCGGTTTCCGCCTTAGCGAGAAGCAATGGATCGCTACTCGACAGCTACACCGACTTTCACCTTCCCGTTCGAGCCCGCACCGTTGTTTGGCGGCTTGCTGCAGAACGAACGGGCGCTCGCCGATAACCATCACAAGCGGATCGGCATTCTCGTGGTCACCTCGAACGCGGTGACGACGCTTTCGAAGGTGCTGAAACGAATCACTCCCGAGGTGTGGGAGAACGTCGAGGAGATCGCCGTCTTCGACGATGCCAGTCAGGATCATACCTACGAATTGGCGATGGGCTTAAAGAGCCTGCGGCAGCTTCCCAAGCTACAGGTACTTAGTCATTCCAGTAGCCTGGGCTATGGAGGCAACCAAAAATCAGGCTACCGTTACTTTATCGATAAGGGCTTCGATGTTGTGGTGCTGCTCCATGGCGACGGCAAGTACGCTCCCGAGATACTAAGCCGACTTTACCAGCCGATCGTCGAAGGGAAAGCGGATGCGGTTGTGGGAACCCGCATGACGCCCACCTACGGTGGGCCTTTGCGCGGAGGTATGCCGCTTTACAAGTACATCGGCACCCGCCTGCTCACCGCGTTTCAAAATCGTACCCTGGGAATGCGGCTCAGCGACTTCCATACCGGCTACCGCGCTTACAACCTGCACGCGCTGAAGAAGATTTACTTCGACAATATGACGGACGATTTTCATTTCGATACGGAAATGCTGATCAAGCTTAATCATCAGCATTACGTTATCGACGAAGTCCCCATTCCAGCATATCGTGCTACCGAGCTGCAGTATTTCAATGGTCTGCAGTATTCGTGGAATGTCTTTCAGGCAGTTCGCAGATATAAGAAGACGGCATGGTCAAGCCGGTGTTATCGGGAGTTTGAAGAATACTTCATCCATTATCCTATCAAGCATAGTAAATACTCCAGCCACTACTACGCGCAGCAGATGGCCGGAAGCAATCACGAGGTGCTGGATATCTCCTGCGGCGAGGGATTCTTTGCCGCCGAAATCGCAAAGCAGGGAAACCGTGTAACCGGTGTCGATGCATTACCCGAAGTCTCGGAACGCGCTGCCCTGGCCGAATACTTCAGCGTGGACCTGAATGACGGCTTGGACAGCGTCACTGAGCGGCTACACGGGAAGAAGTTCGATCGCATTCTATTGCTCGACATTCTCGAGCACCTATCCTGCCCGGAGCGAATCGTAAGACAGTGCAAGGACCTATTGCAGAAGGACGGAGAGATCATTGTCTCGGTCCCCAATGTGGCAAACCTCAGCGTGCGATGGTCCCTGTTATTGGGAAACTTTAACTATACGGACCGCGGCATTCTCGACCGGACCCACGTCCGCTGGTTCACCAGAAAGACGGCACGGCAATTCCTGCTCGATGCCGGCTATCGCATCGTTGCCGAGCGCGAGACGGTAATACCGATTGCGCTGGCGCTGGGAATTTCGCCGACGGGCATACTGTTTTCAGCGATTAACTCGGTCCTTGCCGTTCTTACCCGCCTGCTGCCGGGCTTATTTGGATATCAGATCATGATGGTGGCTCGCCGCGAACAACGCGCAGCCCAATGACCATGGAAGCTCCGGGTCGCAATGGTCACGGTGACGGGAATCAAGCGATCTGAAGGCGCCCATCTTCGGCAGGTATTTTCTAAGCCTCGCATTATCTTCCGGCTGGCAACCGGCAAACAGCCGCAGAATACCCGCGTGACTCTAAACCGACGCTTCGCCCCGCTAGAGCAGTTTAGATGCGATCCTGCTGTGGCTCCCGAGTTGCCGCGTCGTTCGCCTCGCGTTCCCGCCACGCAAATGCTAATGCCGGCTTAAACGTGCGTCTTGCCCATTACAGTAAATTGCTGCTAAAACGAGAGCTACACTTGAATGCCATACGTCTGGGACGACCACAGCCACGTGCTTCGCCGTGCCGATTACGAGTCTCTGGACTACACGGACGGCGCGGCTGTCGAAGAACGTTTGTATGAGGTCGTGCGCAGCTCAACGGATCGAAGCAGTCTGTCGCCGGAACTGGCGGCATCTATTTCTGATTGGCCCTCCGAGTATCACCTAAGCCGCTTGCGTCACTGCCTGATTCGTCCCCTCGCCATAGAGCCAGGCCATTCGGTTTTGGAGCTTGGCTGTGGCTGTGGCGCGATCACTCGCTACCTTGGTGAAATTGGGGCTGAAGTCGTTGCGGTTGAAGGCAGCCTCGCGCGGGCGCGAATCGCTGCCGAGCGGTGTCGCGATCTTCCGAAGGTAAAAGTTGTCGCTGACGATCTGCTGAGCTTCGAGAGTCCAGAGCAGTTTCAATGGATTTTGCTGATTGGGGTTCTGGAATATGCGCCGAAGTTCGGCAAAGGACCCGATCCAATCCTAGCCTATCTTCGCTCCGTACGACGCTTTCTGGAGCCTCGGGGCAAGCTGATAGTCGCAATCGAGAATAAGCTTGGACTGAAATACTTCAATGGAGCGGGAGAAGACCACTTTGATGCTCCTTTCATTGGTATTCAGGACCTATACTTTCCGGGAGCGCCTTGCACCTTCAGCCGTCGCGAGCTGATACAGCAGCTTGCTGCCGCCGGCTTGTCGTACTGCTCCATTCAATATCCGTTCCCGGACTATAAGCTGCCTAATGTCATTCTTTCCGAAGCTGGTTTGAAAGATGAGAGCTTCGACTTCGTCGATCTGCTCGCCCGTTGCCATGCGAGAGACTATGCCGGATCGCCTTATCGTTGCTTCGACGACGCTTTGGCATTCCGCGCATTGGCCAAAGCGGACCTGGTTGAGGAGCTGAGCAATTCCTTTCTTGTGGTGGCATCGGCGGAGCCTGCTTCGCAGCCGGTAATGCCGGAGCTCGCATTTACGTTTTCCGCCAAACGCGCTCCGCATTTGGCGACGCAAACCAGGTTCCTGCGCCAAGGTCCAGAAATCGTAGTGCTGAAAGAGCCGCTGGTGAAGCGCGAGGCTCCGCCGTCGATCACCATTGAAGGCGCGACCTTTACGAGCGAGTTAGGCCCTGCCGTCTATCGGCGAGGCCGCCAGGTTCTGTGGAACTTGCTTGAGGCCCGAGCCCGCAATGGCAGCCTGGAGTCGGTGATGCAGGCGCTGAAACCATGGGTCACATTTCTTTGGCAACACGCCTACACCGGCAGCGCGAATAGCGCGGCTGATGGCAGTACGGGGGCAGGCGACCTTGCGTCCTATGTGATGCCAGGTGATTTCCTGGATTGCACCCCATTCAATCTGCTCCAGGTGGATGACGAACTTGTATTCATCGACCAGGAGTGGCTCAGCGCGGACTCTATTCCCCTCGGATGGGTATTGACGCGCGGTATCTTGTGGGCTCTCGGCTCCGGAGTTCCCGCGCACAATCCGCTGCAATCCATTTTCGAAGTGGTGAACGGGATTGCGAGTGGCATGGGGTGCACTGTTGATCCTTCGAACGTAGCAAAGTGGCTGGCGCGGGAAGCGGTCCTGCAACGGATTATCTTGGGCTTTGAGTGCTCGGGCATTGAAGCGGAAAAGACATCCAGCGGCGCGCGTTCATTCGTCAGTACGATTGCGGAGTTAACCCATGACCTTAGAACCGCGGCCGAGATGCGTGAGCGCCTGGACCGGCGGGTTACCGAGTTAGCCACAGAGAGTACCGCACAGCGTCATCGAGCGGATGTGCTGCAGGGACGAGTGGTTGAATTGGAGGCCAACACCCGCAACCTGGAGGCGGGCAATCGCGCGCTGCAGCTGGCCTTAGCCGATGTCAGGAACAAGCTCAACAGCGTACTGCAATCCTCCAGCTGGAAGCTTACTGCACCGATGCGAGCCCTCAGGAAGGCGGTGGCGCGGGTTTCAGGGGGAGGCGAAATGTTCGAGGAGCGGGAGTTGATAGCCCGCTCAGGCATGTTCGATGTTCCGTGGTACTTGGCGAATTGCCCCGAAGCTGCCACAACTCAGCTCGATCCGATCTTGCATTACTTAGAAATTGGCGCGGACGAAGGGCGCGACCCGAGTCCGCAATTCAGCAGCAGCGGGTATCTTCGGCAGAATCCGGATGTAGCCGCCGGCGGGATCAATCCGCTGGTGCACTACCTTAAGTTCGGCCGCGCCGAAGGCAGGCAGATCATTGCTTTCCGTTCCGGCGGGAAGCTGGACGCGGCCGTGCAGGCTTCAGATAACACCTCGCCTTCCGATGAACCAAGCAACCCCCGAGGGCCTGAGGGGAACTCAGAGCTTCCCTAACTGCTGCTCTTCAAGCCAGCTCTCGATGGTCAGGCGCAGCTCGTTGAGATGACCTTCGAAGAAGTGGTCGCCGGGAACGAAGACCAGCTCCTTGGGCTCGGCGGCCTGGGCGACGAGCGCCTCCAGCGCGGCGTGCGGGCCGTACTGATCGCGATCGCCGCTGACGAACAGCTTGGGCTTGGGGCAATCGCGCAGGAAATCGAACGAGTAGAGGCGGCCTTCAGCTTCAACCGGCGTGCCGATGGAGATGAGCGCCTTCACGTCGGAGTCGGGACAGGCGACACGCAGGCCCACGGCCGAGCCGAAAGAGAAGCCGGCAAAGACGATGGGCAGCGCAAACTCGCGCTTCAGCCATGCCAGCGCGGCTTCGACATCGGCGCGCTCGCCACGTCCTTCGTCGTGCCTCCCAGCGCTCAGGCCGGCGCCGCGAAAGTTGAAGCGCAGCACGGGAAAGCCGAAGGAGTTTAGCGCCTTCATGGCGTGGAAGACAACCTTGTTGTGCATGGTGCCTCCGCCCAGTGGATGCGGATGGCAGACGATGCCGGCATATGTGGCGTCGGCCGAGCCTACATTCAACAGGGCTTCGAGGCGGCCGGCGGGGCCCTCGAGGAAGAACGAGCGGATGGAGGGTTGAGCGAGGGTCAACGGGAAATTGCGCGCACTGGCACGCACGACAATACTACTAGGAGTTGTTCGCCGCCAATGCGGCTAAGGTCACGTCGGTCGAGTGCGCTGCGCCAGCGCATTCGTAGGAGGACCTCGCTGATCCGGGACGAAAACCGCCCAGGTCTCGAACGGCACGAGACCTGGGGCACCCTGCAATGGTGCTGGAGCCTCACTCCATCGGCGCACGCTCGGTTGCGGCGTGGTGGGGCAGCGCCTCCGGCATCTCGGAGACGTTCCAGGCCCACGCGGCCAGCAGCGCCGCGCCTTCGTTGATCTGGTCGGGGATGACCTTGTCGAAGGTGTCGGCCTGGCTATGGTGCGCCTGGCGATATCCCGCCGGAAGCTGCACGCAGAAGTAGGCGGGCACGCCTTTGTCGAGAAACTCGACGTGGTCCGACGATCCGAAGTAGCGCGTCGAGAGCGGCCGCAGGTCGAAGACCTCTTCGAGCGGCTGATAGATTTCCTGCATCAGCGGCGCGGTCTCCCACAGGTTCTCCAGCGCAATGCTGAATACCTTGCCGGTCCCGGTGTCGTGCACGAGGACGGCGTCGACCTTCGCGAGTTCGGCGGCGTGGTTCTTCACGAAGGTCTCGGCGCCGATGCCGCCCTGCTCCTCGCCGGTGAACAGGATGAAGGTAATGGTGCGCTTCGGCTTCCAGCCCAGCGCCTTCAGCGTGCGCGCCGCCTCGAGCGTGGCCATGGCGCCGGTACCGTTGTCGAGGGCGCCCTGACCGAGGTCCCAGGAATCGAGGTGGCCGCCGATGATGACGCGCTCGTCAGGATGCTCGCTGCCTTTGATCTCCGCGACGGTGATCGCCGCGGGCACGGACTTGTCGGTCTTCGTGTCCTGCAGGTTGAACTTCATGGTCACCGGCCCGGCCTGCAGCAGGCGATAGAGCAGGTCGTAGTTTTCGTGGGTGAGAAAGGCCATGCGCGTGTCGCCCGGGAAGCGCGAATAGCTGCCGCCCATGGTGTAGAGGCTGTCGGGCTTGCCGCTGTCGAGCAGGACGAGTGCGGGATGCTCGGCGGCGAGCTGGCGAAGGATGGCGAAACGGGCGCGTCCCGACATGCCTTCCTGCGGCACGCCACGTTGCGGCGCGATGACCGCGTCGTATGCGTTGTCGGGATGGGGATCGAGCTTTGACATGTCGGCCGGCTTGCGCGCCATCACGATCTTGCCCTTCAGCTTGCCTTTGTACTGGTCGAAGTCGGAAGGCTTCTCGAGATCGAGCAGCATCACCTCGCCGCTCACGTCGCCCTCGGTGCCGGGGCTCCAGCCAAGGGCATGAATGGCGATGCGCTTCTGGATGGGGCTGGTGATCTCGGCTGTCTCGAGGCCGCGCGTCCAGCCGTGCGGGATCTCGGCGGTCTCAAGATGCGCATCGATGCCGTAGTCGCGGAAGCGCTTCAGCGTCCAGTCGCTGGCCGCCTGCATTTGCGGCGAGCCGGTAAGGCGCGCGCCGATCTGGGTGGTGAGATACTCGAGGTTCTTCATCAGCTCGGAGTGTGCCTGCACCTCGGCATTGATCTTCTGGTCGGCGTCCTCCATGGCTTTGCGATAGGCGTCGCGCTGGTCTTTCGTGCGTTCGGGGGCGGCTTGCGAGGCCGGAGTTGCGGGTTGCTGTGGCGGCTGCGCGAGGAGAATACCGGAGAGGACAAGAGCGGTAAATAACGCCAGCAACTGGCGGCGCATGCGAGTCATTCCACCATCCTTATGAGAAATAAGCAGGAACGACGATGATAGCGGCTTTCGCGAGTTTTCGGCTAGCGCGGGGAGACTCTTCGGTTGGGGGCGCGGCGTGCGGGATTGTAATTTGTCATCACGAGCGAAGTGAGGGATCTGCTGTCCTCGCGCGGGAATCAGGCCCTCGTCGGCCTGAAGGCCTCCTCTACCCTTAGCTTGGCCACTACCGGGTAGAGCGGCGCTTCAGCGCCGCGTTGCGCAGCCTTTTCTTGAAAGCCGGCTTGAGCGGGCGACACTCTGCCGTCGGCTGAAAGCCGACTCACAGAAACCACAAGACGCGCTTTAGACGCTGGCCTTAAGGCCAGCTCTACCCGAACGGCTCGTCATATCGAGTTTTCAGCAAACTGTTCAGCCGGAGACACGCTTGGGCGTGGGGACGAAAGAGTGCCGCCGGCTAAAAGCCGGCTTTGCATTCATGATGCCGTCCACCCACGACTCACGTCGTGGGCTACGATTGTGCCGCCCTTCGGGCTAAGCATTCCACCAACTACTTGGAAATCGGGTTCTCACGCACTCACTGAAGTAGAGTCTCTACCCGAACGGCTGGTCGCGCCGAGTCCCTAGGGACAACAGGGTTCTCACGCGGACACTGAAGGCCAGCTCTACCCGAATGGTTCGTCGCACCCAGTTCTTCAACAAGCTGTAACGCTGCGCCTTCTGCAAAGCGCATCAGACGTGGCAGCCAAAGCTGCGCTCCTGCAAAGCGCCTCCAACCGTGGTTTGTTGGCGGATTTTGAACGCTGCGCTCGCCCTGATTCGGATCACACCGCCCAGTTCCGACGGTCGATGAATGTTGGGGGCTCGTAGGTTTTGCCACGCTGCAGCCGCCGGTCTTCGCGCTTCGACGACCACAGCAGCACGGGGCCGGTGAGGGCGCGCACCAGGCGCGTCGCCGCGCCAAACTCGTCCTCTATTTCGCGGCGCAACGTGCGAATCTTGCTGGCGACCACGGCGTTGGTCTTGCGCAGCCGCTTCTCCATCGCCCACAGCGAAGCGTTATAGGTCGTGCGCAGCTTGGCGGCATCGTTGGCGATGCGCTGCCGCACGCGCGCATCGGGATGATCGCGATACCGCTTCCAGCCCTGAAACGTGGTGTCGCAAATGCGGAAGAGGCTGGGCCCGTTGCGCTCGAAGTCGAAACGAAAGGCCCAATCGAGCAGGCGCTTCGATTCGTCGCGCGAGATCGCAGCGTGCTGGAAGTTGAACTTGTACTGGCCGTGAATGTCGGCTACGTCAACGCCGTCGAGCATGCGGCCCTCCTGCTGCATCTGCTCGAACAGCGGGGTTCCGGGTACCGGCGTGTAGAGCATGAACTGATGGAAGTCGGTGGAGTGCCCGACCGCGTATTCGATTTCCTCGCGGATGTTCTGTGGCGTGTGGTGCTCCAGTCCGACGATGGTCGAGCCCAGCAGCTTGATGCCGTGCTGGCGCAGCTCGGCTGCCAGCGCCTGAGTATCGCTGTTGCGCAACTTTGCGTACGACGAGCGCGGCGATTCCAGTCCCAGCCAGATCCACGAGATGCCAAGCTCGACCAGCTCTGCCATGCTGTACTGGCGGATGGCATTGACCGATGAGAAGACGTAAAGCGACCAGCTCTTGCCCGCCTGCTGCATGCGTGCCAGCAACTGCAGGGCGCGGGTGCGGTTGAGCAGGAAATTTTCGTCCATCATAAAAAACGAGCAGACGTCCATGGAGCGCTCCATCTGCTCCATCACCTCGAAGATCTCGTCGCCGGTTTTGTAGAAATGGAAGCTCTTGCCCTTGCCGCCGAAGAAGGCCGAGGTGGTGCAGAAGTTGCATCCCAGGGGACAGCCGACGGAGGGGATGATGGTGGCAGCGGTGTCGCGCGGCGAGTCGGGCACGCGCATGCCGAGCACCCGCATGCCGAAGCCGGAGAGAATTTCGGGATGGGCGATAGGTGCACTCGAGTCTTCGCCGAGATAGCGGCGCATCCAGCCAATGCCTTCGCCGCGCACCACGTAGTCCGCATCGATCAGCTTGTCGAGCCCCGGTATGGCTGCGATGTGACCGCCGACGACAATGGTGGATTTCGGCGACAGCTTGCGCACGCGGCGGCACATCTCGCGCACCTTGCCGAAGTTGGGAATGATGCCGGAGATGCCGACGACGTCGTATTCGGTCGAGAGCAGTTCCTGCTCGAAGCGGTCGAGCGTGGGGAAATCGAGCAGCGTGCTGGGCGCAGAGATGTTTTGCTGAATCATCATTAGCCCCCAGGAACGGTGGAACATGCGCAGCGAGAAGCTGCCCTGCTCGCGTGTGACCTGGTTGTGGTACAGCTCCATGGGGTTGATGGCGCGGCTACCGAACTCATCATCGCGCGCGTAGGGGCCGAAGACCGAGCTGAGCAGCACGCGTGCCTGCGGGCCTTTGGGATGGGAGATGATGGCATCTGCACCGGAAGTCGAGGTCATGGGCTTGAGCATAGGAAACGGCGGGCAGGGTTGGCGGTGATGTGGGTCCTTCCAAGGCGGATATGACATAACTATTACAAAGGCAGTTTCGGATTTCGGGGTTCAAGTTTCGGCTTGGGTTGTGATGGCTGAGATCCAACTTGCACACGACCCGGTGCGATGGAGTTGGTAGCCGGCGCCGGCGCATTTGCCGCAAGCTGCTGGCGGCAGGGGGTGCATGCGCTCTGGCGGGCTGTTTCGCATCTAATTTCACGCCGAGTACAGGTCGGCTGAAACCACCATGGCCTGCTTATTCCACAATCCATTCCGAGGTCGAGAGCGGTGAGACCAACTTTTATTGTCGCGGAACCGGAGCCCGAGCAGGCGCTCTCCTCACGTAAGCTGCTGCTGGAGACATTCAAGTTCAACGTGGTGACTGCGCATTCGGTAGAGGAAACGCTCGATATGGTTAGATGTTTTCCCCGTAGCGATGCGCTTATCGTTCATTGCCGGTTGCCGCAGTTCGACGCCGAAAAGGTAATAAAAACGGTGAAAAACAATGCTCCGGAAATGCCTATCATCGCGCTCTGCCCGACAGAACGTGAGCTGAAATGGGCTGACCACATCGTGCACAGCCATCATCCGCAGGAGCTGCTGGAGCTAGTGCAGCGTTTGTTCGGCGATCCGCGGAAAGAATTCTCGCAGCAGCAGTGACGGCGCGCACAGTAGGTTGTGAATCCGCCCACCCGCTAAAACCATCCAGTGATAGCATAATGATGAGTGCCCGCATCCGCCTGGCGAGAGCGGGACACGGAGGAAAACGCGAGAACCATGCGATGGATGCTTCGTTCCAAAATTCATCAGGCCACAGTTACTGAAGCCGATCTGAAGTACGTGGGCAGCATTACGGTCGACGAAGAATTGATGGAGATGGTAGGACTGCTGCCCGGCGAGCGCGTATTGGTGGTCAGCAACACCAGCGGCGCACGGCTTGAGACGTACACCATTCCCGGCCCCCGCGGCTCCGGCGCGATCTGCATGAACGGCGCCGCCGCTCACCTCATCAAGAAGGGCGACGAAATCATTATCATGGGCTTCGAGCTGACCGACCGGCCGGTCGAGTCGAGGCAGATCGTGCTCGGCAAGCAGAACGAGTTCGTGCGCTGGCTGGAGGGCGAGACCTATAACACTTGCCTGGCGGAGCTGGTGGGATAGCAAGTTAAGCGGCTGCAGGCGCAAGGCTTGCCGCCGGTGCTAATGACAGATGGCAAGGCGATGCCGGCTGCCGGTCACAACTGCGGTGATGCTTATGCCCGGAACTGCTTCCAATCAGGCTTCTGTAACCGTAATTCAGGATGGCATCAAGTCTTACTGGTCGGCGCTTGTAAATGCCCAGCATTACGACATCTTCGTCGATCACAAAATCGTCGGCTTGCTGAACGGCTATACGAGCCGCACGACCTGCGCCCTACCCCCAGGGACACACTCCATCTGTCTGCGAGCCTATGCTCGCAGCAGCGCGACTCCGACTCGGGTCTATGAATGCAGCGAAACGCTGGCGTTAGACCTAAGTCCCGGCGAGCACAAGACGCTGTTCTGTGGGCTCATGCCGGGACCGCCCTTTCGAAGATGGTCTATCCTGGGCGGCGGCACGCTCATCGCGATTGTGCTCGTCTTAGGCCTGGGGCCGATTAGGGTTGTGGAGGAGCAGACGCGGTACGCGATCGCAGCGGGAGTTGCCGTACTGGTGCTTGCCTCCAGTTGGTACGGATATTCCGTGA
>DASRGM010000264.1:0-38311 GCA_035651035.1 Terriglobales bacterium
TCGCTCGCGCTTCGAGCCGCATGTCGGGACGTTTTACGCCAAGGGGTTGCGGTACGAAGAGCTGCGCGCCGCCGGAGTTCCGATTCTTGATCTTCCTGTGCGTTCGTTGCTCTCGCTCGATGCACTGCGCCTGGCGCGCAAGATGCTCCGCTACATCAAGCACCACCGCATCCGCATTGTTCACGCCTATGATGCCAGCGGCGTCTTCGTTCTTCCGGTCGCGCGCCTGGCTGGCGTTCCTGTCACCATCGGAAGCCAGCTCAGCTATCGTGCCATCCTCGACGAACGCACGCAAAAGCTGCTCAGGTGGAGCGACCGCGTTCCCGACGCGACTCTGGTCAACTGCGAAGCCATCCGCGAGTACATGATTGCCGACGAGCACATGGCGCCCCAGCGGCTGGAGATCTGCTACAACGGCGTCGATACCTCCCAGTTCTACCCGCCGGCGTCACGCGGCGCGGTCGCTGCCATCGTCGGAACGGTATGCGCTCTGCGCCCCGAAAAGAACCTGCCGCTGCTCCAGGAGGCGTTCGCGCGGGTGCGGCATCTGCAACCGGAGCTGAAACTGGTTGTGGTGGGCAGTGGAGCGGAGCTCGGCGCGTTGCAGCAGAACGCCTCCCGCCTGGGTATCGCCGAGGCCAGCGTGTTCGTCCCGGCCACCCGCGAAGTAGCCGACTGGTTACGGTCTATGGATATCTTCGTGCTGCCCTCGTATTCCGAGGCTTTTTCGAACTCGCTGCTGGAGGCTATGGCGTGTGGCTGTGCAGTCGTCGCTTCACGCGTGGGAGGGTTGCCGGAGCTGACCGGCAAGAACCAGGAGCAGGGGCTGCTGTTCGCCAGCGGCGACGTCGAAGAGTTAACGGCGCAGTTGACCAGGCTCATTCAAGACGCCGAATTGCGCCGCGAGCTGGGCGCTCGCGCGGCAAAATTTGCTCGCGAAAGCCTGTCAATCCAGATTGCGGCCGAACGCACCGGCGCTATGTACGAGCGGTTGTTGCTGCGGAAAACCGTGACCGCCTGACCCGAAACGGACCCATGAGGCGCCACAGGAATTACGGCGGCGAAAGTAATTTTCCATCCTGTTCTCGATTGCCGGATGGGGGTCTCTTCGATGATAATGTCTCGATTGCAACGTAGGCGCCAGCCTTGCCCTGCGTTGAGTGGTCCGGCCCGATTGCTTCGCCAACATGGTTTGTCGCCGCGGGCAGGTTCCGAAGAGTGATCGCAAGCTCACCGCCCGTATCCAGGGTGACGGGATAACGAAGCCAATATGTCGATTTACGAGAGCGCCTATCCGAAGTCCACGCCTGACCCCGTAGACGATTACACGATTGATACCGGCTCTGTCGCGCTGGCTACCGAGCCGGTTGCGCCGGCCCGCCAGCAGCCGCCAACGCAGCGCAAGCCCCGAGGTCCAGAGTTTTACAAGCCGTTTCATTTTCTGCTCCTGGTTTACCTGTACTTCTACTGCAGCCGAATCCCGGAGATGGTGCCCTGGTTCCACATTGGCCTGCTGTTGCAGCCCATCTTGCTGGTGGGCATGATCATGACCGGCACCACCAAGGCGATCTTCAAGACCGACATCGGCCGGATGATGACGACTTTCACTATATGGGTGGCGATCTGCGTTCCGTTCAGCACCTGGCGCGGCGGCAGTTACCAGATCTTCATCTTGGCCTTACAGGCCCTGGGCCTGCTGTTCTTCATGGCGTCGTTTATACGCACGCTCGAGGATTGTTATCGGGTGTTCTACGTTGTAGCGCTGGCCATTGCCACGATCAGCATTCTGTCGTTTGTTCGTGGCGGCGGCATGCGCACGGGCGATCCGCGGCTGGGCCTCGGCAGCGCAACCGCAGAAACTCTGGGCGATGCCAACCTGCTGGCCCTGTACCTGGTCGTGGGCTTACCGTTTCTCTGGTTTTCCGCCACCTACAAGAAGCGTTTGGTTAAGATCGGCTTGATCATAGCGGTGATCCCGATCCTGGCTGCTGTCGGCCGCACCGGTTCCCGCATGGGGCTGCTGGCCTTGGCTGCCGGCACCCTCTTCTTCCTGATCTTTGCGACTGTCACCCAGCGCGCGGTTGTGATTATAGGCGGGGTGATCGCTCTCATGCTCGCGGTCACAATGCTGCCGCACGTCATCACGGAGCGATTCACCACGCTCTTCCAGCCCGAATCCAAGGGTTCGGAGGAAGCGGCGGCGTCGGCCGAGGCCCGAAAGGCGATGTTCTGGCGGAGCGTCGAAATCACGATGGAGCATCCGCTGCTGGGCGTAGGTCCCGGCGAGTTTATGGATGCTGAAGCCGCCGAAGACATGGCCGTCGGCAAGCGAGGCATGTGGCACTACACGCATAACGCCTATACGGAACTTTCCAGCGAAACCGGCATCATCGGCATGGTCCTTTTCCTGATCGCCTTCTGGCGCTCCTATCGAGGGCTCACGTTTTTCCGAAGTCGCTTCCCCAGCCACAAGGTGCGGCGGGCCGCGCTTTGTATTCAGATGGCGGTGCTGGTTTCCGGCATCGGCGCATTCTTCCTCAGCATCGCTTACAGCGGCATTCTTTACCCCATCATGGGCATTTCGGCGGCGTTCCAACTGGCGGCGGCGAAACAATACAAGGAGCTGCAACAGACGGCGCCGTAACGAACCGCACGAAATGCGAGGCGGCGATGTCGGACCGGCACACCGCCTTTTGTTGCCGCTGATCGCGCTTCGTCGATGCGCTTCCTAGCCTGCGCCAGAACTGCGCCAATCTTTCGAGCTACTCAGGCATCGCGCTGCCATCCTGTGGAATCTCAGCTAACGCACCGCCTTCCGGCCGGAGGCAAAGGTGTGCTTGCCCGGCCACCGGGGCGGGAGTCTGCTGCGAGGTCAAGTTCACATGCCAAGTTTTGTGATCGATGTTGAGGAGATTCGCAAGCGAGCTGCCCAGAAGATCGAAGAAGGAGCGCTCACCGACACCTACGAAGGCGACGTCGAGCAAACCATCTCTATCCTGAACGAGGCGCTGGCCACGGAAATCGTCTGCGTACTGCGCTACATGCACCATTACTTCATGGCGACCGGCGTCCACGGCATGGCCGTGCGCGACGAGTTCAAGGAGCACGCGGACGCCGAGCGCGAACATGCCGACAAGATTGCCGACCGCATTCAGCAACTCGGCGGCAGGCCCGATTACAATCCCGGCACCCTGGTGCAACGCTCCGCCTCGCAGTACGCCGAGGGCGACACGCTGGCCGACATGATTAAGGAAGACCTGATCGCGGAGCGCATCGTGATCGAGGTGTACCAGAAGATGATTCGCCATTTTGGCGATCACGACCCCACCACCCGCATCATGGTTGAGGGAATCCTGCGCGACGAAGAGGAGCACGCCAGCGACCTATCCGATCTGCTGTTCATCATCGATCCGCACAGCGGCAAGACCGAAGGCGAGGACCCGGGCACGCATCCACTCGACATGCACCACAACGAGCAGTCGCGGCAACAGCGCGGGCGCCAGTCCAGCGTGCAGGCCGATGCCGGACGGACGAACCGGCAGTCCCAGGCGAGCGGTGGTGGCGGACAGCATAAGCTTCAGCGCCGCGAGTTGGACATCCCCGCAACGCCGCGCAGCGGCGGCGGACGTACTGAGCCGAGTCAACCGCAGCTTGGAGGCGAGCGCAACGAGGAAGGGGTGGGTAATCTGATCAGTCGCGACAAAACGCTGATGGAGAGCCCGGAACGCGGCGCCGCGTCAAACCGCATGCCTCCGCTGCCGGAGAAGCGCGGCAAAGGCATCAGCAGTCGCGGAGACGAAGGGCAATCGCAGGTGATGAAGGGCCGCCGGGAGCAGCAGACCTCGGGGCGCGGTAGCGCTTCGCAACCGGAGCATCAGCCGGGAGCCACCGGCCGTCCCATGAATCGCCGCGGAGCGGGTGAAGGCGGTGATCTGGACACCGGCAACGCGGGCGCAATGTCGGGAACGAACCGCTCCGTGAAGCTAACCAACAAGAAGCGCAAGAACCGGGCGGCTTAAAAACGGTGGTCAGTGGATAGTGACCAGTGGCTAGTTGGAGAGCGTGCGGTGTTGCACTGCCCACGGGCCACTGGCCACTAGTTCCTAATTCCCTCCAGCAGTTGCTCCACTTCCGCCTTTCTGTCGGCTGTAAGCGGCAGCAGCGGCAAGCGGACAGTGCCGCCGAAGTAGCCGTTGTAATCCATGGCGTATTTCACGCCGGCAATGCTCAGCCCGCCCACGATACGCTCGGCGGCCTTGGCAATGCGCTCCTGCTTCTCGCGCGCCAGCCTGGCGTCGCCGTCCTTCCATGCGGCATAGATTTCATAACATGCCGTAGGCGCACAATCCGCGAACGCTAGCACCGCGCCAACCGCGCCGGCATCGAGCGAAGGATGCAGCTTGTGCGCCGCACCTACCAGCACCTGGAACCCGACCTCCTTGCGGCGGGTCTTCAGCTTCCCGACAACGTTGACGGCTGAGGACGAGGGCTTCGGCGGCTGCGCCATCTTCGACGCCGCTAATGGCCCGGTCTCAGCAGCAGTCCCGGCCAGCGTACCGACGCTTACCAGCTCGTTGCCCTCGGCGTTCGCCGAAGCTGCACTGGCGGCCTTCAGCATCCGCCCGGTCACTGCACCGAAAGTTTCGGTCACAGTTGCGCTGCGTTTGATGTGGCGCGTTCCCTCGGACATGTGTTGCACCTTCTCGATTGACCCCGAGGACTCCTTGATGGCGATGAGGTTGGGATGCTGAGCCAGTTCAAGTATCACTTCAACAGGCATGTCGTAACCGGTTGCCTGCGGGAAGTTGTAAATCATGACCGGGAGCGGCGAACGATCGCACACGAAGCGGAAAAACGCCAGCATGTTGGCCGGCTGCGCCATCTGGCCTTTGTAGTAGTGCGGCGTGCGCACCATGGCGATGTCGTAGCCGAGTTCTGCGGCGTACTCGGTCAGGCGCAATGTCTCGATCGCCGACTCGATTCCCGTACCCGCAATGAGCACCTTGTCGTCCGCGGCAGCGCCTCGCGCGCACTTCAGCACCTCGCGGCGCTCATCGTCGCTCAGCAGGATGGCCTCGCCGGTGGAGCCCTGCACAACGATGCCTGCGATAGGCGCGCGCGAATACTGCTCGACATTCTGCTCCAGCTTGCGGAAGTAAACCTTGCCGTCGGGGTAGAAGGGTGTCGTAATGGGAGGAAAGATGCCGTGTAAGAGCATGAAGGAATTATAGGACTACACGAATGGGAGTAATGTGACGGATGAACAATGGTGTGAGGGATTTCTCTGCGGCATTCCGGTGGCTTGGTTGCGCGATCGTTTTACGCCGATACCGCTGCGAATGACAAAATTGTCATCACCGAACCGGCTTCCGCTAGGCCGGCACGTATCGCTTGATGGCCATGCCACGTGCTCGTTGTCTCGTTCTCGCCACGTCGTAAGCGAGCTGCATGCGCCGCAGGTGATCCATGTCGGGGCCAAACGCTTTTTCGATGCGCAGGGCCATCTCCGGTGTCAATGCAGCCTTACCGTGCAAAAGATCGGAGAGCGTGGCGCGCCGCACCCTCAGAATGCCCGCTGCCTTCGACACGTTGAGGCCCAAAGGTTCAATAGTCTCGGTTCTGATCAGGTCGCCCGGATGGGGCGGGTTCTTCATGGCCATTTTTCTTACCTAATGATGGTCGATCAAATCGATATCGCTGGCGATATTCGTTGCTTGGAAAGCGTTCCAGACTGCCATTGAATTAGCGACAGGGTGTGTAGATTGTGTTGTGGGGATCGGCGATCCTACGGTAGAGCTCTTCAGGGCCTACAAAGAATTTTTCCTCTACGTTGGTTGAGGCGGCACGGTAAGCCGTCTTACCGTTATCAATGTGCGGCTCATATCCGAAACCAAACTGACTCGCCCAGATCATTCCCCCTTTGCACCACCCGGTTTCTCGTATTGGTTGTTCGTGAGTGCCGGAAACATAGAGGTATCTATCCCGTGCCCATCCATCCTCCACTGGCGAAGAGGTGACCGCGTTCCCTTGTGCGTCCACCGCGACAACAAGGTAAGAACCTGAGCGCGCCAACGGGATAGCACCCGGAACGGCCCACCGGATCCGCACCCATCCTTGATAGCCGTCGGGGATGTGGTACTCGATTGGAGTTCGACGCTGCCATGGCCAAGAGCCGCTCAAGCCTTTCGCTAACATCGCTGATAGGCCGAAGACCACCGCGACGGCAACAAACGCCAGCCCTCCGATCGACCAGAACGCGATGCGCACTTTATGCCGCATATTCTGTGCTTTCCAATCGCTAGTTGCTCGTCGCCAGCTGCTGCTTCCGCTGCGCATGAAGCTGCTGCAAGGCATACACCTTCGCCTCTCCGCGTTGCAAGGCGGCAATTCCCTCGCACGCAGCCCGAGCGGCGGAGAGCGTAGTGATCGTCGGTATGCGCGCAGTGACGGCAGCTCGGCGAATGGCCTTCTCATCGAACCATGGCTCGACGCCGTGCGGCGTGTTGATGATGAGCTGGATGCGCTCACCCTTGATCAGGTCGACGACATTGGGCCGGCCTTCTTTCACCTTGTACACGCGTTCCACGTGCAGCCCGGAGTGCTCCAGCACCCGCGCGGTGCCGTGCGTAGCGACGATACTGAATCCCAGCTCGACGAAGCGCTTCGCCAGCTCGGGCATGAACGGCTTGTCGCGCTCATTGCCGCTCATGAAGATCGTTCCTGAGGTCGGCAGCATCTGGCCGGCAGCCATCTGGGCCTTCGCGAAAGCCTCGCCGAAGTTGTCGGCCACGCCCATGACCTCGCCTGTCGACTTCATCTCCGGGCCGAGCACGGTATCGACGCCGGGGAACTTGCCCCAGGGGAACACCGGCGACTTTACGAAGTAGAAGTTTCCGGTATCAAGCTCGCTCTGCCGCTCAATGTTCTCCGGCAGAAACTCGCGCAGTTTGCGTCCCGTCATCAGCCGCGCGGCTACCTTCGCCAGCGGCACACCGGTAGCCTTCGATACGTAGGGCACTGTACGCGACGCGCGCGGATTGACCTCGATCACATACACGCGGTTTCGCTGGATGGCATATTGCACGTTCATCAGCCCAACGACTTTCAGGGCGCGGGCCAGCTGGAACGTGTACTGCCGGATGGTGTTCAGCAGGTGCTTGGGAATGTCGACGGCCGGCAGCACGCACGACGAGTCGCCGGAGTGGATGCCAGCTTCTTCGATATGTTGCATGATGCCGCCGATCACGACGTCCTCGCCGTCCGAGATCGCGTCAACGTCGATCTCCGTCGCCGACTCGAGGAAGTGGTCGATCAAGACCGGGCGCTCCTGCGAGTACTCGACCGCCTCCTTCATGTATTCGGTGAGCGATGCGTCGTCGTAGACCAGCGCCATCGCCCGCCCGCCCAGCACGTACGATGGCCGCACCAGCACGGGATACGAAATGCGGTTCGCATTCGTCAGCGCCTGTTCCAGACTGGTTGCCGTTGCGCCGCGCGGTTGGGGGATCGACAACTCCTCCAGCAGCTTGCCGAACCGCTTGCGGTCCTCCGCGAGATCGATGTTCTCCGGCGAGGTGCCGATGATCGGCACACCGGCGGCTTTCAACGGCAGCGCCAGGTTCAGCGGCGTCTGCCCGCCGAACTGCACGATGACACCAACTTCGGCGCCACCGGACGCCTCATGCTCGTATACCGCCATCACGTCTTCGTAGGTGAGCGGCTCGAAGTAGAGGCGATCGCTGGTGTCGTAATCGGTCGAGACGGTCTCAGGATTGCAGTTGATCATGATCGTCTCGTAACCGTTTTCGCGCAGCGCGAACGCAGCGTGGCAGCAACAGTAATCGAACTCAATTCCCTGCCCGATGCGGTTGGGCCCGCTGCCCAGAATGATGATCTTCCTGCGATCGGTCGGGGTCGCTTCGTCCTCCTCCTCGTACGTCGAGTAGAGGTAGGGCGTGTAGCTCTCGAACTCGGCGGCACAGGTGTCCACGCGCTTATACACGGGTGTGACGCCGTGCTGCTTGCGTAGCTGATGAATCTTCTCCGAGGCTGCGCGGCCATTTTTCATCTTCAGGGCGTCGCCCAGCCGGACGTCGGAGAAGCCCATGCGCTTGATCTCGCGCAGACGCTCCGCGTCGATAGCTTCTGTGCCCAGCTTGGACTGCACGTCGGAGATTTCCTTGAGCTGGTGCAGGAACCAGGGATCGATGTTGGTCATCTGCGTGATCTCGCGCACGCTCATGCCCTGCGCCAGCGCGTAGCGGATGTACTGCAGGCGCTCGGGATGCGGTGTGACCAGGCGCTTGGTCAGGATGCGCGGCTCGATTTCGTCGGCGTCGACGCGCTTGCCGGTTTCGAGCGAGCGTACCGCCTTGAGCAGCGACTGCTTGAAGGTGCGGCCGATGGCCATCACCTCGCCCACGGACTTCATCTGCGGGCCGAGCGACTCGTCGGCGCCGGGAAACTTTTCAAACTGCCACTTGGGAATCTTTACGACCACGTAGTCGAGCGTCGGCTCGAAGCACGCGGGCGTCTTGCGCGTGATGTCGTTGGTAATCTCGTCGAGGGTGTAGCCGACGGCCAGCTTGGCGGCGATCTTCGCGATGGGGAAGCCCGTGGCTTTCGAAGCCAGCGCAGAAGAGCGCGAGACGCGCGGGTTCATCTCGATGACCACCATGCGCCCGTTGTGCGGATCGACGGCGAACTGGATGTTCGAGCCGCCGGTCTCGACGCCGATCTCGCGAATGACGGCGATGGCGGCGTCGCGCATGGCCTGGTATTCGCGGTCGGTAAGCGTCTGCGCCGGCGCGACCGTAATCGAATCGCCGGTGTGGGTGCCCATCGGGTCGAAGTTCTCGATGGAGCAGATGACGATGACGTTGTCGGCCAGGTCGCGCATCAGCTCCAGCTCGTATTCCTTCCAGCCGAGCACGGATTCTTCCAGCAACACTTCGTGAACCGGCGACAGGTCGAGGCCGCGCGCCAACAGCTCCAGCAGCTCTTCGCGGTTGTAGGCAATGCCGCCGCCGGTGCCCCCCAGGGTGAAGGATGGCCGCAGGATCAGCGGGAAGCCGATCTTGTTACTGAAATCGAGACCATCTTTCAGGTTGTTCACCAGCGAGGATCGCGGCACGTCGAGGCCAATGGCGGTCATCGCATCTTTGAAGAGCAGGCGGTCTTCGGCTTTCTTGATGGCGCCGAGCTGCGCACCGATGAGCTGCACGCCGTACTTCTCCAACACGCCGCTGTCGGAGAGCTCGACGGCGAGATTTAATGCGGTCTGTCCGCCAACCGTGGGCAGCAGAGCGAACACTCCGAGCTGGCCCTTTTCGCGCAGCATCTCGGCCTCGACTCGGATGATCTCTTCCAGGTAGGTGCGTGTGAGCGGCTCGATGTAGGTGCGGTCGGCCATCTCGGGATCGGTCATAATGGTGGCCGGATTGGAGTTGGCGAGCACTACGTCGTAGCCTTCCGACTTGAGCGCCTTGCAGGCCTGTGCGCCCGAGTAGTCGAACTCCGCCGATTGCCCGATGACAATGGGCCCCGAGCCGATGATGAGCACTTTAGCGATGTCGTTGCGGCGTGGCATGTCGGGTTAGGAATCCTTCCTACAGGCGATTGCTCTAGCCATTAGAGAGTTAATGAACTTCTCAAAGTTCAGCTCCACAGAAGGTTCGCGGTAGTCACCCTCCAGCCCCGAATCGCGGTCTGACATAAGAAAGCATGCGGAATCGTATAGTCGTTCCCGAACTAGCTTAGTGAGTAGAATCTCATATCTCTTTGCGTAGGATGCGCTCTTGAATTCTTCAAAGACTTTGAAATGTGGCTCTTGAGCGCGTACTGGGCGAACAGAGTCCGGTGCTTCCTCCAGCAACATCAGGTAGCCAAGCCAAGGGCGCGAGGACGGCTTGAATGCCCCCTCACGGTATGCCGCCCAAATGTCGGTCGCGCTACCGAGCGCTTCTTCGGTTCGGTTGTTGTAGTTGTTACCGAATGACCCCACTTGGGACTTGAACTCAATTGCTGCAATCAAGCAGGCATCCACGACGACCAGCAAGTCCCACTTCTTCTCAGGTCGAAACCAGCCGGGTAACTCGACTGACCGCTCAGTGAAAATTACGGGCTTGCCGATTCCACTTTCCTCCAGCAAGTCCCGGATCACCGAGATGAATCCGTTCATCTGAGCACCACCCGTTACAGCCGTCCGAAACCCAGCGTCTCGAACACCGCTCTTGGCCCCCTGTTTGGAAGCCTGGGATTCACGTGTTGTCCAGAACGCCTGGATGGCGGTACGCAGTCTTTGCTCTAAACTGGGACTAAACTGCATTGCCGTCCCCGTCAGTTTCAATTCTGACCTGATGAAACAGGGAGCTCGTTTCTTCTCTAATTCTAGAAACGGCACTGCAGTAGTACTGCGAGTCAACTTCAATTCCGATGCTATTCCGACCGCTTAATGCGGCGGCTGCTGCTGTTGTACCTGTGCCTAAGAAAGGATCGAGAACAGTATCTCCCACAAAGCTAAACATTCGAATGAGCCGATCCGCGAGTTCGAGGGGGAATGGGGCGGGATGATAACGAGTGGAAGCCCCGGTTAGGCCTGTCCAAATCTGCTGAAACCACAGCTTGTGGTCGTTCGCGCCGATGAGGCTCAAAATTCGCGTGGCGGGCTCTGGGGCTCGGTAACCGCCTGGTTTCCGCTCCATCAAGATGTATTCAATGTCGTTCTTTATAACGGCGTTTGGCTCGTAAGGTTTACCCAAGAACCCCGAGTTCCCGTTCTCCACCTCATAGACGGCGTTAGCGATCTTGTGCCAAATGATTGGCGCGAGGTTGTCGAAACCCAGCTTTCGGCAACTCTCTTGAATGGAAGAATGCAAGGGAACAACAGTATGACGGCCGTCATTTTTTCGACGGGAGAGGCACACGTCACCAACCACGCAGACTAGTCTTCCCCCAGGTACCAAAGCATTGTGACACTTCTGCCAAACGCGATCCAGCTGAGCTATAAAATCCTGGTAATCAGCGATGTCACCCATTTGACGAGCAGAGTGCCGATATTCTTTCAGGGTCCAATATGGAGGCGACGTGAGCGCCAAATGAACGCTATTCTCAACGAGGGATATCTCCCGCGCATCCCCAAGTAACAGCTTATGAGTTGTAGGTATTCGCCTTACAGCTCTGGCAATAGTAGCGACAAGCTCTTCATCTTTGGCAATTCTGGGTATTGCAGTTTGTAGATCATCAATGGGAGGTAAGTCTGGCGGCAGGTATTCCTGAAGAATCCCTTCAATTCTTACGCGACTTCCCTTGGCAGCCGCACGAACGGTCACTTCTTCCACTCCTCCATCATCTTCACAAAATCCTTGAACAGGTAGTGCGAGTCGTGCGGGCCGGGGGCTGCCTCGGGATGGTATTGCACGCTGAACAGCGGCAGCGAGCGGTGGCGCAGGCCCTCAAGCGTATTGTCGTTCAAGTCGATGTGCGTCAGATCGACGTCGCTCTGCTTCAGCGAATCCGGATCGACGGCGAAGTTGTGATTGTGGGCCGTGATCTCGACTTTTCCGGTGGCCATCTGCTTCACGGGATGATTGCCGCCGTGATGTCCAAACTTCAGCTTGTAGGTCTTGCCGCCGAGTGCCAATCCGATGAGCTGATGTCCCAGGCAAATCCCGAAGATCGGCACCTTGCCCAGCATCCTGCGAATGCTCTCCTGCGCGTAGGTCACCGGCTCAGGGTCGCCCGGGCCGTTCGACAGGAAGACGCCGTCCGGCTTCAACGCGAGCACGTCTTCCGCGCTGGTGGTTGCCGGCACCACTGTCACGTTGCAACCTTCACCCACCAGCCGCCGCAGGATGTTCTGCTTGATGCCGTAGTCATAGGCGACCACGTGGTGCCGTGGAGGCGCATCCTTCACGCCCACAACCTCGGTGGGCTCGTGCGAGCGCACACCCTCGTCCCACTGATACACGCTCCTCGTCGTGACCTCTTTCGCCAAGTCTGTACCGTCCATCTTCGGTATGGAGCGCGCCTTCGCGATGAGTTTGTCCGTGTCGCTCTCCAGCGTCGAAATCACGCCTCGCATCACGCCGTTATCGCGCAGATGCCGCACCAGCGCTCGCGTGTCGATCTCGGCAAGCACCGGAATCTTGTAGCGCTCCAGGTACTCTTCGGCGACCTCCTGCGAGCGCCAGTTCGAGCTGACGCGCGAGAACTCGCGCACGATCAGCCCCTCGATGTACGGGCGCGTAGCTTCGTTGTCGTCGGAGTTGGTGCCGTAGTTGCCGATCTCAGGATTGGTTAGAACGACGATCTGGCCGGCGTAGGAGGGATCGGTAAAGATTTCCTGGTAGCCGGTGATGGAGGTATTAAAAACGACTTCCCCGTAACATTCGCCTTTCGCTCCGTAGCCTTTGCCGCGGAAGACGCGGCCATCTTCCAGCGCAAGGATTGCCTGCATTCGAACTCCGGGGAGTGGATTTCAAAGATTTTAGCAGAGATGACGAGCTTTCGCAGGTCGCCCGCCGGCACTTAGCAGTTGGCACTTGGACTGGGCGCACATGCGGGCCGCCAAATAGTGATAACTGCTGGTCCCGATTACGAGCGGCGTAGGCGGTGCGCTCAATCGCCGTTTTTCTGCGCCCGATGCTCCTAAAACAACTCGCCAAGATCGTTCGAGCGGCCAGCCGCGCCTGGACAGCTCGACAAACGTTCCGCCGCGCACAGCGTGCGCAGCAAACTTTGCTGCTGATGAAACACGGACGAACGTCCGCCGCGTCTCACCTGAGGCCCAACGACGATGGCAGACACTCGACCGCCGCCGTGCCGATTGTCCGAGCTTTGCGCTTCATCGAACACGATAATCAGGATACCGTCCTGCTGAAACTCGCGATTGCTGAGCAGCGGAGCGATGTGGTCGCTCAACCACGCGTCCGCCTGCTGCAAGGTGCCGTCGTGCGCATCGTGATCGCGGTTTGGGATCACGAAAGATATATCCGGCAGATTGTTGTTGTTCAGATCACTGGCGAAGTGCGTGAATGGCACCAGGTTTTGCTTCTGCACATCGCTGTTGTGCACATCCGAGAGATAGGTGAAGGGATTGTGATGCCGGATGTACAGGCCGGTATCTCCACCCGTGTATCCCACGTGCGGCAAGCTCTCAGCATAAGACTTCCAGGTCTTGCCTGCGTTAAGCAGGTGGCGCACCAGATTGTCCGCGGTTACGGTGCCGTTGTACCCGTCATTGTTGGTGACGATCTCTCCCACTGTCATCATGAAGTAATTGCCGATGGAGGGATGGGTGTTGGCGTAGTAGTGCGTGGCGAGGCTGTAGTGGTTTGCCAGCGAGTTGATGTACGGCATGTTGCGGTTGCCGATGACCTGGCTATAGCCATGATTCTCCTCAATTACGACCACGACGTGCCGGCTCGCGGGAACGCCAGCGACCGCTATCGACACTGTAGAAAACACGCACAGTAATATTGCGGCAATTTTCACTTGTTCACCTCAAGCATTTGGGTTCACAGTTACTCTCGCGAGTCTGACGCTGCATCAACTCCGGCTATATGGGTTTCCCGCATTAGTTTCGTAAGACAATTCCGCTTAGCGCGGTCTAAGCATCCTGCCGTAATCCGAGTCGCTTTTCTCTGAAATGAACGAGGCGTACGTTCGTCAGGCTGATCGCAACACGGCGAGCACGGGTTTGTTGGCCTATCGTTTCTTGATGGGCACGCCCTTTTCCTGCTGGCTTTCCATGGTCTCGCCGGGACGCAACAGCGAGGGAGGTGAACTCGCCGGAGGACTTGCGCTCGCTGCCGCGGGCGTCGCCGGTTCACCGGCCTGGTTCGCCGCGGGATTCGATGTAGTCGACGGGGGCACACCCGTCGCGGGAGTCGGCGACGGTGGCTGCGCGGTTGCGGGCGTGGACGCTAAGCTGTTGGGAGCGGTCTCCAGCGCGACCCCACCGCCAGGCTGTGAGGTATTGACTGCGGTAACGGCCGCGCCGCGATCGAAGCTGGCGCGCTCATTGGTCAAAGCTCGCAACTCTTCCTCGTGAGGCGCGGCGAAGAACCACGTCAGCAGATAGCCGCGGCGCTGCGTGATTGCCAAGCCGAGCGAGAGCCGGCGCGAAAGCTCGTCACCCTGCACCTGAAACGCAACTGTGCCCTGCAGGAAGAGAAAAGTGATCCCGTCCTGGGTAAAGATTTTGCCCTCACGCATATCGTCGACGATGGGGTGTGTCAGGGCGAACTCCGCCAGAAAGCTCTTGAACGCATCGCGGTCGGTGGCATTCGCCGGGAAACTTATGTTGGGGAAACATCCCAACGATATCGCCGATACTGTTACCTCGCCGAAGTCGTCGTAAGAAACCTGACCGTCGGGGCCAGGACGCTGTGCCCACGCCGAAAACAACGTACGGCTGCAATCGTCCACCAGCTTTCGTTCGACGCCGCCCATGCTGGGCCTCCCCAGGTCCTCCTTAATGCGATATTCCTCCACGGCGGGCTCGACCGCGCTCTGTTTCTCGATCGACCATCCCTGGGGAATGCGGTAACTGAAGCCGAGCATCGAGTTCTCGTAGAAGTCGCCGCTCATATTGCCGGCATCGATGTGCCTGGCCGGGGGATCGCGGTCCAACATAGCCAGACGATGGGAGGAGATCGACGGCCCATCATAGGGCTTGGCCTCGGCGCTCACATATTGTCTGGCGTCAGCGGGGGCAAAGAATGTGGCGTGCTGGAAGGCGCTCTCCAGCCGTTTCACGGTCTTCTCATCGTGCGAGGCCAAGACGACGCGCAACACGTAGTCGCCCGCGGTGGTCGCCATCAGCATGTGTTGTTCAATGCCCCGCCGCGTTTCGAAAAAGTAGAATTCGTGCCCGGAAAGATTGGTCTTGGAGAGGCTGCGCAGCTCCTCGACGCCGCGATAGAGGTCCTGGTCGAGGGCCTGCCGCATCAGCAGCTTGGCATCGCCTTTGCCGCCGGCCGTAGGGATTGCAACGATAAATACCTGGGCGTCGGCCGGCGCCGGACCGGTCAGCGCCAGCAGCGGAATGCTTCCGTCGCGCGATGCCGGCTCGGGCACGGCATGCAGATGCGCTTCGGGGGGCAGATCGAAGCTGAAGCCGAAGTACGCGTTCACGTAGCGCGATGCCGAAAGGTAGGCCTGCTCGGGATAATTGGCGTCGGAAGCGGGGGCCGCGCTCTGCGCGGCCATGGTGGCCGCCAGAAGCACGCAATAAAACCATGCTACTCGCAACAGATACTGGAAACGCATCGGAAAACTCGCGGTTTCCCTATATTCTTCGCTGTTGCGCTCGAAGAGTCAATGCAGCGGCTTAATTTGAAATCGTGCTCATTTGAGGCGTGCATATGGCAACCCTGGCGTGCGCCACCCCGGCAGCAGAGTTGCTGGCGTAAGGGCACCAACTCTAACCGACCTGCCGTACCGTTCAGCGTCCGCTTCTTCCCTTTCACCTGTGCAACCCCGCACTTCGTTGTCACCAGGTCTTCTGATTGCTGCCTGCTGCGATACGATCAAAGCAGATGCAAGAACACTATCGTCGCTGGATCCATGACTGGGAATCGCGTCTAACCTCGCGCGATAACAACCGCATTGTGCGTCCATTCGAATGGGGCCTGGACTGGACGCGCGCATGGCCGGGCGCCGGCGCCGCTCCCGAGCCAGTCAACCAGGATGACCGCATCGCCATGCTCGACTACATGGCGGAACTCAACGAGCGGGTGATTCACGGCAGCGATCAGTTTTTCGCCTATCGCACTCCGACGGATTTCCGGCTCGAGCATCGCAAGGTGGAACTGTTCCATACCGGCAGCGCGCCGCCGAAGAAGCTGCCAAAAGACGAGTGGGCGAAGTTCCTGCGCTTCACCTCGCCTGCGGCATCGCCGTATCCGGAGAACAACCTGGTCAATGCGCGCTGGTTCCCGGCGCACGGGCGTCGCGCCGTGGTGCTGCTGCCGCAGTGGAACGCCGACGGAGTCAGCCAGAGCGCGCTATGCCGGCTGTTTAACGTGCTGGGAATCGCGGCGCTGCGCCTCAGCATGCCCTATCACGATATCCGGCGGCCTGCCGGGCTGACGCGCGCCGACTATGCCGTCTCCGCCAATGTGGGACGTACCATCGACGCCACGCGCCAGGGCATCATTGACATACGCTGCTGCCTGGACTGGCTGGAGCAGCGCGGCTACTCGCGGTTAGGCATCGTTGGCACCAGCCTGGGATCCTGCTACGCCTTCCTGGCCAGCGCACACGATCCGCGCGTCACCGTCAATGTCTTCAACCACGCGTCCACGGCCTTTGGCGACGTGGCGTGGACGGGCCAGTCCACGCAGCACATTCGCAAAGGCATCGAGCCGATGCTCACGCAGGATGAGCTGCGACGCGTTTGGATGTGCATCAGCCCCATTGTTTATTTCGACAAATTCAAACGCTGGCCGAAGAAGTCGCTGATGATCTATGGCCGCTACGACCTGACCTTCCTGCCGGAGTTTTCCATGCAGGCGGCCAGCGAGTTCCTGCGCCGCGGCCTCGACACCACAGTGAAAGCCATGCCATGCGGGCACTATTCTTTGGGCGAGACGCCGTATAAGTACATGGACGCCTGGCACATCTCGCGCTTCCTGGCGAAGGCGTTTGCGGGGTGAAGGTAGACCCTCGGGCGCGTTGCAAGCCGCGCTATAAGAGCGGAAGTCAGGCTGCGCCGCGGCGAATCTACGCCGCCAGCGATTTCTCGTCGTAATAGTCGAAGTCGGTCAGTCCGGTAATGACAGTTTCGGTCAGCGCCTCCACGTTGAAAAAGCGCGACTCACGATCGTGGGCAAAGCCCAGCAGCTTCGGTGCGGCTGCGGTAAAACCGGCGATGGCAGAATCGTTGCGCCCATGGGAGCGAAAACTGATCTTACGGAAGACGCCTCCGGGATAATCGGTAGCCAAGGCGTTCGCCACGGACGCGGCGCCGCAGATCAACGAGGCCGCTGCAGCGCGCCGGTGACGCTTCCACAGCCGCGCTCCCTTCAGCAGGAAGCTGGCAACGACCACATAGTCCAGCACGGCGTGCGTGGTCGGGCTGATGACCTTGGGCATCCGGCGCACGGCGAATTTCGCTCCACTCTGCCACAGCGGCATGATCTCCTCCAAGCTTCGAGTTCGAAATGCGTATAGGCTGAACCGCGCCTCAATGGTACGCTCGCCCGCTCGACGGCCTGCCCAAGAGATGCCGGGGGTCGGCGGAAAGTTGGCGAGCGCCTTTGCTGACAATGACGATGACACAAATTCAGGCGCTGAGGTCCAGCGCCTGAAGCATTGTTGAAATTTCCAGCCGCGGCGCGGTTTAGCGAATGCCTACCGCGTAGTGCTGCGATGGAATGCCGTTGACCACGACTTCCAGATAGCTGCCGCCGGTTTCCATATTGAGCGGCACATCTACGGTGGTAAACGTCGGACCCTGATAGCCCACGGCCATGGTGCTGTGATCGTGGGTGCGGCAGTAGAAAACGTGGCCGGTGCTGCTGTTGGTGATGCGCACGATCGGATAGTTGGTGGCGTTCTGCGCATCGTCTCCGTAAGCGCTGTCTTGCGACACTCCGTTGAAGCGGAAGCCGTTCAGCCGGAACGAACTGCCGCGCGCGATGACCGCAGAGGTGACGATGGCCGAGGGCGCCAGACCCGGAAGCGTATTGCCGGCGGGATTGTAGACTTCGACATCGTTGCTGAGATCGCTATACAGGATCTGTCCGGTCGGCAGCATCAGCATGTTTCCGTACCACGAGGAATCGTTGGGTGAATTCGGCGTCGCTGGAACCGGTAGCAGATTATGGCCGTCCCACTCGAAAAACTCCACGCCTAGTTGAAACACTCCCGGGCTGGCGGCCATAAGCACGTTGCCGTCGGGCAGCAGAGCCGCAGGACCGTCGGCAATGTCCAGGCTGCCGGGAAAATCCGGCCCGGCCGTCCAGGTGCCCGTGCTTATGTTGTAGATGGAGGTGTGGCCTGCGCCTGCGCCATTTGCGCCAGTCGCGAAAACCGTGCCATCCGGCCGCAGCACTGCAGGTCCTACTTCGTAGGAGCCGTGCGAATCCCAGAGCTGGACGATGGTGCTGCCCGCGCTGGACCAGGCGCCAGTGTTCGGATCGTAAATCTCCGAGTTGGTGCCGTTGGGATTGAAGTCGGTGGTGTACGCATCCACGGTCAGCACCTTGCCGCTGGGCAGCAGCGTCCATCCCTCCTCATCGTTGCCGTCGGCCTTGCCCGTGCCGGTCGGCGTCCAGGTGAGCGTCATGGGATCGAGGATCGCCTGCTGCGCGGTGCAGCAATTGGCCAGCATCAGCTTCTTATTGAACAGCACAACACTGGAAGCGTCTCCGATATTGTTCCAGCCGGCCGGCGGAGTCATGGGCGTCCAGGTATCGGCCAGGGGGTCATAAATCGCGCCCAGGTTCGTCCACACATATTGCGTAAAATTCTGTTCGCCGCCTTCGATAATCATGCGTCCGTCGGCCAGAACCGCAGAAGCGAAATACGCCGGGCCGTAGTTGGAGGACAGCGACGCCAGCTGCGACCATGTGCCGTTCACGTAGCTGCCATTGATGTCGGGAGTGAGCTTGTACCACTCCGAATGTCCTCCGTTTATATCCTGATGCTGCACCATTACCGTACCGTCAGTAAGCAGCAGCATGGGGCCGGCGGTGAAGTTGGGTTGATGCGTCAAAGGCTGCCAGGATTGCGCGCCGGCGATAACGGCGGCACTCAACACAATAAGAGTAGCGAAAGCGAACTTTCTTACGAGCTGCATTTTTCTCCTCGGAATCGCTCAGGTCAGCAAGGGCATGCCGGAAGGATGGCAGGTTTCCGGAGGCGGCCACTCCGTCCTAAGACAAAGGTGGAAACATTATAAGCGCCGCCTTGCACGCTCTGTGCGGCGGCCGTACGGGCTGACTAGTGGCCGGGCGGGAGCTCCACTGCGAAAGAAGTTTGCTCCGGCAGGCGCAGGATGTGCGGTGTGATGACAACCAGCAGTTCGTCCTGCATCACGTTTTTGCTGTGCACTGTGGCACCGTAGCCAAGGCCGGGGATCTGCCCCAGGAAGGGATAGCCGTTGATGCTGCGCGTATCGTCCACGTCGATCGTCCCGGTCACCACACTGGACTCATCGTCTTTCACCGTGATCGTGCCGGTGTATTCGCGGTTATTGATGATGGGGATCCCGTTTACCGTCTGTGCGCCAAGCGAGCGGATCTGCAGCTCCAGCTTCAAGGTCACATCCCGATTGTCGTGAATCCAAGGCGTTGC
This sequence comes from Terriglobales bacterium, assembly GCA_035651035.1. Taxonomy (GTDB): domain Bacteria; phylum Acidobacteriota; class Terriglobia; order Terriglobales; family Acidobacteriaceae; genus Bog-257. Next base: position 19,306 of record DASRGM010000264.1, read on the forward strand.
CTTCAGGTTGATGCCCAGGTCTTCGAAATTGAACGAGGGAAAGGGCGCGGTGAAGCTCCCATTGCCGATTACGCTCGCAATCGATGGGGTGTTGAAGATCGGAGCGAAGGTTGCATTCACAATGGGATAACGCTCGCCGATCTTCAGCACCGCAGGATCGTTGTGCGAGGCGCGCAAAGTGACGTGCTCCAGGTCGCGGATGTCCGACTCATTCAAACTAAAAGTTGGAGTGAGGCCTGTGCCTCCGCCGGTAAGGGCGAACAGCGTCAGGCCGCCGCCGAAGGTGACGAACGGTTGCGACAGGATGGAGCTGCTGTTGGAGTTCTGCAACTGCGCCAGCAGTGCGCTGATGGCCTGCGAGTTCGCCTGGTTGATGCCGCCGGAAGCGATGAGCTGGTTGATGAGGTTCTGCGCATTTGCGCCCAGCCCCGCCAGCAGTGCGGGACTGACGTTGAACAGCGTGAACTGCGTCGGCAGCGCGGTGCCCAGCGAGCGCGCAAAGGTCGAGCTCACCGCGTAGACGCTCATTTCGAGCAGCACTTCGGGCCGCCCGGTGGTGAGGCTCCGGATGAGATGGCCGGCAGCCTCCACCAGCGGGGCCTCGGCGCGTATGCTGATCGTCGATTTGTCTTTATCCAGGCTGATGAAGCGCAGGTTGAGCAGCACGCGCAGCGAGTTGGTCATTTCCGTCAGCTGCTGGTCGTTCAACTCCGGCAGATAAAACGTCTGCAACGACATCCGTTCGAACTGCCGCCGGTTCTCCACCGTGTCGGCCAGGAAATACACCTGCCTGGAAGAAAGCGGAATCCAGAAGCTGTTGGTAACCGCATCTACGGCTTCCAGGGCGGTGGCGCAGTTCACGTTTTCAATATCGAAGTGCACCCGCCGTTGCTTGAAAGAGTCGTCGAATTCCGCGGTCATGCCGTAGGCCTGCATTACCTGGGTCACGAGAGCGCGCGAGTCTCCGCGGAAGTGGAAATCGTAGTGTTGCGGGCTGGGCTGGAGCTCGATGGGCGCCGACTGCTCGACCACGCTGGCCTGCTCGTCTACCGGCGGCGGCTCCGGCAGGGAGTCGCGCAGCCGTTGTTGGGCGTAACTGTTGGTGGGATCGTATTGCAATGCCAGGCGAAAATCGGCCATCGCCACAACCTCGTCATGGTCGAGCATCGCCTTGTTGCCGCGTTGCAGCGCCTGCCAGGCCAGTTCTTGTCGGCTCAATTCGCGCGCGGTAATGTAGTCGTATTGTCGCGGATCCAGTTCGGCCGCGCTGGAAAACTTTGCAAAGGCCTCGTCGAGCTTTCCTTTACTCTTCAGCTTCAGGCCCGCCTGGAACTGGCGCTTGGCCTCTTCGGATTCGCGCTTGCTCACGTTCGGCAAGATTACTGTTCCCGGGGCCAGCGTCTTCTGCGGAGTCACTCCGCCTTGGCCTGCTTCGCTCTGCTGTGTCGTGGGCTTGGCATCGCTGCCGCTCGTGCTGCCGGTCGGAGTCGAAGTCTCCGGCTGCGCCGGCGGAACTGTGGCTTGAGAATTCGAGGAACTTGGTGCGACAGGCTGCGTCGTGACCGGTTGTTGCGCGCTCAGCAAACTTCCCAAAGCGAGCGCCAATACTAGGCTTGCCAGAAACCGCATGTGTGATGAATTGTAAGCCACTGCCCGCCGCGTTGTCAGGAGCCCAGCAGCTCGGCGCAACTGGCGATACAGAACGTGGGCGACTCCTTCGCCAGCTCTGCGTGCGAATAGATTCCTGTAGCGACGGCGATGACGGGAGCTCTCAGTTGCGCGGCGGCGCGCACGTCGCTGGGCGTATCGCCCACGAAGCAAACCGAGGTTTCGGGCCCGCGAATTTGCCGCGCCAACTCAATCCCCTGGCGAAAGATATCTTCGCGCTTCTCGCATCGGTCGCTGAAAGACCCGAACTGGAAGAACGGACGAAGCCCGCCGCGCTCCAGCTTGCGCCAGCCGATCTGCTCCAGGTTCCCGGTCACTACGCCTAACAGCTTGCCTTCTGCCCGCAGCAGCTGCAGCAACTCAACAATTCCCGGACACAGCTCCACCTGCAGCCCGGCGGCATTGCGGGCGACCTCGGCGCACATCATCTCCTGCGCCCGCGGCAATAATGCTTCAAAGTTATCGGGTAAATGGCCGTGATACTCGAGAGCGGCGCGCAGGATACCGATGTCGGTGTTACCGTGCACCGGCACGGCATCGATGCTTCCCTCGCAGCCGTACACCTGCCGCAATGCCGTATGGAAGGAGTTGTAATGGACTCCACCCGTCGTATTGGCTAACGTGCCATCGATATCGAAAAGATAGGCATCGAACTGTCGCCAGTGAAAAGGCGGACTCGGCATGGATTCAGTGTAGCCGAGGTAAGCCGCTGCTCAGGTTCCCCCAGTCATAGCAGAAGCTCTGCGCCAGGTCTGTTGCGATTCATGTTCCTATCCTTACGCACAAGACGAAAACCGTGCTCACCCCGGAAAACCTCATCCACCTGCTTCAATTCCAACTACTAGGCGCGAGTGGGAGAGCTGACCCGCTCCACAGGTCCAGGAGGAACTCACAATGAAGCGAATTTTCTTGCTGTTAGGCTTGAGTATGTTGGCGGGGGCGATGGCACTGGCCCAGGACGCGCCCACCTCGAGCCCATCGAGGCAGAACGGCCAAACCAGGACGCAGTCATCCAGCCGGAGCACCAACATAATTCGCGGATGTCTGAGTGGCTCAACCGGCAACTACACCGTCACGGACCGGAACGGGATGCAATATACGGTGAATGGCGATGACGCCACTCTGCGCTCCATGGTCGGCCGCGAAGTCGAAGTGACGATTTCGGAAGACCGCTCGACGGAAGACTCAACCCAGGCCGCAGGATCGAGCACGCATTCGACGAACGCCGTTCAAGCCTCGAATGTGAGGGCGGTGGCCAGTTCCTGCAACACGACCGGCAATGCCACGACTCCGTCGGGCAGCGCAAGTCCGAGCGCGACTCCCGACGAGCGGCCCGCGCCGCAAATGATGGCAATGCTGCAGCAACAGGCGGCCCCGGCGCAGGACAATTCGAAACCGAACGGAGCTCCGGCGCAGGTGCAATCCACGCCGCCGGTGACCAGCCAGACCTCCGCCAGTCCGAATTCGCCGACCACGGGCGCCAACTCCCAGGTGGGCACCAGCCCGGCGAATAACTCGGGCATGACCGAGAGCGAGGCCAACCACGATGCGCAAGCCGCGCGACAGGGCGAGCTCAATACCAATCCGCAAAAGGGCGAAACCACCGGACGCGGCGTAGACAATCAGGGCGTGAATAATCCCAGTACGACCAATCCCAACGCCGTGCCGACGTCGCCGAATTCGACTTCCGGAAACGCGCAGCAGCCGCAAGCCAACGCTAACGATCAGAACAAACCGCTCTACGAGCGCCAGGCCACCGATATTCCATGGGCAAAGTCCTCGGGAGGAAACACCAACACTCCGGCCCCTCCTCACTAGATTGCGCCTGATGCGGGTGCCCATCCTTTCGTTCGCAAAAGGGTGGGACCGAAAGGCCTGCCGCGCTCGGCAGGCCTTTCTTATTGCATGAAGTGAAATTACTCGAAGATCAGGATGGCGGCGGCTATCACTGTCGTCCATCGCCCGCGCTTGTCGCCCACCGCACTCTGCGTGATATTGGCGGTCCGCACGATCTTGTTCGAAAGACGATAAATCTGTTTTTTCTCGTCCCACGACTTATCGGCATCGAATTCGACATCCAGCGTGGTGGCCAGCATCTCGGCAGCCAACTCCTCCGCGTAGTCGCCCGCGACGTCTTCCGTTTCGCCGAAGGAGTGATGCTCGCTCAAGTAACCGTAAGTGCTGCGGTCGGCAGGGATCGCGAGCCCGATGCTGGACGCGGCCAGGCGATGCGGCTCGCGGGTGGAGTTTTCCGCGACCACCGCAAATGTTACCTCTCCCGGTGACAGGTATGGCAACCCTTCTTTGCGAGGAATGAGCTTGCAGTTGGGGGGGAAGATGGAAGAGACCCGAACCAGATTTTGCGCCGCGATACCGGCATCCCGCAGCGCCAACTCAAACGAAGTAAGCCGTTCCTTGTGTTTGCCCACACCTTTCGTCAGAAAGATGCGGCGCGGGACCATGTCTCGTGCCAATTTGTGAGAGCCTCCGGGCGAGCAAGTCTTGCTTGATTTTTCAACATAACATATCGTGCGCACTCGGCGGCGCAAGATTGCGCGCCGCAGTATAACAGAGTGCCGCCGCGCTTCGGCCGCACGCCCGCCACATTACGATTCGATGAAAAACTTGCGGCCGGCTGCCTCGGACCGTATCTTAAACACTTCCATTTTCACTCCGCCTTCCGTTCGGGCGTTGATGGAGAACAACAGTGACTCATGCTCTTCTGCTGGCCCTGTGCATTGGGTTCGTTGCCGGATTGCGCTCCATGGTCACGCCTGCGGTAGTCAGCTGGGCCGCGCACTTGGGATGGCTTCCGTTGCGCGGCACGGCGCTTTCCTGGATGGCCTCTCCTATTGCGGCCGCCGTGTGGAGCATTCTGGCCGTGCTGGAGTTGATCGCCGATGTCGCGCCCAAAACTCCGCCGCGCACCGCGCCTGCGAGTCTTGCCGTGCGGGTTGTTACCGGAGGCTTGTGCGGGGCATGCCTGGCCGCAGCAGCCGGCGCAGCCGTCTGGGGCGGAGCGCTGCTGGGCATTGTCGGGGCGCTGATCGGAGCGTATGCAGGGCGTTACGCTCGCCGCTGGCTCGTGAACAGCCTGCAGGTGAGAGACTTCGTAATCGCCATTCCCGAGGACATCGTGGCGATCGGATTGGCGTACCTGATCGTGCGCTGACTTCGAAGCTGGAACGACGGCAGGGCAGAGAGGCGCAGCTCAGCCGCGCCATCTCTCCAAAGGAGCCCGCAACTATGCCGTGGCGTAATGCTCGGCGTTCTTCGCAATGAATTCCTGTTTATCGGCGGGCACTTCGTCCACGACGAAGATGGAATTAGTTGGGCACACCGGAACGCATGCGCCGCAGTCGATGCAGCCGTCGGGGTCCACGTAAAGCTGGGTCGCCGCTTCGAAGCCTTCCTCGTCCTTCTTGGGATGAATACAGTCGGTCGGACAAGCTTCGACGCAAAGTTCGTCTTTGGTGCAGGTATCGGTGATGACGTACGCCATGATTGCGCGCTCCCTTTCCATTTTGCTGCCGTCCATCAGGCCGGCCGCATGATTCAGGCTAAGGCCCGGCGCGTAGCCGGAGCCGCCTGGAAGCGTGGGCGCAAGGCCCTCTCGCCAAAACCACTGTACAAATGGCATGACCGCAGAGGCGGTGATTTCAGTCACCGAGCGGTTGTGAGCGGCCGCACATCCGGCAAATTCTTCGTGAGTTCGGAACGGTTGGTATCGCAATTGCTCTTCGAATAGTCAAAACCGGCCAGCCAAGCCATCAGAGAGTGAAAATCGAGCAGTTCCTGCCACGCATCGCGTAATTTCTGCATCTCACACGTAAGTTCCCGGGCAGAATTTTCCGGTTCGTACACTCCGCTATAATCGGTAATTCGGCTGCGCTAGCTTCGAAGGGAGCGAGTGAATGCAAGCAGGTAGAAAACCCAAAGTTTTGGTGGTCGATGATGAGCAGGTTATTGCCGACACTCTAGCCAGAATCCTGGACTTGAATGGCTATGATGCTTCCGCTGTCTACAGCGGGACCGCCGCTGTCGAGAGCGCGCGCTCCCTCCAGCCCGATCTTGTCATCAGCGATGTCATCATGCAGGACATGAACGGCATCGAAGCTGCGATTCACATTCGTGGCTTCCTCCCCGCTTGTAAAATCCTTCTTTTCTCCGGCCAGGCCGCGACTGCCGATCTACTGGAGAACGCCCGCGCCCAAGGCCACGAGTTCGAGATCTTGGCAAAGCCCGTACACCCCGCCGATTTGCTCGCTAAGCTCAAGGGCTGAGCGTCCCCCTCTCTCCGGACAACTTCATTCAGCGTTTGTGGGCGACAGCTTTGTCGCCCCCAAGCACTGCGTCGACATACGCTTGTGTTTGTGTGATATTGGTACTGTGGTACATTAATACCAGTGAGCAACGAACGGCAACCGGTTGAAGTGGAGCGGGTGCAGACCGGCGTACGCATGGAGAAGCGCCTGCTGAAGGTCCTTAAGGGGCTGGCTGAGCTGAAGGACATGACACTCGGTGATTTGCTCGAGGGCATTGTCCTGCACGCTTTCGAAGGCAAAGCTCCGTTCTCGCCACCGACGCTGAAAGAAATCGCGAAGCTTCGCGAGATCTATGGCCTCACCCTGAGTGCGGCCGATAGCCATCAATTGAAGGAGAAACGAAAATGAGTGGTGCCCACCTGATCGCCGCGGCCGCGCTGCTTTTCGCTGCCGCCAGTACTTCCCTGCTTGCACAGGAGACCGCTACCGCCGGCCTGGCGCATACCCGCACGGAGTTCAAGTTCACGGTGCAGGCGCCATTTGAACAAGCCGCACCTCTGTTCGGCGCCGACGAAGAGCGCAAGTGGTCGCCGGAATGGGACCCCCAGTTCCTCTACCCGCAGCCGGCGCACGATGAGCCGGGCATGGTGTTCAAGATCAGGCACGGCGAGCATGAGGCCGTCTGGCTGAATACCGCGTTCGATCTCGCCGCCGGCCACTTTCAGTACGCGTATGTGCTGAACGGCGCGATGGCAACACTGATCGACATTCATCTCGCGCGTGAGGGCGTGCAGAAGACCGGCGTGACTGTTGTCTATCAACGGACGGCGCTTGTTCCCGAAGCCAACGAGCACGTGCAGCACTTTGCCAAAGGCGACGAGAAAGCAGGCAAAGAGTGGGAGGATGCGATCAATGGATATTTGCTGAAAGGTAACAAGAAGTGAGCTTGCGAACCGACCGCGCATGTTGAAGCCATCGGAAGATTGGGAATCGATAGATGCTGTTTGACAGCCGAAGGTGAGGAATTGCCGGCTATCGCTACAACTCCCTTCGTCCTTCCATCGCCTTCTGCATCGTGACCTCATCGGCGTACTCGATGTCGCTGCCCACGGGCACGCCGGTGGCGATGCGCGTCACCTTCACCGCCGATGGCTTGAACAGCCGCGAAATGTAGGTCGCAGTGGCTTCGCCCTCGATTGTCGGATTCGTCGCCAGAATCAGCTCATCGACACTGCCCGACTCGACCCGCCGCGCCAGGTTGGCGATGCGCAGCTGCTCCGGCCCAATACCGTGTAGCGGCGACAGCGCCCCGTGCAGCACGTGATAGACGCCGTTATAGTGGCGCGTCTTTTCGATGGCAGCGATGTTGGTGGGCTCCTCCACTACACACACCAGCCGCTGGTTGCGTGTCGCACTGGCGCAATAGGTGCAGGGATCGACGTCGGTGATGTTGTTGCAGACGGAGCAGAGATGCAGGCTGGCTTTCACCTCGCGGATGGCGCCCGCCAGCAGATCGGCATCCTCGTCGCTGGCGCGCAGGATGTGAAAGGCGAAGCGCTGCGCCGTCTTGCCGCCCACCCCGGGCAGCTTCTTCAGCTCTTCAATGAGTCGAGCCATCGGCTCGGCAAAGCGGGACACGTCTTTTTCCTCGCACGGATCGTGTTCACCACGGAAGCACGGAATACACGGAATTAAGTGAAATTGGACTCTTGACCTGAATCGACCAGGCCAGGCCGGAGCACGTGCGCTGCTTCAAATCCGGCAACCCGTAAAACCATCCCAACTTTTGTGCGCTCCATGCTTCCGTGGTGACTACGTTTTACAACCCCGGCAGGCCCATGCCGCCGAGCATGCCGCCGAGGCTGGATTTCAGCGCCTCATCTACTTTGCGTGCGGCCTCGTTCACCGCCGCAACCACCAGGTCCTGCAGCATCTCGACATCGCCAGACTTCACCACCTCGGGCTCGATCGTGATGCTCAGCAGCTGCTTCTGTCCGCTCATGCGGACGGTGACGCTGCCCCCGCCCGAGGAAGCCTCGATGGTGATCTGCTGCATCTTCTCCTGCAGCTTCTCGGCTTGCTGCCGCGCCTGCGCCAGCATGTCCTGCAAATTGAATCCGCCCATTTTCGCGTTCGCCTTTCGCTATTCCCTTTTCGTTAGCACCATCAGATACCGCTCCGGCGAAAAGCGGAGGGCCAAGAGCGAAAAGCGACCCTCACCGCCGCTCTTTGTGGTCAATGACTGTCCGCACCTCGGCGCCGAACTTCTCCTGCATGCGGTGCACGACGGGATCAGCGAGGGCCCGTGAACGCGCGCCGGCGCCATTGCCCGCCGGACGCTGTGTCGCTTCCGGCTTTACCGCTGCCGCCACCGCTCCGTCCACCATCTTGAACTTCAATGGCTTCGCCGACAGCTTCCCCAGTGCCGCCTGGATGATTCGCTTCGGTTCCGCACCCAGCGCTATGTCGATCAGCACCTGCGACATCGCAACTCTTACGGCGATTTCGTTTCCTTGCAGCGACCACTCGCCGGCTTCAAGATTATGCGCCAGCATGTTCTGCCCCCCGTCTTCCAGAGCAGACAGAACCCCAGCCCGCAGCATGTCAATGCTGAGCTCCCCGCTCGGCGGCTCGGGGCGCTCTTCCGCATGCAATGCGACGGCTGTTGCGACGCTCGCTCCGCTGGCCTCGTATTCGGCCGGCATATCGGCCCGGGATGCGCTCGTGCTCGCGGGCGATGGGTCGGGGCGCTCCCATCGCGACTCCGCCTTGGGCTCGCCCTTGCGGCTGCGGTCCGCCTCAAACGGCGACGGTCGAGTGAATGGCGAGCCCGCCGGAGTGCGCGACGAAGCTTCCGCCTCCCTGACAGGCACCGCAACGGTTGGCGGCCTGGCAGCAGAACTCGAGGGCGCCGACGCACTGCCGGCCCGAGCGACTGGTCCCGCCCCGCTCGCCTTGCCTGGCACCGCTTCAGCGCTCAACAACTGCTCCAGCGGCAGCAGTCGCTGTGCGTGCACCAGCTTCAGCAGCCCAAGCTCTAGATGGAAGCGCTGCTCCTGTCGATAGCCAAGCTCGCCATGGGTGCGCAGCATGATCTGCATGAAGCGCGACAGGTCTTCTTCGCTGAAACGCTCCGCGACGCGCGCTACGCGGGCGCGCTCGTCGGCGGAAATCTGCAACACTGGCGACTCGCTGCCCGCCACCTTCGCCACCAGAGCATTGCGCAGGAAGCGCAGCATCTGCCGCGCGAAGTGCTGCGGACTCTGCCCTTCCACCAGCAGCCGGTCGATGGTACGCAACACGTCCTCGCTGGAGTTGCGCGCCACCGCGTCCATTACATCTTCCAGCACCTGAGTGGAAACCGTGCCCACCAGCCCGCGCACCACATCGGCACTCAGCGTTGTGCCGCAGCAGGCGATGGCCTGGTCCATGATGCTGAGCGCGTCGCGCATGGAGCCATCGCCGACCTCGGCCAGCATAGCCAGCGCGTCGTCATCGGCCGCGATGCCTTCCTTTTGCGCGATGTCGCGCAGTTGCTGCACGATGTCGTCGAAGCGCACCGCATGAAAGCTGAAGTGCTGGCAGCGCGAGCGGATGGTCTGCGGGATGTCCTCCGGCTGCGTGGTCGCCATCATGAAGACGATGTGCGAAGGCGGCTCTTCCAGCGTCTTCAGCAGCGCATTGAAGGCGGCATCGGTGATCTGGTGGGCTTCGTCGAGGATGTATATCTTGAAGCGGTCGCGCGCCGGCCGGTAGCGTGCCGCCTCGCGCAGTTCGCGGATCTCGTCTATACCGCGGTTGGTGGCTGCGTCGATTTCGATCACATCGACAGCATTGCCGGCGCGAATCTCGCGGCAGGAGTCGCACACGCCGCAGGGCTCCGGCACCGGGTGGTCTTGCGACTGGCAGTTCAGCGCCATGGCCAGAATGCGCGCAATGGTCGTCTTGCCGATTCCGCGATGGCCGCTGAAGATGTAGCCGTGCGCGATACGGCTCTGCTCGATAGCGTTCTTCAGCGTGCGGGTCACGTGGTCCTGCCCGATCACGTCGGAGAATTTCTGGGGCCGGTACTTGCGGGCGAGGACCTGATAACTCATGGAGTGAACTGTCGATTATACGGTGCGAAGCTGTGGAACGTGTAAGCGCAGTTTGCGCGATAATCCGTGATCAGCAGAATTGATTTGGGGGATGAAGGATGAACAGTTTACAAGCCCTTCGCGAGCTGATCGAGCGGCTGCCGGAGCGGCTGCTCGCGATTTCAGCCGATCGCGCTGATCAAAAACCGGCGCCGAATTCCTGGTCGAAGAAGGAAGAACTGGGGCACCTGCTGGATTCGGCGGCCAACAATTACCAGCGCATCGTGCGCGCGCAGCTTGAGGATAAGCCGGCGATGCCGAATTACGACGGCGATGCGTGGATAGCGCTGCAGCGCTATCAGCAGCGTGACTGGAAGCTGCTGATCGAGCTGTGGCAGGCGCTCAACCGGCAGTTGTTGGCCGCCGCCGAGGCGACGCCGGCGGAGGCCTGGACGCGGACGCTCACGATCGGCGATTCGCAGCCGCTGACGCTGCAATTCGTCTTCGATGATTACATCGAGCACATGCTGAATCACCTGCGGCACATCGGCGTGCAAGTCGAGGACCTGGCGCCGGCAAAAGCGGCGACCCGGTAGGAGCGGAAGGCAGTTCCTTGCTGGGAACAGATTAATTTCAAACTGACCTGCCAGTTTTGCTGGGCTTCTTTCTGCTCGATGTGTTCTTGGTGAGCGGGGTTGTCGTTTTCTTCTTGCTCGCGATCTCGGCTTTTTTCTTGCGCGCCTCGGCGCGGCGCTGCTTCCTAAGCTCCGCGGGCGAGTACATGCTGCCCCGACAGTGCTTGCTGCCGCAGGTGCAAGGCGCATCGTCGTCGCCGTCGTAGAGCCAGTAATCATAGGTCAGCTCTTCGCCCGCCGCTATATCGCGCACGCTAGAAATGTAGATCCTGCCTTTAACTTCGTCGGTCTCGCAGTTGGGATCGCAGGAGTGGTTCACGAACATCGCCATGCTGTGACCGTCGATGACAATCTCGCCATCGCCGACGCCGAACAGATACGTGAACGGCCGCCCGTCATAGCGGACATCGCCTTCGGCCTTGCTGATACGCTCGCCCGTATACTCCAGCACGCGCGTGCCGTGGGGAATGTCGTCAAGGGTGAAGCAGCCAGCGGCATGAATGTCAGAAGAGCGGACGATAAGGCGAGGCAAGGGCAAGAATCTCCTGATGATTGCAGCAGTATAGCAATCGGCGGCCGGCTCTCGGCCAGTGGCAATTCACGCCCCGGCTTACGCTTACCGGGAAACAATCACGGCGTGCTGCAGGCGCCTGCCGAATAACGAATCACAGGGATGCGTGCGTCCGGCAGTTCACAATCCCGGCGGGATTTCGTAATCTTGAATAGGATAGACATTGTGCGGAGGTTCTCATGGTTCATGTGATGGTACGTCACAAGGTAGCGGACTACGGCCGTTGGAAGGAAGCGTTCGATTCCCACCTCACCAATCGCAAACGTGCCGGGGAAGCCGGGTGCCAGGTGTTTCACAGCGTTGAGGATCCACACGACCTCGTCGTGTTGCTCGACTGGCCCACAATAGACGAGGCGCGCAAGTTCATGAACTCCGACGACCTGCGCCAGCGCATGAAAGACGCGGGGGTGCAAGGCACGCCTGAGGTGCAGTACCTGGAAGACGCGCGCGCCGTGCATCGCAGTTCCGCCGATTGATCTCTGGAAGCGCCCCGAGGAAAAAATTTATTCGATCACTCTTGACACGCAGGTGGTTCCGGGGTTTGCGAGGCGGCAGCGATGCCGCGCCAGGGTAACCTCCGCCGGCCGGCTACGCTGCCGCGCTGCACACGGATGAAAGCCAGTATTCATGCAGGTTTTGGGTGGCGCTGGTTGCCGGCGCGGATGCAAGTGCAAAACTTTGCGAACTGAAGAAAAATTGTTTTCGCCAGTCCGTTGACAAACCATTCCCGAAAATTAAAATACGCCACTGAATCTTCCGAGCGAATTCAACGTGACCAGTTCAGCTGCCAGCAACGAAGTTCTTCTGCAAACCGATTTCCCCAACCTGCAACTGTTCGCCAGCGGAAAGGTGCGCGATCTGTACAAGGTCGGCGCTGACCGACTGCTGTTCGTAGCCACCGACCGCATCTCGGCCTTCGACTACGTGCTGGCGACCGGCATTCCCCAGAAAGGACGGGTGCTCACGCAGCTGTCGCTGTTCTGGTTCGACTTCCTGAAAGACATCGTGCCCAACCACCTGGCCACCGCCGATGTCGACCAGTATCCCGAGGAGCTGCGGGCCTATGCCGGCCACCTGCGGGGTCGTTCCATGCTGGTGGTGCGGGCTGACATGGTGCCCATCGAGTGCGTGGCGCGCGGCTATCTGTCCGGCTCGGGATGGAAGGAGTACAAAAGCACCGGCACCGTATGCGGCATCCCCTTGCCTGCGGGGCTACGTGAGTCCGACAAGCTGCCGGAGCCGATCTTCACGCCCGCGACCAAGGCGGCCAGCGGGCACGACGAGAATATCTCCTTCGATCGGATGGTCCAGCTCGCCGGCCGCGAGCTGAGTGAGCAGCTGCGCGACCTGACATTGAAGATCTACAGAACCGCAGCCGATTACGCCGAGACACGCGGCATCATCATTGCCGATACCAAGTTCGAGTTCGGACGCACCGCGCGCGGCCTGGTGCTGGCTGACGAGGTGCTCACCCCCGACTCCTCGCGCTTCTGGCCCAAGGACAAGTACCGGCCCGGCGGCGCGCAGGAGTCCTTCGACAAGCAGTACGTGCGGGACTATCTGGAATCGATCCATTGGAACAAGCAGCCGCCGGCTCCCGGACTTCCTCCCGAGGTGGCGGCCAAGACCAGCGAGAAGTATGTTGAGGCTTACACTCAGCTGACCGGGCATCCCCTGCCGGCATAGAGGGAAAAGCCGATGATGGGCCTTTCAGCTCTGGACTGGTTGATTGTGCTCGTCGTGGTGGTATCAACCCTGCAGGCGATCACGGAAGGATTTTTTTACGAGTTTTTTTCGTTTGCAGGCGTAGTAGCGGGATATCTGATCGCGGCCTGGGAGTATCCGCGAGCGGCCTCGTGGTATGCGCATTACGTCAACTCCCCGTGGACGGCGGACGTCGCCGGGTTCTTTACCATTTTCATCCTGATTGTCCTGCTGGCGGGACTGCTTGGACGGCTCGCCCGCTGGGCGCTGAAAGGCATCGGCCTGCGCTGGTTCGATCGTGCGCTGGGCGCGGTGTTCGGCTTCATCTGCGGTGTCGCAATGAGCGCCGTCATCGTGCTGGCCCTGGCAGCCTTCGCGCCGCAGTGGGGGCTGGCGTCGTCGCGTTTCGCGCCCACACTGCTGACGACGAGCCGCGGCTTCATCTGGGCAGCTCCGGCCGAGCTGCGACAGAAGTTCTGGACGGGTTTGGAGCTGTTGCGCACCCTGCCTCAACATGCTCATGAGGAACATTCCGAGGGCAGCAGGAGTCACTAGTCTGCGAACTGCAAAAGAACTATGCGAGAGAGAGGCGTCGTGAGAGATCAACTGGAAGCTCTGGTTGTGCAGATGTTCCGAAGCGGTATCACCTATTCGGAAGGGGTATGCGAGTTCAAGAAAAAGTTTATCCTCACGGTCCTGCAGGATTGCAACGGTAATCAGTGCAAGGCGGCCCGCCTGCTGGGCATGCACCGCAATACGCTCTCTCGCACCATTGCTGATCTCAAGCTCGACGCCAAGGGACTGCGCAACGGTACGCGCCGTCCGCCGCGCAGCGTGCACACGGCGCACTCCGACAAGAAGCTAGCGCGCTAACTTCCCTTCGCGCTCCCACAAATCGCGCTTAGCTCATTCGCGCCGAAACTTTAAACGACAGCAGTGGGAAGTGCTCAGCGGGAGAAATCTGCTAGAGCGCGATTCCGAAGCAACGTTGAAAATTCATAACTCCGGTACAAGGACCAGCGCGTGACCCCTAGTGAGAAGCAAGCTCGAAGAGGGTGCCACAGCCCTCGCCGTTGCAGGTGCCGGTCCCCCCATATGTGGTCGAGCCGTAGAGATTGCCGTCCGTGTCACGACTGACGCTGCCTTCGGGAGTTAATCCATATTGCTGTATGCCGGTGAAGACGTAGAGGTCGGTTTCCGTCCAGCCGCCGTTTGAAGGCGTCAGCTTGTATACCTTGCCATAGTCGTAATAGCCACTCTGGTTACCATCGAGCGGAGCCGTGGCGTAAAGATTGCCAGACGTATCCGCAATCAAGTTGTCGTAGGATCCGCCGAAATAGTTGCCAGGGTCACTGTAGATCACGGCGAAGGTCCAGTTGCCCCCCGAGGGTGCGAGCATGAACACGGTGGCGCTATCGTATGGGTAGTAACCGATGCCGGTAGTCGTCCCAATGAGGCGCCCGGACGGATCAAATGCAAGGCCGCCGACAGGATTTCCGGAATCATTAGTGCCCTGGAAGGTGTAAAGGATTTTCTCGGTCCAACCGGAACCCACTGGGCTTATTTCAAAGACGATGCCGCAACCCGTACCGTAGCATCCGTTCGCCAGTCCTCCATAACGAGTCACGCCATAGAGATTGCCGCTGCTGTCGAGCACCACACCGCCTGAAGGCCAGTAGCCGTCCGGGGAATCTGCGAAGCTGTAGAGCGCACTTTCCGTCCAGTCTCCGTTGGAATGGCTTAACTTGAAAACGACGCCACAGCCATTCACTCCGGGATAAATGGCACAGGCTCCGGTGCCGCCCACGATTGTCGTCCCGTAGAGATTGCCGGCAGCATCGAAGACGAGGGGTCCGGACGGGGAGCCGCCGTCGTCACCCCCGGAAAAGCGGTAAAGAATGGTTTCCGTCCAGGGACACTGGACGGTTGCACAGAATTGTGCTGGCGGCGTTAGCTTGAAGATTACGCCGCAGCCGGCCAGCGAGTGCTGGTCGCCACGATGCCCAAGACCTCCACCAAAAGTTGCAGCGCCATATAAGGCGCCATCCGGACCGAAAACCAGCTTTTTCGGAAAAGCGCCATCGTCATAATTGCCATCGCTTCCCGGAGTAAAGTCTCGCAATGTCATCAGCGTCCAGCCGGCTCCATGGCGGGCCACTTTAAACACCGTTCCCGCGCCATCATTGGATTGCTCTGCGACCCCATAAATATTGCCCGCGCGATCCATGACCAGACCGGTTTCTGGGAATGCTCCGTCTGGTCCTCCGGTAAAGTTGTGAAGCACGGTAATCGTCTGACTCTCTGCCGGCTGCAGCAGGAACATCAGCAAACAAAGCGTCGCCACGAACAGCCTGACGAAGGGAATTCTCCCGCTGATTGTCGTGCTCATATCCACCTCTCCTTCTTCCGCCAGAGAAGCAGTCGGTCAGAATGAAGGCGATCAGCTTTAGTTGTCTTGGGAGTGTCAGGAAATTGTGAAGAGGTTGTCAACAAACTGTGACATTTGGGCAGGAAAAAGGGAGCAGCCGATGCCGCTCCCCTGTCTACGAAGATGAAGTCGAGCTACTGCGTGCGATGCGTGGTGTGGTGTACCGGCGCACCGGTCGAAACCGGCTTGCCGTTCTTGTCCAGCAAAACCCCATCGCTCATGGTCATCATGAACGGATTGGGCGTGTAGTTTTCAATTGTGCCCTGGAAATTCATCAAACTTCCCACCTGCGGCGACAGCCGCGAGGGGATGGGTTTGGCCATGGTGAGCGAGATATCGGCCTTCTTGGCTTCGATATCGTCGTCGCTTCCCGCCAGCTGCACGTTGCCGGCAGTGGCGCTGATGACGTTCGCACCCAGCTTCACCGCCTTGCCCTTGATGGCGTTCCAGACCGTGTCGGCGGCCTGCTGATTGCCGGAGGAGAGCACCAGCTCCCACTCGGCAAAACTCATCTGCGTGGGGTCCTTGCTCTTCACCAGGTCGGCGGCTTGCTCCGCGGGCGAGGGCGGCGGCGGCGCTGCCGCGACCGTGAAGCCGGCCGGCGGCATCACGCTGGGATTCGCCTTCGCATCATTCACCAGCTCGTTCCAGCCCTGGTCGGAGCCGTGATAACGGATGTACTTCTTCTTGCCGTAATCCAGGATGGTTTGCTGCGTGCCGCCCTCGGCCAGGTTTGCGGCCTTCACGATGAACCAGAAACCGGCCGGATTGATCGGCTTGGCCTCCAGGTCGGCGGTCGCGAGAGGATAAATGTCGGCAATATTTGGTTGCGACTCCCAGGATACTGCCTGCTGAAAGTCCTGCTGCGCGGTCGCGTAGTCTTTGGCCTGCAGTGCGGCGAAGCCGACTGCGCCATCGAAGATCGCGCCCGTCTCATTGTGCAACTTGGTGAAGTCCGCGTCACTCATCTCAGCCGGTTTCTGCATCTGCTGCAGCGCCTGCAGGCCCTGCTGGCCGTATTGCTTGGCCTTGGACAGGTTGTCCTGCATCTGCGGTCCGCCGCTAGCGGCCGCGGCGCGATAGTTGTAGGCCAGCACCGCCAAGGCGCGAATGCTGTTGGGATTGGCCTGGAGCAGGCGCTGCGCCGCGTCCAGCGATTTCTGCTGGTCGCCGGCCTGTCCATAGGCCACCATTAACAGCTCCAGCGCGTCCTCTTTCATCACGCTGCTGGGGTAACTCTGGAGAAACGCTTCCAGGAGCTGCGCCTTCTGCGCCGGATTCTGTTGCTGGATAGCGTTGACGTAGGCGTTGTATTCGGCCGGGTTCTTGATCTCTTTCTTCTGCTGTCCCGGGGCGCCTGGCGCCGCTTGTCCGGCTTGTGCGGGCTGGCCTGCTGCCTGCGCGGCCGCCGATTGCTGCACCAACACTGCACCGGCAAGCACCAGCAACATTGTGACTAGAGACTTCTTCATTCTTGTGGCTCCTCAATTCGGAGAAGTTACGATCGGCCCAGCGCGCTTCCCGCTACTGACGCGCCACAACTCCATCGGCAACTTTTGTTTCATGACTGCGTATCGGAAACAAACTGCAGGAATCGGGATTATAAGTAGCCGCCGCTAACTAAGGCAAGATGCCCAGCACGTGCGCAGCTCATCGCGCAGCTTAGGATGCCGTCTGGGGCTGTTCCGGATGCGCCACCGTGTAACCGGTTCGTCACAAACCTGAAGCGCCATGACTGCATGCCTTAGCGACAGCGCCGCGTGCCGGCGCGCACCGTCGTCAGGAGTGTATTGACACCGAATGCAGCGCGTATGTTCCCGCCCCACGCAGGGACCTTTACCTGCGCACGCCGGGCGCTTGGCGGGGCAATCTGCGCCGGAGGCTTACAGATTACGCAAATGCGGTCTCTTCGTAGGTCCCGTAGACCTCGCGCAGAGCGTCGCAAATCTCGCCTACCGTCGCGTATGCCTTCACCGCATCGATGATGAACGGCATGGTGTTCGCGGGGGAGATTTGCCCATTCTCGCCGGCCGTCGGCTGCTGCGCGGCGGCGTGTTTCAAGGCATCCAGCCGCCGCCGCACTTCATCGTTTGAGCGGCGCTCGCGCAGTGCCTTGAGCTTCTTGCTTTGTGCCTGCAATACCTCTTCGCCGATGTAAAGAATGTTGGGCGAAGGCTCGTCGACGACGAACTCATTAGCGCCGACCGTAACCTTCTCCTTGGCTTCGCTGGCGCGCTGGAACTGGTAGCTGGCCTCGGCGATCTCCTTTTGCGGGTAGCCTTTCTCGATGGCCGCGACCATGCCGCCCATGGCATCGAGCTTGTCGAAGTAGTCGAAAGCGCCGTTCTCCATGTCCAGCGTGAAGCGCTCGACAAAATACGAGCCGCCCAGCGGATCGACCGTGTTCGCCACTCCGGACTCGTAGGCAATAATTTGCTGGGTGCGCAGCGCGATGCGAACAGCCTCTTCCGTCGGCAGCGCCAGCGCCTCGTCATAGCTGTCGGTGTGCAGCGACTGGGTGCCGCCCAGCACCGCCGCCAGCGCCTGAATGGCGACGCGCGCAATGTTGTTCATCGGCTGTTGCGCCGTCAATGACACCCCGGCAGTCTGGGTGTGGAAGCGCATCAGCCAGGTGCGCTGGTTTTTGGCGCCGAAGCGTTCCTTCATCAGCCGATACCAGATCTTCCGTGCCGCGCGGTATTTTGCGATCTCCTCGAAGAAATCGTTATGCGCGTTGAAGAAGAAGCTGAGACGAGACCCGAATTCGTCGACATCGAGGCCGCGGCGCCGCGCCCACTCGACGTACTCCACCCCGTCGTAGATGGTGAACGCCAGCTCCTGCAGCGCAGTCGAGCCGGCCTCGCGAATGTGGTAGCCGCTGATGGAAATCGTGTTGAACTTCGGGGTGAATTTCGAGCCGAACTCGAAGGTGTCGATCACCAGCCGCATCGACGGCGCGGGCGGATAGATATATTCCTTCTGCGCGATGTATTCCTTCAGGATGTCGTTCTGGATTGTGCCGGAGATTTTCTTCCAGTCGGCGCCCTGCTTTTCGGCAACCACCAGGTACATCGCCCACAAAATCGACGCGGGCGAGTTGATGGTCATCGAAGTCGTGGTCTTTTCCAGGTCGATGCCGTCGAAGAGGATCTCCATGTCTTCGAGGGAGTCGATCGCCACGCCACACTTCCCCACTTCGCCCTCGCTGAACGGGTGGTCGCTGTCATAGCCCATTAGAGTCGGCAAATCGAAAGCGACCGACAGGCCCATGCCGCCATGCGCCAGCAGATATTTGTAGCGCTGGTTCGTCTCTTCGGGAGAGGCAAAGCCCGAGAACTGGCGCATCGTCCACATCTTGCCGCGATAGCCGGAGGCGTGAATGCCACGCGTGAACGGCGGCTGCCCGGGATAGTTCAGGTACGGTTCGTAGCTCCAGTCTTCGGGAAGATCGGCAGGCGTATACAGCCGCCGAATCGGCAAGTTCGAGATCGTGCTGAAGCGCGCATCGCCGTGCTCGTCGACGTTAATGCCGGTAGGCGCGCCGATGGGGCGCTCCGGCGCCTTCTCCAGCGTGGGCGCGAGTGTCTGCTCGGCCCATTGCTTCTCCGATTCCGACGGATGACGGCCTGCTTCAAACAGATCGGTCACCGGCGATTCGG
>DASRGM010000265.1:0-8100 GCA_035651035.1 Terriglobales bacterium
CCCGTTCCCCTTTCGCCTTTGGTAGTGACGAAAGGCTCGAACATGGAATTCACCATGCCCTTGGCAATGCCGCAACCGGAATCGGCCACGGAAACGATGATGTATTGCCGCAGCTCGTCCTTTCGCACCAGGCGGGTACGCACGCGCAGCACGCCGCCGCCGGTCATGCTGTCCTTGGCGTTCACCACCAGGTTCGAGAGCACCTGCCGGATCTGGTCCGGCGAGCCCAGGGCGGACGGCAGGTCGCCCAACTCTTTCTCCACGCGGACGCCGCTGCGCTCCAGTTGGCGCGAGAACAGCATCAGAGTGTCTTCCACCACCCCATTGATGTCGAAGTTGCCGACCTGGTCGGTGTTGCGGTAGAGCCCCAGCATCTGGCGGACAATGCGCGCCACACGCTCCGTCTCGCTCTTCAGGATGTCGTAGACCGGGGCGGCTTCCGGCTTGATCTGGTCGGTGAGCAGGAATATGCAGTTCTTGATCGCCTCCATCGGGTTATTGACTTCGTGGGCGATGGTGCCGGCCAGGCGTCCGGCGGCGGCGAACTTCTCCATCTCCAGCATGCGGCGCTCCAGCTTCAGCTGCTCCAGGCGGCGCACCGCGGTCAAATCGCGCAGCACCGTGACGGTGTACGCAACCAGGCCGCGCTCGTCGTAAATCTTGCCGGAGCGCGCGTCGTATTCGACCTCCTGCAGGGTGTTGGGATGGGTAAGCTGGATGGGAGCGCTTTCCCGGTCGGAGAACGAATAAGTGAACTTGGTGATGTAGGCATCCAGCTTGGCCTGGTTGCGTACATGCAGCGCGGAGCGGCCATGCTGCGAGCCCAGCAGTTCGTGCGCCAGCGGATCCAGCAGTGCTATCTTGGCGTCGCGGTCGCACACCACGATGGGATCGCCGACGTTTTCGATGACCAGGTTGAGGCGATCGCGGTCCTGGCGGACGACTTCTTCGGCCTGGCGCAGCTTGTCATAGTTGGAGCGCAACTCTTCGTCGGCGCGGCGCAGGTCGGTGACATCGCGCAGTACCGTGACCATGCCGGTGCGGCGGCCGTCGGGCGCGAAGGAGGGCGCCGAAACGGCCTCGAACAGCACCTCGTCGCCTTCGATAGCGTCGACCAGCGTCATGTCACGAGAGGAGTCGGTGCCCGAAACCGCCATCGACGATAGCGCCGCCGAGAACAGCAGATTGTTCAGCTCCACAGCGCGTACCCGGCCTTCGCTTACCTCCTCGGGCAAGCGGAAATAGCGGGCTGCCGCCTTATTCTGTGTGATCACGCGGTGTTGCGGGTCGGTCAGGATGACGGGATCGGTCATGCTCTCCATCACCGTCTGCATCTGAGTGATGGTCGTTTCCAGATCGACCATGCGGTTCTGGTAGTGCTCCACCTTGAACAGGCGGGAGAGATAACGGTTGGCCAGCTCCAGCAGGGCGCGCAGCTCGGCGATCTCGGAATCGCTGGCGCCGCGCCGCACCTCGATGACGGCGATGGCGGCGTAGGCGCGCATCTCGCAGATGCCGCAGACCTGCTGCTGCAGCTGCAGCTTCAGACGCGAGTAGAAGTTTTCGACGGCGACGCACTTGCCGGAACGGGCGCGCTCGGCCTCCCAGCAGGCGGTGCGGTTGCGGTATATGAGCGGGTAATAGTAAAAGCTGGGACCGCGGCGCCCACGGACGTGCAACTGCGCGGGCTCCAGGCTATGCAGCACCCGGGCGATAGGCGTCTCCACGGCGAACAGCGAGCTTTGAAAACGCTGCACGAAGTGGCGTGAGCAGTTCAGCGAAGCGGTGGGGATGATCTCGGAAGTTTCGAAGTTTACTTTCGCCACCAGGGCGCGGGGATGACCGAGGGCTACGATTTCCTCCAGCAGGACGGGCAAAATCTCCTCGCTCCGCTCGATGCCGAGCAAACGCAGAGCGGAGCGACGATTTTTGCCCATCGGCTCGGGAACATGCGAAGTCACGCGCATCTCGGGACTAGCCACGGCCACGTCTCCTGGCGGTCCCCTTAAGCGCGGGCCGGAGTACGGCGCGTGCGTACCGGGCGCCGGGTCGTTTCGACGGTCGTGACCTCTTCCTCTTCTCCCGCTCCAAGCTGTGGACGCGAGACCAGGCCGGTAAGACCGACCGCGTCTGCGTATTTGAGATAGGTGTCGATGGAAGCCACGACGACGCGCGCCTCTACCGTGATCAGATCGATACCCACGAGAGAGATACGCACCCAGGCGTCGATCACGATGCCTTTGTCCAGTACCCGGTCGAGTACGTCGATCAGACTCGAGCCGCCGGAAACCCGTTCAACGGCCATTGAACATCCTCCTGACCGAAATCAGCCAAAATCAGCGCCGCTGGAAGCTGGCTATTCTCCCGGTCGCGCCGACCAATCCCAACGAATCACATCGCCGGTCAACTCTTCTTGCGCTTTTTTGCAGCTTTGGCCGGCATCCGCGCCGGTCGCAACTCCGCCCCCGGACCGGCACGCGGCAGTTGCCGCCGGGTCGATTCGGGCAAAACAGCCTGGTGGGTAAGGTTCGGATCGAACTTCCACCAATTCAGCCCGATTTCTTCCGCCTTGTCCACCGAACAGACCAGCAGGCGAATGCGGATGGTCAATAGCTCGACATTGGCCAGCGAAATACGAACGTCGCCGGCAATCACCAAACCTTTGTCCAACACCCGGTCCAGGATGTCGAGCAGGTTGGCCGTACCCGAGACGGTCGGTACACGTTCCATTGGAGTCTTTAAGAAACCGGAGAGTGCGGCTTACCGGAACTCACCCACCTGGCCCTTACGACACAAATCAAGACCACGCACGGGCGGCCGGCAAAGCCTCTCACAGCTTTTGGCACAAGGGCGTATCCTAGCGCCCCCATGCGCTGGTGTCAATTTGCTTTGGAACCGTCGACCGCGGCCGCAGCGCCCCTCACGAGGCGAGCGGATACTCTGCCTATTGTTAGATGCAGCCGGGTTGCCTGAACTCTGGGGGAGTTCGCTCTTTCCGTCGCCGCCGCACGAAGTGATACACGGTTTACACGGTTTTCGCCGGAGAAATCGTCTTTCCTCTGCTTCAGCCTCTGAGGCTGCCCAGATCCGACCCAACCACATGTGATCTGAATCACAGCCTCGTGTTATCGCGATCGGCGAAGATGGGCTTTCACACCCCCACGCGAGAGAGGGACGGCATGGGCTTCATCGAGAACAAGTTCGAAAAGAATTTTCTGGTCACGACCGTCGACTATGTCTTCAATTGGGCGCGGAAGTCGGCGATCTGGCCAATGACCTTCGGCCTGGCCTGCTGCGCCATCGAGATGATCGCGGCCTCGACGTCGCGCTTCGATATCGCGCGCTTTGGCTCGGAGGTCTTTCGTCCCAGCCCGCGGCAAAGCGACCTGATGATCGTCGCCGGCACGGTCTCACTCAAGATGGCGCCGGTGGTGAAGCGCATTTACGACCAGATGCCCGACCCGAAGTGGGTGATCGCGATGGGCGCCTGCGCCTCGGTAGGCGGCCCATTCAATACATATTCCGTGCTGCAGGGCGTCGACCGCATCGTGCCCGTCGATGTCTACATTATTGGCTGCCCGCCGCGCCCGGAAAATCTTTTCTACGGACTCCTGCGCCTGCAGGACAAGATTGACCAGATGTCGATCGCCAAGAAGCCCACTGAGGTGCGGCTGCGCCCCGAGATGGTCGATAACTTCAAAGAGCAGGTCCGCATCGCGCAAGCGAGCTTCGCCAATCCCGAGCAACTGGTGCAGCCGGCGAATGGCGTGGTTGGGCGCTAACAGAACAATTCACCACGGAAGCACGGAATACACGGGATTTTCGATAGTTTCTGAAATGTGAGTTAAACCTGCGTGGCTGGTCTATCGAGGCCACCAACGCAGATTTCTGACACTACCAAATTTTCTGAAGCTTTCTGAAAATTCTTTAAATTCCGTGTATTCCGTGCTTCCGTGGTGAACCAGACCGTCTCTAGTAATTCAGCCGGAAGTTCAGCACGTGCCAGTTCAGCAGGAAGAACGTGAAACCCAGGCAGGCCAGCATCAGCAGCGTGTTCCACGTCTTCGTCCAGAACCAAAGGCCCTGGGTGCGCCATGAGCGCAGGCAGAAGTTGATGGCGATCAGCGTCCCGACGACACCCAGCAACCCCACCGCCTGCATGGCGTGCAGCTTGGGGTCGAAGCGGCTGCCCAGCAGCGCGATGTCCTCATCTACCGAGCTCAGCCATAGGCCGAATCCCGCCATAAAGGCCAGATCCACCAGGCACACCACACGCATCCAGAAGCGCAACTTGCGATAGCGGGCGGTAAGCTCGGCGCGATAGCTGTAGTGCCAGCGCAGCATAGCATTGATCGGCCAGAACAGCAGCGTCAGCGCCATGATGACCCCGTCGCCGATCAATATGCCGAGATTCAGGTTCTGGTTCTTCAGCGCCGGCACCGGCTGGAAGACGAAGACCGGAATGTCGGTGAGCAGAATGCGGCGTCCCGCGTAGTCCTTGGTAAACAGCAGGTGGCTCTGCCCGCGCACCTCGCGGAAGAGCATGGGCGCGATCTCCTCATAGCGCTTGGGATTGCCGGCAAAATCTTTGCTCCGGTCGAGGCTGATCGTGCCATCGGAGTTCACCGTTACGCTCGATTGATCCAACGCTCCCGTGACGGCGGCGACGTTGGTCTCCGAACGGCGGCTGAGCCAGTACGTTCCCGCCGCGGACTTCGCATCCTGGGCGGCGTTCGCGACCTTCTGCCCCGCCGGCGGCGTGTAGGAGAAATAGCGGTTCAGGAAGCTCTGCCAGACGGCGGTGCGTCCCGAGAAGCCCGGCTTGCCCAGGCTGTTGTAGGAGATGAAGAAGCCAATGTGGTCGTCGGGCATCAGGTGCATGTCGCTGTGGAACCACTGCGAGTCGCCGCCGTGCCCGATGATGCGATGGCCGTTGCGCGACTCTTCATAGAATCCGTACGCCATGCCGTTCAGCTCAGGCGCTAGCCCGAACAGGCGCGAGTGCATCAGCTGCGCCGTCTCCGGCTTCAGGATGCGCGCGGCGTTGTATTCGCCATTGTTCAGGTGCGCCAGAATGTAATGCGTCATGTCCTCGGCGGTGGTCGACAGGCTGCCCGCCGGCCAGGCCTGCACGAACTCGAAGTCTTTCGGCGGCTGCGACGCGCGGTTGTAGCCCTGCGACATGAGCGGCTTCAGAGCCTCGGGCAGCGGCTGGCGAAAGGTGCTGTGCTGCATACCCAGCGGCTGAAAGATGTTTCGCTCGATGTAGTCGTCGAACGGCATACCGGAAACGCGCTGCACAATGTAGCCGGCCAGTGTGGCGCCGTAGTTGGAATAGGCCGGCGTGGTTCCCGGCGGAAAGATCTCCTTGGGCTCGTGGGTGCGCACGTACTCGGCCAGCGGCGACATGTCGGAGGCCTTCTCCACGAATAGGTCTCGCAGCGTCTCCTCGAAGCCCGGCGTATGCGTCATCAGGTCCTTCATGGTGACGGGCTTGCCGAACCTCGCCGGGATTTTGAAGTCGAGATAGTCGTTCACGTCGCGATCGAGGTCGAGCTTACCCTGCTCGTAGAGCTGCATTACCGCGGTCCAGGTAAAGGTCTTCGAGATGGAGCCGGGACGAAACAGCGTGGCGTCGACCGTCACCGGCTTGCCCGCCTTGACGTCGGAGTAGCCGTAGCCTTTCGCGAAGAGCACATTGCCGTCTTTGACCACGGCGACGACCGCGCCGGCAATGTCATCGCGCTGCAACTGGATCGGGATGAAGCCATCGAAGAAAGATTCGAGGTCCTGCCTGGTGAGTTGCGGCGTGACCTGCGCGGCCTGCGGCACCTGCGCTGTCGTAGGAGCGGTCTTCTCCGGCGAGGGCGGCGGCAGCACCTGCGGCTTCTGGGCGTTGATGTTGGTACACGCGAAGATCAGAAGGATGAGAGCGGGAAGTCGGGCAGCAGTTCTCATGCTTGATGTTGGGTCTCATAAGGGTACTACGAAGCGCCGGTGGCGCCGGAGAAAACCGTGGACTCCGGCGAGAGCACAGCAAGTTTCAATTCGTTCCGTTCTCAGGCAAAATGTTGATTATCAGGCTCCGTGTCTGAATCCGAAATCCCGGCGGAGTTCCGTTGCATCCAGCCCAATGGGAGCCTAAGAAGTCCATGACCAAGAATCGTGCTGTTCTAAAAGGTCTTTCTCTTCTTACTACGCTGTGCCTGCTCGTCTCCCAGGCAGTGGGCGTCACCGGCGGCCCGGAGCTGCCCAACCCCGGCAAAGCGCCGCTCACCCACGACCAGCAGATCCAGCTGGGGCTGAAGGCGGCGTCGCAGGTCTACCAGCAGATGCCGGTGCTGCCCGACAACAGTCCGGAGACGCAATACATACGCCAGCTCGGCGCCAAGCTGGAGGCGGTCATACCCAAACAATACTCGTGGCCTTACGAGTTCCACGTGATCCCGCAAAAGGAGATCAACGCGTTCGCGCTGCCCGGCGGCCAGGTCTTCGTCAACGTGGGCACGATTGCGGCTGCACAGAACGAAGGGCAGCTGGCGGGGGTGATGGCGCACGAGATGTCGCACGTCTACATGCAGCACTCGGCCAAGCAGGCCGGCAAGACCCAGACCACGGCGGCGCTGGCCGGCATTGCCGGGGCGATCCTGGGCGCGGCCGCCGGGGGCGTGATCGGATCGCTGGCGCAGGCCGGCATTAATTTCGGCGCGCAGGGCATCATCCTGAAGTACTCGCGCGAAGACGAGGCGCAGGCCGACGCTGTGGGCGCGATCATCATGTACAAGGCGGGCTATAACCCGCGGGCCATGGCCGACTTCTTCAAGCTGCTCGCGTCGGAAGGCGGCGCGGGCCCGCAGTTCCTAAGCGATCATCCCAATCCCGGCAACCGCGAGCAGGCCATCCAGCAGGAGATCGCCAACTGGCCGCCGAAAACGTACGTGACGTCGAGCCCGGCGTTCCAGCAGGCGCACCAGCAGGCGTCGGCGATCAAGGTCTACACGGCCGAGCAGATTTCGGCCGGGGCGAAGAACGGCCAGTGGGCGCGGCTGAACCGCCAGAACGGCGCTGTCTTCGGTCCGAATGGAGGAGCGGTAGTGCCCGCCTCCGAGTCGGCGCCCGCACCGATCGCGCTCTCCAACGTGCTGCCGAATCAGCATATGGTGAGCAGCGACCTGGGATTCGTGAACATCGCGCGACCCGACAACTGGCAGCTGACGATGCCGCGGCAAACCGGCGAGAGCATTCGCATCGCACCTTCTGCCGGCGTAGCCGGCAACAATGTCGGCTACGGCGTGATCATCGACGCGCTGAAGGCGCAGCCGGATCAGCCGCTCGACCAGGTCACCAGCAACCTGGTGAGCGCACTGCAAAGCGGCGGAGACGATCTGCAGCCGGTGGGCAGTGCACAGCCCATAAGCGTGGGCGGCGCGAAAGGGCTCTCGGTGAAGATGCAATCCACCTCGCCCTTTCCCGATGCGGACGGGCAGTCGCAGAAAGAGCGCGACTGGCTGGTCACGGCGCAGCGCTCCGACGGGTCAGTGGTCTACATGGTGTTCGTGGCGCCGGAATCGCAGTGGGACAAGTTCAGCCCGGCCTTCGACTCAATGCTGAAGAGCGTGCGACTGCAGTAATCGATTATCGCGCTGCCGCCTCGCTGGAAGCGGCGGTGTCCGGGTGCGCGACCCAAGCTTCGTTTGCTTGAGTGGGCGGCCTGTCATCGCTTCCCAGAGCAACGCCATCGCGGAAGCTGACGTGCCTGCCGGAGATCGCCGGCACACGCTCGCCGGGAACGATATAGCCGACCAGGTTCAAGGGATCGGACGCCGCCACGGTGATGATCTCGCCGCCGGCGGGAAGATTGCGCATGGCGCGCAGCGATTCGACGGCTTCGGGCAGCGCGAACTGCTCGCCGAGGAAGCCATTGATGAAGCGCCCGCCGCGCACCTCTCCGCGATCTTCCAGCCGGCGAAAGGCGATCAGCAGCTCGCGCCACTTGGGCAGATTCG
Organism: Terriglobales bacterium; assembly: GCA_035651035.1. Lineage (GTDB taxonomy): Bacteria > Acidobacteriota > Terriglobia > Terriglobales > Acidobacteriaceae > Bog-257. Next base: position 8,007 of record DASRGM010000265.1, read on the forward strand.
ACTCGCGCGCCAGCACCTCGCGAAAGACCACGCCGTATCGCCGCAGCAGCATCCAGCACGTCGCCTCGGCCACCTTGCTGCGCTCCGAGCCCTC
>DASRGM010000266.1:0-28108 GCA_035651035.1 Terriglobales bacterium
CACCGCCAAGGAAGAAGGCATGCACTTCCTTCGCGAGTCGGCGCTTGATAGAGTCAGGCGTGGCCTGACGACGCTGAAAGAGATCAACAAGGTCACGTTTATTGAGACGACGAGGTAAGGAAGCAATCGGCGACTAGCGACCGGCAACTGGTGCGGGATTTTCTTCGGCTGTACAGTTGCCGTGTACCAGCTAGTTGCTAGTTGCTAATTGCTAATGGCCAATTCATCTCCGATCTCCCGTCCGCGCGTGGCATGCGAAATCAGTGCCGACCGCGTTGTTGCCGGGCGTGCTGCCGACAATGGTGCCGCCCTGGAAGCTGCGACGACGGCGACGCTCCCGCCCGGGTTGTTGACGCCCGGGCTGCAGCAGGCCAACTTTGGCGATCGCGCAAAGCTGGCGCCGGCGCTGCGCGATACGCTCGCTGCTGTTGCCGGACGCTGGCGCGATATCTGCGTGGTCATTCCCGATGCCAGCACGCGGGTGATGCTGCTGGATTTCGAGACCTTTCCCGAAAAGCAGCCCGACGCTGAAGCAGTGGTCCGCATTCGCCTGAAGAAGTCGCTGCCCTTCGACGTCGACCATTCGTCAATCTCGTTTGAGCGTCAAGGCACCGGGAACGTGGTACGGGTGGTGGCGGCGGTCACCCCGCTTGCCGTTCTGGAGGAGTACGAGTCGCTGGTGCGCGACGCCGGCTTCAATCCCGGCGCGGTGCTGCCGTCCATGCTGGCGGTGCTGGGGTTGGTGGACGCCTCGCGTCCGACCATGGTGATCAAGGTGGAGCGCGGCACCACGACTTTTGCCATCGTCGACCAGGACCAGCTTCTGCTGTATCGTGCGCTGGAGAATGGCGGCAACACCGTAAGCGGCGAATCGCTGGTGGACGACGTGAACACTTCGCTGGTGTACTTTGAAGACCGCTACGGAGTCGGAGTCGACCGCATGCTGGTTACCGGCGTGGAGTCGGTTGAGGGACTGCAGCAGGCGTTGAGCGATACCAACATCCGGGTGGAGGGGCTGATCGCCGCGGCGGCGTCGGCGACCGTTCCGGCAGGAGCGAACCGCGAGTTTCTGGCAGGAGTCATGGGGGCGCTGGCAGCCTGATGCGTCTCAATATCAATCTCGCAAGCCAGCCCTACGAGGCAGCGCAGGCCTATCGCCGGCAGGTCACGATCGTGATCGCCGCGCTGGGGCTGGTTGCCGCGCTGTTGGTGGGCTACATTGTCTATCAGCGGCAGCACACGCGCGGCATCAATCGCGAGCTCGCGCAGGTGCAAAGCCAGATTCGCAGCCTGGGCCAGGAGGAGACGCAGGCCAGCGTCATCCTGAACAAGCCGGCCAACCGGGCCATCGCCGACCAGTCGGACTTTCTGAACCAGCTCTTCGCGCGCAAGTCGCTGTCGTGGACGCGCATTTTTACCGAGATGGAGAAGATTGTGCCCGCGGGTCTGCACGTAGTTTCGATGAAGCCGGAATACACCAAGACCAACGATCTGGTGCTGCATGTGATTGTGGCGACCGACTCGCGCGACCGCGCGGTGGAGATGGTGCGCCATATGGAAAAATCCAGCCATCTGCGGCAGGCGCAGATTGTGGCGGAGACGGTGACTACCGGCGGTGGCGACCAGGCCGCCGGTGGCGGCAACATCCAGTTCGATATTGCCGCGGTTTATGTGCCGGGCACGGCGAATGACGACGCCGCCGAAAGTCAGGGCAACGCCGGTGCAAAGACTGCTGCCACCCAGCCGTCCGCTTCCGGCGCTCGTAAGACGCCATCGCCGGCCGCAGGCAACAACGTCAACGCCGCGCAGAACCGTCCGGTTGGCGCGCCGGGCCGGATGAAGGAGCGCTGATGGCCAGCATTCGCGAAAACCGCAAAAAGCTGATGCCCGTCGTTATCGCCCTGATCGTTCTTGACCTGGCGTGCGTGGGCTATCTGTTCGCGCCGGCGGGACGCTCGCGCGCCGCGCGCCAGCGCGAGCTCCGCGACTTGCGCCACCAACTGGTGCTTAAGCAGCAGGAGGTGCTGCCCACGCGCGGCATGGACCAGAAGCTCAAGCAGGCCTCCGAAGACATTGCGGGCTTCTATGGGTCGCGCTTTCCGTCGGAATATTCGGCGGTGGCCTCCGAGTTAGGCGCCATCGCGACCGAAACCGGGGTGCACCTCAGCAACGTCAAATACGATGAGAAGGACACGCCGGTCGAGGGCTTGCACAAGCTGGCCATGGAGGCTGCGATCTCCGGCGATTATCTGCAGGAGGTGAAGTTCATCAACGCGCTGGAGCGCAGCAAGATGTTCTTCCTCATCGATGGCATCACGCTGGGCGAGCAGCAGGGGAACGTCCGCCTGCAGCTGAAGCTGGAAACCTACCTGCGAGGGGCAGGCGCCTGATGAAGCTGGGCACGGAAAATAAGAAGAAGACGATTCTGGCGGGCGTGCTGGTGGTGGTGGCCGCGGGGCTGCTGGCGTACCAGTTTTCCGGCAACGACTCGCAGAACGCGGCTGTGCCGCCTCCGGGAAGCGCTGCCGGCCCGGCCTCGGCGAAGAACGCGCACAAGGAGAATGCGCTGATGGCGCATTCGCTCGATCCGACGCTGCGCTTCGATCTGCTGAAGTCCAGCGAAGATGTCACCTACAAGGGCAACGGCAGAAATATCTTCAGCTCGCAGGCGCCGCCTCCGCCAATTCCAGAACCGGTAAAGAGCCCGATGGCGGACAATACGCCGCCGCCACCGGCGCCGCCTCCGCCCAGCGGCCTGAAGTTCTACGGTTTCGCCGGCCCCAAGAACGGCGCCAAGAAGATCTTCCTGCTCAAGGGTGAGGACATCTTCCTGGCGAAGGAGGGCGACATTGTCGACCGGCGTTACAAGGTCGTGCGCGTGAGCCCGGCCTCGGTGGAAGTCGAAGACGTGCTGACCAACCACACGGAGACGCTGCCTCTCACAGCGGGATAGCCAGATGCCGCATCAGTCGATGAGAGCGATATCGAGCGGGTGCCCCAGCGTTGCCGCACGGCAGCGAAAGGGCGGGGTTGGGCGCCGCCAGCGTGAGGGCGGATATCTGCTGCTGGCCATCATGCTCATGATGGCATTCATGGTTATTACCCTCGCCTACGTTGTGGGTCCGAACATGGTGCAGCAGATGAAGCGCGACCGCGAAGAGGAGATGATCCATCGCGGGACGGAATACGCCCGCGCCATCAAGAAGTTCTACAAGAAGAATGGCCGCTATCCCTCCAGCCTGGACGATCTGGACAAAGGGCAAATCCGATATCTGCGCAAACGCTACACCGATCCGCTGGTGAAAGACGGCAAGTGGAAGCTGCTGCACTACGGCGACATTCAGACGCTGCTGAACTCGGCTGCGCCGGGCACTCCGGCGGCGGCGCTGGGGCAGCAGGGAGGCGCGCTTACGCCCGGAGGCGCGCTGCCGCAGGCGACCGGCTCCGGCTTTGGTGGCTCAACCTTCGGATCGCAGGGCTTCGGCGCGCAGGCGCCACCGCTCCAGCAGCAACAGTTGGGAGCGCAGCAGAATCCCGGGCTGGTCGGCGGCTTCAACAGCAACTCGAATCAGGGCGGCAACCCTGAGGGCGCGCCCTCGGGCAGCTTCGGCGTCAGCACCAGTTCTTCGACCGGAGACAACCAGCAAGCCGGCTCGGGCGCCGATCAGCAGGGTGGCAACGGCAGCAATCAGCCCGGCAGCCCCTTCAGCTCGCCCGGACAGAATTCCTCCTCCTCCGGCGGCAGCCAGGTATTCGGCGGCGGCGCGATTGTGGGAGTGGCCAGCGTCGACAAAGAGAAGACCATCCGGATTTACAACAAGAAGAAGACCTACGACGAGTGGCAGTTCATCTACAACCCGGTGATGGACCAGCAGAACGTGTTGCTCCGCGGGCCATACCAGCCCACCACCTACGGCAACACGAATATCGGAACGCCGGCAGGCCAGTTGAACCAGCAGAACGGGCAGCAGAATAGTCCGTTCGGAAACAACGGCGGCTTCGGACAGAACAATTCCAGCCAGCCGGGTAACACCTTCGGTCAGCCGACGAACAGCGGCTTCGGCCAGCAAAACAACTTCCCGCCAGACCAGACCCAGCAGCACTAGATTGCTTCGCTGAATTTATTTCTTAGACGGGTGCCCCAGGTTCGCGTCCGTCAATCGGACGCTAACCTGGGCCAGTTCATGTGGCAGCCGATTGGCCCAACGCATGGGCAAACCTGGGCATATCCGTCAACGCAGCAGCGTAGTCGGATCCGGATCGGCTGCGCCCGCACCGTTCGTCAAAGCGCTTTCCGGCTCCAGTATCGTGTCGCCCTCGCCGGGCGCGAGGAACAGGTTCTGCTCGATGCCGTGCTGCTTGGTATACAGCTCATAGTAGCGGCCGCCGAGATCGAACAGCTCCTGATGGGTGCCGCGCTCGACGATGCGTCCGGCCTCGACCACCAGAATCTGGTCGGCGCGGCGGATGGTCGAGAGCCGGTGCGCGATGACGAACGTCGTGCGGCCCTGCATCAGGTAGGCGAGTCCCTGCTGAATCATCTGCTCCGACTCGGAATCGAGCGAGGAGGTCGCCTCGTCGAGAATCAGGATGCGCGGGTTGGCCAGGATGGCGCGCGCAATCGAGACGCGCTGCCGCTGCCCGCCTGAAAGCTTCACGCCGCGCTCGCCGATGATGGTGTCGTACTTCTGCTCGTATTTTTCGGCAAACTCATCGACACGCGCGATGCGGCAGGCGCGCAGGATCTCTTCCTCCGTCGCATCCGGCTTGGAGAACCCGACGTTCTCGCGAATGGAGCCGTCGAAGAGGAACGAATCCTGCAGCACCATGCCGAGCTGCGTGCGGTACGACTCCAGCCGCACGGTCGCCAAATCGACGCCATCGACCAGCACCGTGCCCTGGTTCGGTTTATGAAAGGCCGCAATCAGCCCGATGATCGTCGACTTGCCCGAGCCTGAAGAGCCGACCAGCGCCGTTACCGAGCCGGGCCACGCGCCGAACGAAATGTCGTGCAGCACGGTCTTGTCCTGCTCGTAGGCGAAGGTAACATCGTGAAAGGCCACATTGCCGCGCACCGGCCCCAGTGCGACCGTGCGCTCGGCGTCTTCGTTTTCCGGCGTCTCGTCCAGCACTTCCCGCGTGCGCTCCAGGCCGGCAATGGCTTCGGTGATCTGCGTGCCGATACTGACCACCTGGAACAGTGGCGCGACCAGATAGCCCAGGAACATGGTGTAGGTGAAGAAGCCGCCCAGCGTCAGTTTGCCGGCCAGGATCTGCCGCGTGCCCATAAACATGACGATGGCGCCGATCATGCCCATCAGCATCGACGACGAAAGGCTCATGACCGAGGTCGCGGTCAGGGTCTTGAAAACGTTCTGCAGCAGGCGCTCGACGCCGGAGCTGAAGACATCGTGCTCGCGCGCCTCGGCGTGGTAGCCCTTCACAACGCGCACCCCGCCGAGCGATTCGGTCAGCCGGCCTGTGACCTCGGCGTTGATCTTCGCCCGCTCGCGAAAAATTGGGCGAATGATGCGGAAGGCCTTGCGCAGGGCGATGCTGAAGACGAGCAGGAAGCCGAAGGCGATGCCGGTCATCACCGGGCTGATACGGATGAGCACGGCAAAGGCGATGACCGCGGTCAACAGTCCGCCCACGAAGTCGACCAGCCCCGTTCCGATCAGGTTGCGCACGCCTTCCACGTCGCTCATGATGCGTGAGACCAGCATGCCGGTCTTGTTCGAGTCGTAGTAGGAGACCGAGAGGCGGCCGACGTGTTCCTGCACCCGGCGGCGAAGCTCGGCGATGAGTTTCTGCGCCGCCTTGGAGAGAGTTTGCGTTAGGGCGAAGGAGGTGAGGCCCTGGACGACCGTCGCCGCCAGCACGATGCCCACCAGCGGATACAGCAGCTTGAAGTGGCGCTTGGCGATGACGTCGTCGACCAGGTACTTGGTGGAGGCGGGCAGCACCAACCCGGAGACGCGGTTGATCACCATTAAGCCCATGCCCAGCGCGAGCAAGCCGCGGCGCGGGCGAATGAGCTGCCAGATCTCCGGCAGCGCCTTGAAGATCTCGCTCTGCCGTTTGTCGCCGGGAGAAGGGCCGGCGCCGCCGGAGCGGGACTTCCCCTCGCGAATGCGCGAGATGCCGCCCGGATTCGGAACCGAAGCCGTGAGCTGACTTCTCATAGCCGGTCCTGCGCGCGCGCACTTACCGCGTCGCGCCTCATTAGCGCGTTACGAAAGACAAGGGCTGATTGCAAGCCTTCGGCCCCCACGGTTTTTTCTTGCCGAGTCGTTGGTGTCACGAGATATTGATGTATCACAATGATACGCGGAACTCTCCTGAAAGCCTTTATTCTCGCGCTCGCCTTTGCGGCGCCGGTAACTGCCCAGCAACTCGCGTCCGATGCTCCATCCCAGCAAGTCGAACAGCGGAACTCGTCGGGGGCCGCGGATCCCGGGCTGCTGAACGAAATCAACGGAATCAAAGCGATCGATAATCACGCCCATCCCCCGGCGCTGAGCGGTCCGCACGGCGAGCCCGACGAGGATTACGACGCGCTGCCCTGCGATCCGCTGGAGCCCACCGAGGCCGGGTGGTTCTTCCGCGAAGACAATCCCGTCTACATTCAGGCGTGGAAGAAGATGTTTGGCTACAAGTACGACGACTTCACGCCGGAGCACGTTCAGGAGTTGCTGGCCGCCAAAGAGCAGGTGAAGCAGCGCGAGGGCGATAACTATCCCAACTGGGTGCTGGACCAGTTAGGCATTCAGACGGAGCTGGCCAATCGTGTGGCGCTCGGGCCCGGCCAGCAGCCGCCGCGCTTCCGCTGGGTGGCCTTCGACGACACCTTGCTGTTTCCGTTGAACAACTCTTCGCTGGCGGCGCAGTCGCCCGACCGCAAGGTCTTCTTCGGCAAGGAAGAGCAGCTGTTTGCCCGCTACATGAACCAGCTGGAAAGCAATGGCGTGCCGCCGACGCTGGCGCAATACACCTCGAAGATCGTGACGCCAATGCTGGAGCTGCAGCAAAAACAGGGCGCCGTGGCCATCAAGTATGAGGCAGCGTACCTGCGATCTTTGGATTTCGCCCCGGCGAAAGAGGCGGAGGCCGCGCGGATCTACGCCCGTTACGTGAAGGGCGGCGTGCCCTCCGACGCGGACTATAAGACTTTGCAGGATTATCTTTTTCGCTACATCGCGCGCGAGGCGGGACGGCTCGGCCTGGCAGTGCACATCCACACCGGCGGCGGTTGCGGCGGATACTTCTACATGGAAGGCGCCAACCCGATGCTGCTGGAGTCGGCCTTCAACGATCCCACCCTGCGCAAAACCAAATTTGTCATGCTGCACGGCGGCTCGGGTGGCTTCGAGCCGTTCGTGCCTTACCTGCTGATGAAGCCCAACGTTTACGCCGACTTCTCCGAGCAGACCTGGATGACCTCGACCCGGCACATCGCCCAGAGCATTCGTGCCATGCTGGAGTTCTATCCCGACAAGGTGTTGTTCGGAACCGATCTGTATCCCTTCGAGCCGCAGGTGAACTGGGAGGAGACGGGCTACGAGACGGCAACGGCGGGACGCACCGCGCTGGCCATCGCGCTCACCGGCATGATGCAGGACGGAGAGATCACTCGCGAGCAGGCCAGCGACTTCGCACGCAAGGTGATGCGGGAGAACGCGATGAAACTGTATGGGTTCAGCGCGGACCAGTGATCGTCGTTCGGAGCAGGTGGTTCACCACGGAAGCACGGAATACACGGAATTTCTTATATGTTTTCGTTTTGCAGGCACAGCTTCAGCCGTGGCACGGCCGAGTCGGTCACATCAGCCGCAGTCGGACAAGATTTAATTAAAACTTCCGTGTGTTCCGTGCTTCCGTGGTGAATTCGCTTCTCAATTTCCACAGCAGCTTCTTCTTTCCCACACGTTGTGCACAAACGAAAAGGCCACCCGGCAACTGGGCGGCCTCTTCTCAAGGGAGAATAGTTCCAACGGAGGCTAGACCGTCAAAACTTTCTGCAGAAATACTAGGGTTCTACAAAGGGCGTGTCAAGCAATTTCTTGGACTTAAATTGCTGTCTTATCAATAACTTACAAAACATTTGAGGAGGCGCAGCGGATTGGCTGAAAAGCGCACAATTTGCGCAATTTCCTGCCTAACGCCCATCTTCTCAACAGCTTACTGCTCTCTCCGCTCGCCCAGGTGGAGCTGAATAATCTCCACCTGTTCGGGCCGGTCGAAGACCTTGTCGGGGAACAACCGCTTGGTCAGGATGCGGATTCCGCCGAAGAAAATTCCAAAGATGAGCGAGATCAGCAGAATGATGCCGATCAGCGCGAAGGCGGCAAGGATGAGATTGCCGATGTTGTTGCGCGGGGTCACCGACGTCGCCTCGCTCCACGTCACTTCGGCTTCGTAGTTGACGGAGTTGAGCAGGTCGCGCGCCTCGCTGCTGCCGGTGGCGCCCGTGACCACGTCAATGAGCGGACCGCTGCGCCGCGCCAGCAACGGTATGCCGTTGCTCTGCCGCGCGCCTTGCAGGCCCTTCAGCCGCTCGCCGGCAATCTGCGGAGTGGGGTAGTTGATGATGCTGAGCGTCAGGTCGCCGTCGTGCGAGGTGTAATCCTGGTACAGCACTTCGGCGTCATGGCCAAAGTCGATCTGCTCGGCCGTGAGCGGCGCATGCGATGCCAGCAGCGCTTGCGGCCCGAGAACATACTTGGCTGAGTTCGCCACCGCGTCCTTCTTGGGCAGGTAATCGGACAAGTTGGGAAGATTGTCGGCGGAACCTTGAGCTGAGGGAAGCATGGCAGCCATTTCGCGCAGCTCGGCGGCCGACATTTCGGTTACCCGATCAAAGGCGGCGTCCACCAGAACGTTGCTGCGGAAGAAGAGAATGCGGTTGTTGGCCGATGCCGCCTGGGTGCCGATCTCCTCCGTCTTCATGGCAGGCTGGCGGTAGAAGGTAAATGCGCCATAGGCTCCGGTGGCATCGCCAAAGCGCGCGGCCTTGATGGTCAGCTTGCGACCGTCGTCGCGAGTGTAGGTGGCCGTCTCGGAGTTGGTGAAGCCGTATTCCTTCAGCACTGCCGGATAGGCGCTGTCTGCCTTTGCGGGATCGGTCGCGGTCTGCACCGCGCCGGTCTGCGTCCAGCCTGCGAAGGAATGGGGAAGAAGCGTTTCGCATTCGCTGTGAGGGGGACACTCATGGCCAGGAGGCGCGGCGAGGCAGAAGGCCACAGGCCATAAGCAGGCGACGACGACCAGAACAAAAGAACGCTTCATAGGAGCAGCAAATGAATACAAACAGCTACAGCTTTAGACTACTGCGGTGGAGGCAAAGTTTCTAGGCACCGCAGTTCGCCTTTGAAGCTTCGCTCTCTTCAGGGTTCGAGAGTGAGCGGCAAACAGCGACCCCACGCCAAGTGGAAGATTGTCATCACGAGCCGCAGGCGAGGGATCTGCTCTCCTTCCGTGTCGCGACAAAGCAGCTCCCTCGCGTCGTTCGTGATGACAACCTTCTGGTGCGAGCTGCTTGAGACGTCCGCGAGCCGTTGGGAGAAGCTTATTCTCCGGCCTGTTTGTTGAACTTCGACGCCACCTTCACCCCGCTGAGCCCGCCGGCGTATTTCGCGATGCCTTTGTAGAGGGAATCGGCGATCTTCTGCCGGTATTCGGGCGTCTCCAGTTTGGCTTCGTCGGTGGGATTGGAGACGAAGGAAATTTCCGCCAGGATGCTGGGCATGTTGGCGCCAATCAGCACCACGAACGGCGCTTTTTTCACCCCGCGGTCGCGCAGCGTGGAGTGTCGGGTGGCCAGGCCGCCATAGAGCGACTGCTGGACGTCGGTGGCCAGCTCGCGCGACTCGTCGATTTTTTCCTTCAGCGTGATCTTCTTCACCAGGTCCTGCAGTTGGAAGATCGACTTCTCCGAGACGGCGTTTTCGCGCGCGGCGACCTCGAGCGCATCGTGGTTCGAGGTGAAGTTCAGGTAATAGGTTTCCACGCCGCGCGCCTCGGGATCGCTGCTGGAGTTGGCGTGGATCGAGATGAACAGATCGGCCTGGTGCTGGTTGGCGACGGCGGTGCGCGTCTCCAGCGGGATGAAGGTGTCATCGTCGCGGGTGTAGATCACGTCGGCGCCGAGGCGGGTCTCGAGCAGCCGGCCGAGACGCAGCGCGACGTCGAGCACGAGGTCTTTCTCCATCAGGCCATTCGGGCCGATGGTGCCGGTATCGTGTCCGCCGTGGCCGGCGTCGATGACGATGCGGCCGATCTTCAGTCCCAACGTGCGCGTCAGGTTGCGGTCGCCCAGCGCAGTGGGCGCGGCCTCATGGGTCGAGGCGCCGGCGGTGCTCCGGGCGTTCTTCTTGCCATCCTTGGAGCGGGGCGCAACCGCAATGGCGGTGGGCGCGGAGGTTGGTTCCTCGGTGGCTTTGAGCTCCGGACCACTGCTGTCGCGCCGCTCGGTAAAGAGCGGGTCACCGGCGCCGTTGGCGCTCGCGAGGGTTTCCTCGGACGACGGCTTCTTCCTGGCGACTGTGGCAGGGGAGCGGCCGGCGCCCGATGCAGGCCGCGGCGTTTCGCCTGTGGCAAGCTTACCGGACGGCTTGCGAACGTCGTCAGGCATGGTGGCCCCGGCATCGTCGTCGCTGTCGTCATTGTCGACGACGACCTTATGCGGATTCGTGTTCGGCGAATCCCCCGCAACAGTGGAATCTCGCGATGAGGAGGCTGCGCCCTGCCCGGCAACGGCGTTCTTCGGTCCAAGGGGCGCGGAGCTTTTGGCTTCGTTTGCCTTCTCGAAAGTGCGGTAGGAATTCTCTTTTTCCACCGACGTGACCGACGCCTGCTCGCTCCCCGCCGTGGACGAAGAATTGGCATGTGCCACCAGCGTCTGCGGCTGGCGTCCATGAACGTCGATGATGAGGCGGTAGGGATTGGGCAGCAGGAACGCCGAGTAGTCGGAGACATCGGCGACTTCCAGCACCACGCGGGTGTAGCCGGGCTGATACTGGGCCACGCGAATCTTCTTCAGGAATCCGTCGCGCACCTCGAAGCTCTTGCCCACCAGCACCGAGGCCAGCTTGGTGTTGGGCAGGTCAAAGAAGATGCGATCGGGATCGGGGACACGCCCGGCTTCGTACTGGACGTCGGCGTCAACGTCGATGGCGACGCGCGTGTAGTCGGGAGTGGACCAGTGCCGGATTCCGGTGACCAGCGCCAGCGGCGCTTTTTTCTTCGGCGTCGGGGGCGGCTGCGAATCGTCAGCGTCGCTTTCCGGAGCATCAACCCGCACCTCGTCGGAAGGCTTCTTCGCGAGCTGCTTCTCGGCGGGCGGCTTTTCGGCCGGAGGTTTTTCGGCCGCGTGCGCCTCCACTACGGGAGTGCGAGCGGCAGGGTGATTCAGCTCCGCCATGGCCTGCCGGGCCTCGCGCGCCAGGGGATGCCGTGGATAGCGATGCAGGAACTCCTCGAAGGTGAGCTTCGCGGCCTCGTCGTCGCCCAAATCCTCTTTGTAGATTTGCCCGATGGTGAACAGCGCCTGGAAGCGGTACTTGCTGCCGGGATACTCGCGGCGCAAGAATTCGTATTCCCCAATGGCGGCGCGCAGGTCCTTGTCGCCGGGCTGGAACTGCCGCCCCATGTCGGCCAACACCTCGGCGACGGCAATGACGCTGGCGTCGGCCTTACTCGACGCGGGCGCGACGTAGTAGACCTTGCGATAGGCGTCGGCCACGCGCATGTAGTCTTTGCGGGTACGCTGGTCGGCGGGACGCCCATTGAGCGCCTCGCGCATCTGCTCCGCTTTTTCAAACTGCTCGCGAGCCTGCTGCTTGCGCTCGGCGGAGCTTGCGGAAGCCGCCAGGGGCTGCAGCGCCAGCATCAGCGCCAGCCAGCAGGCTATCCGGAGAAGAACCGGAGACAACGAAACGGGTGAGGTCAGGAGGGCGGAGGCGCGATGGGACGGGGCTGGACATGGCGCAAATCCAGGCTTCACCGCCTTGGCTAACAAGGGGACTGCCATGCGCATAGTGGCGCCGGCCGCCACGCCACGCAAACCGCGGGCGCCGCAGCAAGGGCACGGTCTTCGTCCAGAGCACTTCGATTATAGGGTGCAGGCCGGGCGGAAAAATCACCGAAAGCGGACGGAATCAGGGGAGTGACCCCGGGGCGGGTTGAACCGAAAGAGAGAAGAAGATTTCACTATTCGTCCTCGGCGGCAATCCGGAGCTGGCCGCGTATCATCCAAATTCTTCCAAGACATGTCGAAGAACGCAAAGATCATCCAACTCGTGCTGCTCGTGGCCATTGTGGCTGCGGGCATCCGTTTGTATTTCTATTTTCGCGACCGGCAAACGGCTCTCGCGCCGGAAAAGAAGGCCGAGGTGGCGCTCGATCCCGACTACTACGTCACGCCGAAGAAGCTGCATCCTCAAGACCTGAAGGACGCGAAGGAGTTGACGAAGCAGCCGGTATGGGTGCGCGACGGATATCGCTATGCCTACTACGCCTACTCCGGACACAGCGACTTCAGCCATCCCGCCGGAACGTTGGGACCGCTGGAGAAGCTGGCCATCAAGGATGTCGTCGTGGATCGCACTCCCGGATCGGCCACGCAAAAGCAAGTGATGGCGGTGTTCGAGAAAGACGGCAAGCGCTACGCCTTTCCTATCGGGATCGACGACAATGGCGACTACAAGATCTACAGCGACGAGATCCTGTTCATCCAGGACCCGCATGAACTCTACAAGCACTGGCCTGCCACGGTGTGGAAAGACATTGACGATCACCAGGTGAAACCTGGGATGAATGAAATCCAGGCGACCTTCGCCATCGGTTCGGGATCGCCCGAAGGTACCGGCCTCTCGAACCCAAGAGTCGTTGATTTTCCCGACAATGGCCATCCCCTGCGCATTACCTTCACCAACGGCAAAGCCAGCGACATCCAGCCCGGCTCGTAACTCGCAACCAGAGCACCCGAAGCCCGGCAGCTCGGCAAATGACGGAATTCCAGGCGCTTCGGCCGTTTAGTCACGGCAGCGAGAGTACCACTCTGCACCGCTTCCGTGGCAAAAAATACATCGTACTACGATATTTCGGCATCCCTCTAGATAGGGCAAGAACTTACAGAACAGGAGTTGATGCTTATGTCGGACAGAGGTTTAGGAATGCAGAATATTTCGTACTATGGCCCGGGGACGCGCTGGGGCGCCATCTGGGCAGGGGTCTTCACCTTTGCGGCGATCTGGGCGGTGTTTGAGGCACTCGCGCTCGCCATCTTTCCCAACACCGGCGGGGGCTCGGTTGGCCTTCAGGTCTGGACCGTGATCCTCACCATCATTGCAATGTACGTTGCCGGCCTGGAGACCGGACGCATGGCCGGGATTGCCAACCGGCATGACGGGCTGATTCACGGCATGATCATGTTCGGGTTGGCGGCGGTGAGTGCGGTGATTCTGACCAGTTTCGCCACCGGTGAACTGTGGGGCGGCGGTACCGCGCATGCAGTCACCATCAGCGCGGGGACGGAGTGGGGTTATTTCTGCGCCCTGTTCTTCGGTTGGCTGGCGGCAATGGGCGGAGCATCCACCGGAGTCACGCGCCGCGTCCTCGGGACATCGGTTGCCCGCGAACCTATCCCGATGCATCCCGCTGCCTGACGCTTGCGGATTCCAGCCGTGACTGTCTCATCGGTCCCGGTTGGAACCGGGAGCGATCTTCCACTCGTCTTGGCCACTTCCGTCCGCTACGCCCTGGGTAGCGGGCGCAGGCCGGCGAACCGCCCCGCGCCCTCCCCGGTAAATGGCTCGCTTACGGTAACAAGCCATAGATGTCCAGCTCGGTCGCCGTGCCAACGTATACGTGTCCGTCGGCGATGGTGGGCACGGTGAACTTCACGGCAGCGCCGGCGGTATCACGCCCTCCCGCCTGCGAGCTGTTGTAGAGCTCATGTGCCAGGTTGGTGGCATCGTAGGCGTGCAGAATTGCAGGGCCAGAATTTCGAGCGTTGCTCGTGTCCAGCTCCCACAAAATACCATCCGAGGTTCCGCTCGCCGAAACCGAAGTGTTGGCTCCGTGGCCCCCGAAGACGGTACTGCCTTGCGATACCGCGTGCGTGGAAATCAACCCGGTATCGGGATACCAGGAATACTGCTTCACCACATCCTGCGAGCTGTGGAAGTAGAGGCTTCCGTTCCAGAAGCTGGGCGTGGAAAAGACGTTATCGTTTTCCTGGGTGCCGGTTTGCACTTCTTGGATCACGTGGTCGGTCATGCCGTAGCCGCCCATGTTGTCGCGGTTCATCACGGTGATGACGCCTTTCTTGCCGGCGCCGATCACCTCATGCGGATAGGGCGAGGAATTGTCGGGCATGAGGATGACGCCGCCGCTGCCGAAGTCCACGTCGTTGTCGCGCAGGTACTGCTCGTCGGAGGGCTTGAAGTAATCGAGCACCGACAGGTCCGAGCCCAGTCGCATGGCTGAGTCGTTGTAGTCGGGGGCGGGATCTCCCAAATCGACTCCGGTGATGAGATAGATGTCGCCCGTAGTGTCGTCGACGGCGGGCGCGCCTCCCCACAAGCCGCCACCGGCGCCGTCAGGAGTGACGTTGATGATGCTCGTCAGCTGCAGGCTGGCTTTGTCATAGGCCAGCACCCAGCCGTGGCTGCAATGTCCGAAGCTGATGTAGATGGCGTTGCTGGCGGGATTCAACGCCAGTCCGTTGCGCTGATAGCAGCTGGTCTCCAGCGTGATCTGGCCATTGTTGCTGTCCCAGCCGTTGCCCGGAACGGTCCCGGTCACCACCGCCGGGCCACCAAACTTCTCGCTGCCGTCCAAGACACTCAGGGCGTGCAAACGGTATTTCTTATGTCCGCTCTCGAGGCCATCGGTCAGCACGTAGATGGTCCCGCTGGTGGGATCGATGACTGGAGTTGAAGTGATGCCCAGCAAGGGCTTGATGCCTTCATCGTCGTTGACCTGCAGCGGGGTGGCCAGGTGCATCGACCAGAGTGGCGTTTGCGAGCCGCCATCGGCATCGAAGGCGTACACCGTGTCGTTTTCGGTGGCCACGAAGACCACGTTGTGCTGCACGCCATTGATCGTCAGGTTCGGAAGGTAGAGCGGCTGGGCGTAGACCTGTCCATCGACAGGAAGCGCGAGCAGCTTACCGAACTGCCCCGAGTTGACATTGGACGGGTTCAGGATGGTCTCGTTGAGGTTGGCGCCATCGCGCGCATCGTCGTTGCGATAGGTGAGCACGGAAACCGTGCCTGGGGGCGCTTCCGTCACCGCGACCGAAGCGTTAACGGTGTAGCTGGGCAAGGCGGAGCTGGTCGCCATCACGGTGTGCACGCCAAGCGTGTTGGGCGCGGTGTAGAGCCCGCTGCTGCTGATGGTCCCGACAGTACTGTTGCCGCCGGCCACGCCGTCCACCGACCAGGTGACGCCGGTGTTGTTCGTGCCCTGCACTGTGGCGGTGAACTGCTGCGTCCCCAAAGGCGCCAGGGATGCGCTGTGCGGGGAAACGGTGAGCAGGATCACGCCGACTGCCGCGCTGGCGCTCTTGCTGGTATCGGCCACGCTGGTTGCGGTGACTGTGTGATTTCCGGCGCTTCCCGGCGCGGTGTACAAGCCGCTGCTGCTGACCGTTCCCACCTGGTTATTTCCGCCGCTCACGCCATCGACAGACCAGCTCACACGCTGGTCGGAGCCTCCCACAATGGTTGCGGTGAACTGCTGCGTACCGCCCGCGCCGACCGTTGCGCTGGTGGGAGAGATGGTGACCGAACCAGAGGGCAATGCGTTCACCGTCACGGCGGCGTTGGCTACCTTGGTCGAGTCGGCGCTGGCCACGGCGGACACGGTGACCTGCAGCGCGACGCCGGTAGACGGGGCGGTGAACAAGCCCGAGTTCGAGATGGTGCCGCTGGCTGCGTTGCCTCCGGTGACACCATTCACCTGCCACTGGACCGCAGTGTTGCTGGAGCCAGTGACTGTCGCCTGAAACTGCTGGGTACCGTTAGCGGGCACGGTCGCAGTGGTGGGCGAGATCGCTATTGAGACAGCCCCGCCGGTATTCCCATTGCTGCTGCCGCCGCCACACGACGTGGTGAGGATCACGAGAACGCTGGAGAGCAGGAAACTTACCGCTAGAACAAACCGCCGAGACATAACAGCCCCTTAATTCAGCAGTAACTTACGTGTGGGTAGATGACCAGCGGCTCGGGCGTGTTGCTAGCAAGTTGTCTTTATTCTGCACTTTCGCTCAAATTTTCACAGGTAGACAGTAATTCGTAACGCCGCATTGAAACGGCGAGGTGTCAGGCCTCGTAAGGCGGGGGCTGCTCATGGCAGAAGACGCCTGCCAGGCGGGCGTGGAGTACTAAGGATTGCTTAACCCGCGGCAGATCACTACGGCCTTCGTTCTGCCACATTTTTACAATTGGACTATAGATTTATGTTGCCGGAGAACAGAGACTCGTCTACTATCGCTCCTAGTTTCCGCAGCATCAACTTGCTGTCGTGTGGGCGTTTGTTAAGCAATCTGCCGTCCGTTACCTCTAGTTAATTTGAATGGGAATGGGTGCTCCGTGCGTGGAACTTTGCGCGCCCAGCGGCCTTTGCGTTCCCACGTTGCACAGTGAAAGGGTTGAATGATTTTGTTCCGGGACCTGCTTCGAGTTCGTCTCCTCTTCTGTCTTAACCTCGTTTTCGCCATCCTTCTCGCCGCCGGCGCCCAAGCCCAGGCCCAACCTGGCTCCGGGAGCGCCGAAGCTGCCAACACCGCCTCGAAGACCGATGCCTCCTCTGCCAGCCAGCACGTTGTACTTAAGGTTGGCGATTTGCAGATTACCCAGGCGACCTTCGAGCAATACCTCGCCGACCTGGAAGCGCAACAGGGCCCGCCGGAGCTGGGCCGCAAGAAGCTGGGCGAGAACTACGCCTCGATGCTCATGCTCTCGCAAATGGCGGCGGCCAATCATCTGGACACCTCGCCGGAGGTGGTTCGCCAGTTGGCCATCGACCGCATGCAGATCCTGTCCAACGCCGAGTTCGCCAAGCTGAAAGAGTCAACTTCGCCCACGCCGGAAGAGGTCAGCGCCTACTACAACACGCATCTCGCCGACTACGACACCGTTACCATCCGCAGGATCTTCATCTGGTCGGGCGATAAGGCGACCGACAAGCGCACCTTGACGCCGCCGCAGGCGCAGAAGCTGGCCGAGGAGATCCAACAGGCGTACGCCTCGGGTGGCGATGTCGACAAGCCAATCAGCCAGACGCCGCACGGCGTCGACGATGTGATGGCCGACAAGGAACCGCTGACCTTCCAGCGCGGCGATTTGCCCGCCCAGATGAACGATGCGGTCTTCGCCCTGAACGAGGGTGGCTGGAAGGAATTCAACAGCGGCCCCGGCGCCTATGCCTTCTTTCATGTCGTCAAGAAGGGCCGCCTCGAGCTGAAAAATGTCACACCGCAAATCGCCAAGAAACTGCAATCACAGAAGCTGCGAGAGCAGTTGGAAAGCCTGAAAAAACAGAACGGTGTCTGGATGGACGAGACGTACTTTGTTTCGAAACCAGAGATGCCGAAATTCGCAGACCGAGACTAAAAAACTCGGGCTATTTCGAGCAAGTGAAGTACGGAGAGAGGAGAAACGGAAATGAGGCACGGCAATAAAACACTTTGGTATGGCGCGCTGCCGGTACTGTTACTGGCGTATTGCGTTCTATCGCCAGAGTTCGCTCAAGCCCAGATGACCTCTGTTGGCATCGACTGTTCGCAACTGGCGGCAATCCATGCTCTGCAGCAGGAGAACATGCGTGTCGGTGAGGCGCTGATGGAATGCGGTGTGATTCCCAGGCCAGAAGGCGCGCGTAGCGGCGTGGAGGACGCCCCCGTGGTGCCTCCCAACGTCCTTATCAGTAACAAGAGCTGCACCTCGAACGGCTCCTGCACCCGCAGCGAGAGCATGGTGTGGCCCAGCCTGCGGCCGGGTGACACCACCGTAGTGACCAACTTCAACGCCAACTACGGCAGCTCCAACTGCTACTCGGGAATTGCCTATTCCACCGATGGCGGCAACACCTTCACCGAGGAAGAGTCGCTGTGCTCAGGTCACGGCGCCAACTTCGGCGATCCCATCGTGGTCTTCAACAAGAAGCTGGATAAGTGGTTTGCCGGCGACCTGTCAGGCGGCTGCGGCGGCCAGGGTATCGCCCTGTGGAGCTCGCCGGACGGTATCACCTGGACGGCCGTGACCTGCCCGCACAACAACTCGAGCGACGATCGCGAGTCGATGTGGGTGGACAACAATCCGTTCAGCTCTCGATACGGCCGCATGTACATCTCGTTCAACAACTTCAACGTTGGTGGCGGCGCCCTGTTCGTCACCCACTCCGATGACGGCAACACCTGGAGCACTCCGGTAGCTCTGTCGAGCAGCTTCATCCGCGACGTCCAGGTTACCGGCACGCCTCCGGCGCCCGCGCCGCCCAGCATCTTCACCAGCACGGTGTTCGTGGCTGCGATGGATGAAATGGGAGGCGGTCTCTCCACCCGTCAGAACCACATGATGCGCTCCACCGATGGCGGCACGACGTTCACCAACATCACCATGGGCCCGACGTTCGCCGCTGTGGGCGATGGTGTCTGCCCCTCCAACAGCTACTTCGCCAAAATCAACCCGATTTGGCGGCACATGGGCTGGGGCGAGCCTGGCGTTGGTCCTAACCAGGTGGTTCACTATGCCTACGCCGCGAAGGGTTCGCTTTCAACCGGCGACATCTTCTACCAGCGTTCCACCGATAACGGCACGACCTGGTCAGCCCCGGTTCTGCTGAACGATCCGGAGACCAACCAGTTCCAGAGCCACTGGATGCCCTCGCTGTCGGTCAACTACAGCCCCGGCAACTTCAACCAGCCGCAGGATGTGACGGTCTCGTGGTACGACCGCCGCCAGGCCTCGACGGCCTGCAACGTTGCGACCGACGCCGGTTGCAGCTATCAGCGGTTTGGTGTCCAGTCGCACGACAACGGCAACACCTGGGGAGCGAACTTCGCGGTCAGCGATCAGATCATTCCTCAACCGACGCAGAACAACGGTCTGGTTCAGCCTTGCTACGCGGGCGACTATGACTACTCGACCGCTCTGAACAGCAACGCTTATGTGACCTGGACCGACGGTCGCGTGTCCGTGGGCGGCGCCAACGTGCAGAGCGTGGAAGGCGACGTAGTTCCCGAGCCGTAAGCCTCGCAGCAAACGCTTCACCGGAGGGCAACCAACCAGTTGCCCTCTTTTTTATTTGTCGCTTGAAGTTGCGTTGCCGGACGGTGCGGTTGCGCCAGCATCCCAGCGCACGCCTTGCTGCGCCGCCTGTTGCAAGGCATCTGCGGTTCCGACGTCGCGCCAGTAGTACTCGTCGGCGCGGAAGCCGGCGATCTTCTCGCCCTCGCTCGCCAGCCGCAGATAGCTGGTGATAATCGAAAACACGCCTGGTTCGCTCATGAGCTGAAAAAGCCGCGGCGAAATCACGTGAATTCCGCAAAAGGCGAATGGCTGCGGCTCCGCAACCGGGCGCGCGATTTCCGCCGGCTGGCCGCTGGATTGTCGGCCGCAAAGCTGGAGCCCTGCGTCGAACAATAGAGAGCGCGAACTTGTCCGCTGCTGCACGGCCAGCGTGGCCAGCGCACCGCTTTGGCGATGCGACTCGACCATGCGCGCCAGGTCGATTGCGCTGAGCACATCGACGTTGTGTACCAGGAAGGGCTCGTCCGCGTTCTCTTCGAGGAAGAACCAGGCTGCCTTCTTTAAGCCGCCGCCGGTATCGAGCAGTTCTTCTTCGCGCGAGACCTCGACCCTCATGCCGAAGTCCCGGCTGCGCAGATAGTCGATCAGCATGTCGGCAAAGTGGTGCGCATTGACGATGACCTCGCGCACGCCGCAGCGGCGCAGGCGCGCCAGCGTGATCTCGATCAGGGTGCGGCCTTCGAGCTCAACCAGCGCCTTGGGGCGGCGGTCGGTAAGCGGCCGCAGGCGTGTGCCCAGCCCGGCTGCGAGGACCATCGCGCGCATCGGCTCAGGCCTCGCACTCGCGGTGCTGGACGATCACGTCGAGATCGTTGTGCGCCCGCAGATGCTGCGCCAGCCGTTCGGCCAGGTACACCGACCGGTGCTGGCCTCCGGTGCATCCGAACGACACCATCAGGTTCTTGAAGCCGCGCTGCCGGTAATTGTTGATGCTGGCATCCACCAGGGCCTCAGCGTGCGCCAGAAATTCACGCACGCTCTCCTGTTGCTCCAGATACTCGATCACCGGCGCGTCTCTTCCGGTGATGTGCTTGAAGCGTTCTTCGCGGCCCGGATTCGGAAGTCCGCGGGTGTCGAAGACAAAGCCTCCGCCATGTCCACTGTCGTCCTGCGGCACCCCGCGATGGAATGAGAAGCTGACGACGCGTACGGTCAACTTGTCCGGCGGTGTGGCCTTCGCGCAAAGCTTCTCCGATGCCAGGACGTTTTCGAACGCCTCCATCAGCCTGGGCAACGAGAGGGGCAGTTCGACATTCTGGCGCAACCAGCGCACGTTCTTCAGCGCGAAGGGAACGCTCTGCAGGAAGTGCGACTTGCGCTCATAGAACCCGCGAAAGCCGTAAGCGCCCAACGCCTGCATGATCCTGACGTAGACATAGGCGTAGTAGTAGCGCATGAAAGCATCGCGGTCGAGGTCGATCGAGCGCGCCAGTTGCTCCAGGTATTCGTCGAGCAGCTGCTGGCGCAGCGCAGGCGGCAGGTCCGCCTTGCCGTCGAAGAGCAGGGAAGCGATGTCGTACTGCAAGGCGCCCTTGCGTCCGCCCTGGTAGTCGAGAAAATACGGCCGGCCATCGCGCCACATGACGTTGCGCGACTGAAAATCGCGGTAGAGGAAGTATTCCCGGTCGGCCTGCAGCAGGAACGCAGTAAATCGGCGGAAGTCGTTTTCCAGTCCTTGCTCGTGGAAGGGCGTTCCCGACAGTTGCAGGAAATAATATTTGAAGTAGTTCAGGTCCCAGGCGATCGACTGGCGATCGAAGCTGCGACGCGGGTAGCAGAAGCGATAAGGGAAGTCGCGCGCGGCTTCGACCTGAAAGCGAGGCAGCAGCGCAATCACCTTGCGGTAGGCTTCTATCACCGCAGGAGCGAGCTCATCGCCGCTGCGGTTCTGCCCGAGCAACTCATACAGCGTGGTATCTCCGAGGTCCTCTTCCAGGTACGCGCCCTCGCGCAATGCCTGGCCGTAAATCTGCGGGACCGGCAAGCCATGCTTCTGAAAGTGCTGGGAAAATTGCAGAAACGCTACGTTTTCTTCACGCACTGCATAGAGCACCCCGATGGCGCTCTGCCCGGCGTTGCTGAGGCGGAAGAGCTTGCGATCGGAGGCGCCGAGCGTGGTGCGCAGCGGTTCGGCCTTTTCGGCAGGAACGCCAAAATGCCGCTCGAATAGTTTCTTCAGGATTTCCATCCGCGATTGGGGCGGCGATTGCGCCCCGCAGTCTAGCATCGCTGAATTGGCGGACGATGACAATGGCGCAAAAAAGAAGACTCCTCCGCGTCCAGAGACGACGGAGGAGTTTGCGTCCAGCTTGCGAGCTGCCTAATTCACCGTGACGCTGACGCCATTCGACACGATGCCGTTGGTGACGACGTAAAGCGTTGTCGCTCCGGTTTCCATTCCGGCAGGAACGTCGAACGAGGTGAAGGTCGGAATGCTGTGGGTTTGCACGGCAAGCGTGCTGTGGCCATGCGTCTTGGCATAGAAGACATGCCCGGTGGAGTTGTTGACCAGGCGCACCAGCGGATAATTGGTGGCCGTCTCGAACTCGTCGCCGAACGCGGCAGCTTGCGACCAGCCGCTGAACTGGCGTCCCAACACGCGATAGGTCTGGCCGCGTTGCAAGGCGGTGGGAACGTTAGTTACGATCGGCGCCCAGATCTGCAATCCGCTGCCCGTCGGGTTGTAGACCTGCGACCCTCCTACCAGTATTTGTCCGGTTGGCAGCACGATAAGCGGCTCGCCGAAGGCGCTCAGCGTGGCGGTGAAGTTCGTGCCATCGAATTCGTAGAGGCGTCCCGAATTACCTTCCACCAGCACCTTGCCGTTGGGCAGCAGCGCGGCAAAGTTGTCGCCGGCATCGTCGTTACCGGGGAAATTCGGACCTGCGACCCAGGTTCCCGGCTCGTCGGGATTCGCGCCCGGGGTATAGATGGCGGTGTGTCCCGTGGGCGCGCCGGTATGGTGCGCACCGGTGGCAAAGACGGTGCCGTTCGGCCGCAGGATGGCGGGGCCGATCTCGCCCGGAGGACAGTATGTGCCGCCAGGATATTGGATACAACCTTCTTCGGGCGGACCCTGCAGATTGGCGACGGTGCTGCCGTCGGAGAGCCAGCGCTGTTCACTGTAGATGTAGTGCTCGGAGTTGGGATTGTCGAGAACGTCGGCGGTCAGGACCACGCCGGTCGCGCCCGGCAGCAGCGTCCAGCCCTCTTCGGCATTGAAGTCGGCCTTGCCGCTGAAGCTGAGCAGCGTCCAGTTCATGGTGCTGGGATCGAGGTCCGCGATCTGCATGTCGAGCTTGCGCCCGATGAGGAAGTGACCGTTGGGAAGCATGGTCGACGGCGAATCGCCAATGTATGACCATCCTGGCGGGGGCGTCAGCGGCGTCCAGGTGTTTGCTGCGGGATCGTAAATCTCGCCGAGGTTGGTGAGCTCAAAGCCGCCGAAGTTGTATTCGCCACCTTCGATCAGGACGCGGCCGTCGGTCAGCACCTGGGAAGCGAAGGCGTTGGGATCGTAATTCGACTCCAGGCTCGCGACCTGCGTCCAGGTGCCGTTCACATAGCTGCCGGTGACGTCAGGCGTGAGCTTCCACCAGTCCTGACCGGAGTTGCCCTGCACCAGCACGGTCCCATCGGTCAACAGGAACTGGACCTGGGCGCCGTCAGGGGCGGCATGCGTTAAGTTGGTAAGCGTTTGCGCTTGCGAAACGCAGCAGGCGGCAAGCAGCAGGGTGACAGCGCATAACAATGTCTTCAAGGCAAGTCCTCTTCTTCTTCGAAATTGACGAGCTGGTTCAGCAAAGCTTGAGGTCCATGGACCGGTTCTGAGCGCCGCGAGACGTCTTAGCAGGGGTAAGAAATCGTTGTTCGAAAACTCCCGGGTGAGTGGCGGCAGAGCAGTGCGAGCCCAAGAAACAGGGTGTCAGAATTCTGCTGCAATCCCGTAGCGGTGTCAATCCAATTGGGTCCGGCCGATATCGAAAAGCAGCGATGATTCGAATTCCTTGAGAGCGCGCCCATGCCGCCAAGCTGCAGCACTGTTCCGGGTAAAACCCTGCATTCGGAGCCGCATCGAAATTGTTTCAGTCGCGCCACCGCGGCGCTGGCAGGGAGCGCAACATGTTCGACCCACGCAAGGGCCTCAACTTCGATCCGCCGTCGCGCGCGCGCAGGGGCATGCTGAAATCGTCGGCCATGCTGCTTGGCGCCTCGATGTTTGCAGGCGAGAGCATGGAGTTAATGGCTCGCAGCGGAAACTCCGTCGCCAGCGACGAGCGGCAGAACGGAAATGGAAGTCTGCGGCGAGGCATGATCGGCTTCATGCTGGCGCACGAGCAGTTCACTGTGCCGCAACTGCTGGACTTCGGCGTGACGGCCGAGCAGGCCGGCTTCGATTTGCTGGCCGGCAGCGATCACTTTCAGCCCTGGCAAGCCAACGAAGGCCACTCCGGAGAGGTGTGGGTCACTTACGGAGCTCTGGGCCAGCGCACACATCGCATCTGGATGGGAACGACCGTTACCTGTCCGACCTTCCGCTACAATCCCGCGGTGGTGGCAGAGGCCTTTGCCACGCTCAGTCATCTCTCGCCGGGGCGTATTTTTCTCGGTGTAGGATCGGGCGAAGCGCTCAACGAACAGGCTGCCACCGGTATGTGGCCCAAATGGAGCGAGCGCTCCGAGCGCCTGATCGAAGCAACGGGAATTATTCGCCAACTCTGGACGGGGCAGCCGGTCGATCATCAGGGCAAGTATTACCGCGTGAACGCCAAGCTGTACGATCCGCCGGCACAACCGATTCCTCTGCTGATGGCGGCAAATGGGCCGAAGGCGATGCGCCGCGCTGGTCAGTACGGCGACGGCCTCGTGACCGATCCCAAAACCTGGAAAGAACACAAGGCTGAGTTTGAGGCCGGCGCCAAAGCTGCCGGAAAAGATCCCGCGCAGATGCCGGTGCTGGTGGAGCAGTATGCGGTGGTCGGCGACCAGCAGGAGGTGCAGCGCGCAGCCGAGCTGTGGCGCTTCGGGCCAAAGGCGTTTACCGAGTACTACAATGTGCGCGACCCGCAGCAAATCCAGCAGCGCGCCGATGCCGAGGTGCCGCTGGAGAAGGTTTACGGCGAGTGGGCAGCCGGTACCGATCCCGCCGCGCATATCAAGAAAGTGAACGAGCTGTTCCAGAGCGGCGCCACGATCGTCAACATTCATTCCGGACAAGCCGATCAGAAACGGATCATTGAGTTTTACGGCAAAGAGGTGATTCCGCACCTGAATCGCGCCTGACTTAACGCTGTGGATTGCCGAAGGCGTCGGCTACTCGGTATCGCAGGGAAACAGAGACACGCACAACCGGGTTGACGGTATGATTGCGTGGCATCGCAGTAGAGATTGAATTACATCCAATTCAGGTCGAGCGCCACATACTATGATCAGGAACTTGCTTGAAAGCTGGCCGCTGGTCCGCCAGCTTCGTAGCGGAGCGGACGGCACAGGCGTCGAGGCGATGAGCCGGCGCACCCGGAAGCTTCTTCCCAAGAACCAGGACGCGGAGTTCACGCGTTCGATCTGTCCGTATTGCGGCGTAGGTTGCGGGCAGATGGTCTTCCACAAGGATGGGGAGCTGATCTCGATCGAAGGCGATCCCGGCTCGCCCATCTCGCGCGGCCGCCTCTGTCCCAAGGGCGCGGACACCTTCGAGTTGCACACGCATCCCAACCGGCTGATGAGCGTGAAGTATCGCCGGCCATACGGCACCCAGTGGGAGGAGATTCCGCTGGAGCAGGCGATGGATATGGTGGCTGACCGCTTGTGGGAGAGTCGCAACCGCACGTTCGTCGAGGAGCAGGACGGGCACAAGGTGATGCACACCAAGGCCATCGCTCATCTGGGCGGCGCCACCCTCGACAACGAAGAGAACTACCTGATCAAAAAACTCTTCACTGGAGGTCTGGGCATGGTTTGCGTCAGCAACCAGGCCCGGATATGACACAGCTCGACGGTGCCCGGTCTGGGCACCTCATTCGGACGCGGTGGCGCGACTACGGCGCAAACCGATCTTGCCAATGCCGATGCGATCCTGATCATGGGATCGTCGATGGCCGAGAACCATCCGGTCGGCTTCCAGTGGGTGGTCAAGGCGCGCGAACGCGGCGCGAAGATCATCCATATCGATCCCCGCTTCACCCGCACCTCGGCCATGGCTGATATCTGGGTGCCGCTGCGCGCCGGCACCGATATCCTCCTGCTCGGCGGACTCATTCGCTATGCCCTCGAGAATGACAAGTACTTCCGCGAGTACGTGCAGCACTACACCAATGCGCCCATGATTCTTCGCGATGACTATCGCGATACGGAAGATCTTGGCGGCATCTTCTCGGGATGGGACGACGAGAAAAAGCAGTACAGCCCGGAGTCATGGCGTTACAAGGGATCGAAGGAGAAGGATTCGGGCAGTCAAAAGCCCGGCCACTCGCCCGCAGGCGGCGGACACGGCAAAGATCGCGGCGGGGAAGCGGCGCAAATGGACGAGTACGAAAGCGATCCCACGCTGCAGGATCCCCATTGCGTCTTTCAGATCCTGCGCAAGCACTTTGCGCGCTATACGCCGGAGCTGATCGAGCAGCACGCCGGCGTTCCTCAGAGGCTCTTCCACAAGGTCGCCGAGGCGTTCTGCAATGCCTCCGGCCCGGAGAAGACGGGCGCCATCTGCTACGCCGTGGGATGGACGCAGCACTCCAAAGGCGTGCAGATCATTCGCTCCGCCGCCATCCTGCAATTATTGCTGGGCAACATCGGACGGCCGGGTGGCGGGATTCTCGCCTTGCGTGGACACGCTTCCATTCAGGGCTCGACCGATATTCCTACGTTGTATGACATCCTGCCCGGCTATCTGCCGATGCCGTTTTTTGAGGCAGACGCCAACGACTTTGCGAGCTACATCAAAAAGCATAAAGCGACTGCCGGGCTGTGGTCGAACTTCGACCAGTACTTCGTCAGCCTGATGAAGGCGTGGTATGGCGATCATGCCACCGCCGAAAGCGACTGGTGCTTCGACTATATGCCGCGGGTAACTGGCGATCACTCGCACTTCGGCTATTGGCTCGACATGCAGGACGGCAAAATGGAAGGGCTGTTCATCATGGGCCAGAACCCGGCCGTGGGTGCGCCCAATGCGCGCCTGCAACGCAGCGCGATGTCGAAGCTGAAGTGGCTGGTGGTGCGCGATCTGGTGGAGGTGGAGAGCGCCTCGTGGTGGTACAACTCGCCCGAGGTCGAGCGCGGCGAGCTTGACCCGAAGAAGATTGCCACGGAAGTGTTTCTGTTCCCCGCCGCCGGCTCGGCGGAGAAAGACGGCTGCCAGACGAACACGCAACGCTTGGTGCAGTTCCGCACCAAGGCGGTCGATCCGCCGGGCGATGCCCGCAGCGAAACCTGGTTCCTGCATCACCTGGCGCGACGGTTGAAAGCACGAGCCGCTGCCGATCCCACCCCGCGCAACGCGCCCCTGAATGCGCTGCGCTGGCCCTATGGCGTGCACGGCGTCCACGACGAGCCGAACGTCAACGAGGTGCTGAAGGAGATTAACGGCCGCGACCTCACCACCGGCGAGCTGCTGGAAAACTACAAGAAGCTGAAGAGCGATGGCAGCACCGCCTGCGGTTGCTGGATCTACTCCGGCATCTATCCGCAAGAGCATCTCAACAAAGCCAATCAGCGGGAGTCGACAGACTACCTGGGCCACGGATGGGGATTCTCCTGGCCGAACGACATTCGCATCCTGTACAACCGTTGCTCGGCGCGGCCCGATGGCAGGCCGTGGAGCGAGCGCAAGAAACTTGTCTGGTGGGACGAGGAGAAGCGCGAATGGACCGGGCTGGACGTTCCCGACTTCGATAAGCAAAAGCCGCCCGACTACCGGCCCAAGCCCGGTGCGAAGGGCATGGATGCTATCGGCGGCGACAAGCCCTTCATCCTGCACCCTGACGGTGTGGGATGGCTCTTCGTGTCTTCCGGACTGAAAGACGGGCCGCTGCCGGCGCACTACGAACCGCTGGAGACGCTGTTCGAAAATCCGCTCTATCCGGAGCGCGTGTACAATCCTGCTGCGCAGCGCAAGGAGCGCCCCGATAATCCATACGCGTTTCCCGGCGACGAGCGCTTTCCCTATGTGCTCACCACCTATCGCCTGACCGAACATCACACGGCGGGCGGCATGTCGCGACAGCTGTCGCACCTGGCGGAGCTGCAGCCGGAGTTGTTCTGCGAGGTTTCGCCGGAGTTGGCCGGGAGCATTGGGCTGGAACACGGAGAATTCGCCACCATCACCACGCCCCGGGGAATCGTGCAGGCGCGCGTCGTGGTCACTTCGCGCATGAAACCGCTGTGGGTGCAGGGCCGTACGGTGCATCAGGTTGGATTGCCCTATCACTGGGGATATAACGGTTTGTCCAAGGGGGATGCGGTGAACGATCTGCTGGCCATCTCCGAGGAGCCGAACGTGCGCATTATGGAGACCAAGGCGTTGGTCTGCGACATCGAAGCTGGCGCGCGCCGCCAAGGCGCCGGTGCCCTCGATCAACTGCACGAGAAGCTGGAGCAACGGGCATGAGCGCGACCGTCACCGGTTTCCTTACCGACGCGACGCTGTGCATCGGATGCAAAGCCTGCGAGGTCGCCTGCAAGGAGTGGAACGGCCTCTCCGCCGACGGCATGAACTGGACGGGCAACTCCTACGACAACACCGGAGAGCTGTCGGCCACTTCCTGGCGGCACGTGAAGTTCATCGAGCA
>DASRGM010000267.1:0-9684 GCA_035651035.1 Terriglobales bacterium
GCCGTGGCGAGCAGGCCGACGATATGACGCTGATCGTGGCTCGCTGCCGGTAAGGCCGGAGCTGCCATTCAGGATGCGTGGCTGGGGACCAACCTGAGCGAGTTTGTCGTCGCTCTCTCCCGCCCAGTTTGCAGCGCTCGAGGCTGGCATTTCGACCTTTGAAGGATATACCGCTGCTGGAGGCTATGCGGTATCAACAACGATCACAATCACTCCTCCTTAGTTGACGACAAGATAAAGAAACATATTCATTTCCATAGGAGGTATCGTGAGAGTTAGACAGGCCTTGACTACTGCGTCGATGTTTGCCCTGTTCATTTGGCATCAAGGCACTTGCTTTGGGAGACAACCAGCGAATCAGTTGCCTCAGGAAGCGGTCTACAGATACGGCACAGACGGGGTCCAATTGGAAGGAGTTCTAACCGAACGCACGTTTTATGGCCCACCAGGGTTTGGCGAAACTCCCAAGCTGGACGTCAGAGACAAAGTTCTGCTGCTTAAGCTGTCCCGTCCTATCACGGTAGAACCTAGCGCAGACACCGCAGCAAAAGATAGCGAGAATCTCGATTCTTTTCGACACATTCACAATATACAACTGTTACTTCTCAACTCTTCGCCTGCTGATGCACGGAAGATGGTTGGTAAGCCCGTCATTGTTGTTGGAACCTTAGTGGAAGGACTAGCGCCGGGCCAGCATACGAATGTATGTATGCAGGCCAGGACACTTAGTCTCAAGTGACCTTGGCCGATAAATCAAGTCGGCGCTTGCAAGGGGGGTAATGTGGAACATGCCCGCCGATGGCAATAATCGTATCGTGGCATACCAGAGTAATTACGATGCTGATCTGCTCCCCTAGATCCGCATAAATCTGAGTATGATTTTCGTACTCTGCGGAGGCAGAGATCTGGGGAGGAGTATGTCTCGGAGCAAGCACACGGAGGTGCAGATGA
This sequence comes from Terriglobales bacterium, assembly GCA_035651035.1. Lineage (GTDB taxonomy): Bacteria > Acidobacteriota > Terriglobia > Terriglobales > Acidobacteriaceae > Bog-257. The sequence continues at coordinate 952 of DASRGM010000267.1, forward strand.
TCGCTGCGCTGAAGCAGGTAGAGGCGGGGCGCAAGGCGGAGTCCGAGTGGCGCGAGGATCAACGCTGTTACGCGCTCACGGCCGCACGGCGAGCGGCCTGGGCCCGCTGCGCACCCGGTTTCCTGCGCAGGAAAAACTCTTCATATGTCACCCGTGAGAGATAGGCCACTCCGGTCGATACCGCGGCAATGACCACGATAGCCAGGCATATCTTCGCGAAATCCAGGTTCGGCAGCAGTCCCGGAGCGAAGCGCGCCAGCAGCGTGTAGTAAACGCCAGCGATCCAGTCGTGCACCAGATACAGGCCGTAGCTGATGTAGCCGTAGAAGGCGAGCACCGGAACGTTGACCCAGCGGCGATGCGCTCCCGTGCCCAGCCATAGAGCTCCGGCAATGAGTGCCAGCGCGAAGTAGTTGACCACTGTGCCGCGGAGGCAAAGACCCAGCGGCTGAGAAACAAGCACGCTGGCCGCGGTGGCGGCAATGGAGATTGCAAAGGTGGCGATCGCGAGCCGGAAGAAATTCCTGCGCGTGCCCGAGCGCGAGCGCCCCAACAGCGCCAGCAGCGCGCCCAGGGCGAGACCGTCTGCCATCATCCAGGTGTAGATGTAAGCGCCGCCGTGATGCGATCCGGCCCACCACAGCTTGCCGCCATCGAGAGATCGTAAAGCCGCAGCGCCGGCTCAGCCACGCAGATCAGCGCCGCCGCAATCCCCAGCGCCCGCCGGCTGAGATTGCGCACCAGCGCCGGCCATAGCAGATAGAAATGCTCTTCCACCGACAGCGACCACAGCAGCGGATAGAGAAAATCCACGCCAAACAGCGCCGAGACATTGGAGAGGTAGATTGTGCTGAGGGCGCCGAATTCTACGACGGTTCGTCCGGGTGTGCCCGTGGCGAAGCGCCAGAGGAGAATGACGATCAGCATCAGGTAATACGGCGGCAGGATGCGAAGCGCGCGTCTTACGTAGAAGCGCGAGTAATAGTCCGGCCGGCCGGTACTGTCGATGAGAATCCCGGTGATCAGGAAACCGGAGAGGACGAAAAACAGATTGACTCCCGCCCAGCCCTGACCGGCCACATCCATTACCAGGCGCTGCCATGCGGGACGGGCCGTGGGGATGAACAAGCTGTCGCCGAAGCCGTGAAAGATTACGACCGAAAGGATGGCAATGCCGCGCACCACATCGAGCTCAGGCATGCGGTCGCGGACGATTGGTTCTTCGTTAGGGGGCCGGGGGCTGCTCATCGCGGTGCGGAGAATTGCCGCCGATCATAACATGCGGCTTGGGCGCCATCGAACTACCGCTTCAACAACACGTGATAGAAGTCCTGCAGGCCATTGAAGACGATCTCCACCCCGATGCAGACCAGGATGAAGGCCGAGAGGCGAATCAGGATGCTGGTTCCCGTCGGGCCCAGCAGCCGCTGCAGCGCCTCGGAAAACCAGTAGCACAGGAAGATGGTGACGGCGATGAACAGAATCCCCATGACCGCACTCAGCGCGCTGACAATCAGTTGCAAGTGGGTTTCGGTGTGCAGATTGCTGCCCAGCGTCAACGCGACCGCGATGGAGCCGGGCCCCACCGTCAGCGGCATAGTGAGTGGATAGAATGCCTGCGAGAGGATCTGCTCGTTGGTAACAGGTTTGTCGATCTGTTTGTCCCGCAGGTCGTTGGTCTTGTTCAGGATTTTCCATCCTGAGACCGTGACCAGCAGGCCGCCGCCGATCTGCACTGCCGCCAGGCTGATCCCGAAGAACTGAAGAATGTAGCTGCCGATAAACAAAGAGGCGACCAGCAGGGCGATGCCGTTGACGGCCACGCGCATGGCCACCGTGCGGCGTATAGCGTCGGTGTAGCCGAGCGTCATCTCGGCAAAAATGGGAGCCATGCCCAGTGGATTCACGATGGGCAGCAGCGCCAGATAAACCAGCAGAACGTTACGGACAATGGCGTACATGCAAGCTACTCAGCATAGTCGAGCGATGCGGGGTTGCCAACGGCGGCAAGCGATAAATCAGCACCGCCGGATTCAGGCTGCAATTCAGCTCTGGTTGGTGGCTGCATCTAGATAAATTTGCGTTTTGATTTTCTTCCGGCCCGGGTTTCGCTTAAGCTCGAAGCTCAGGACCAGCCATCCAGCGATGCCCATTCCGCCACGCACATACGGAGCGCTTCAGGTCAGGCTGCGCGAATCCCTGGTGACCCGCGCAGTGGTGTTGCCGGTGCAGCGGTTTATTCACATCCAGGGAATCAGCAGCATTGCGTTGCTCGCGGCCGCCGTGCTGGCACTGGTTTGGGCCAACTCGCCGTGGCACGAGTCCTATCACCACGTCTGGGAGATGGAGCTGACGCTTTCCCGGCTGCGGCTTCCGGTGCACGAGTGGATCAATGACGCGCTGATGGCCATCTTCTTCTTCCTGGTGGGAATGGAGATCAAGCACGAGATCCTGCATGGCGAGCTGGCCGACGCGCGCCGGGCCGCGCTCCCAATCTTCGGCGCCCTGGGCGGGATGATCGTTCCGGCGCTGCTGTTTGCGGCTCTCAACCACCGACAGCCGGGGCAGCACGGCTGGGGTGTGCCGATGGCGACCGACATCGCCTTCTCGCTCGGCGTGCTGGGCATGGTGAAGGGCGTTCCCTCCGACCTGAAGATCTTTCTGCTTACGCTGGCGATTGCCGACGATATCGGCGCCATCATGGTCATCGCGATCTTCTACAGCGGCTCGCTGGACAGGGGTGCGCTGCTGGCCGCGCTGATCCTGCTCGGCATCCTGTTTGTCACCCTCAAGGTCGGCATCAGCCAGCCCATTCTTTATTTTCTGCTCGCCGTCGGCTTCTGGGTGGCCATCCTGCGCTCGGGAATTCACGCGACCATTGCCGGCGTCATCCTGGGATTCATGGTTCCGGCCACCGCGCCTTTATCGCTGCAACAGTTTCAGGAGATCGCGACCCAGATGTCGCGGAATTTCCGCGATGCCATGTCACAGGGTGACGAGCAGACGGCGCAGAACCTGCTGGGCGGCTTCGAGGCATTGCTCAATAACACCGAGTCGACGGCAGAGCGCCTGACGCGCAGACTGAACGACTGGGTATCGTTTCTGGTGCTGCCGCTGTTTGCTTTGGCGAATGCCGGTGTGACATTTTCCAGCGGCGGCTGGAGCGATTTGCTGACCAGCCGGATTACCTGGGGCATCGTGCTTGGCCTGGTCGTCGGCAAGCCGCTGGGCATCATCGGGTTCGCGGCGGGCGGGGTGCGCACCGGACTGGCGCAGTTGCCGCACGGCGTCAGCTGGAGGCAGCTCACCGCGGTCGGCATGCTGGCCGGGATCGGCTTCACCGTCTCGATCTTCATCAGTTCGCTGGCATTCGACGACCCCATTCATCTGATGGACGCCAAAGCCGCGGTCCTGGGCGCCTCTGTGCTCGCCGGGGTCATGGGGTTCCTGGCGCTCCGGAAACGCACTCCGGCCGCGCAGCCGCAGGCTTCCGAAGTCTCGACGCACGCCTGATTAGAAGACAGGTAAACGCGATTTGCGTTGCTGGATGCCGCAAACGAGTTACAATTTTTTCGTCTTCTGAAAACGGCCATCTCCGTCTACGTGCATTCTGGCAGTGAGTTTTCGCGCCGGCCGTTTCCGGCGGCGTCATCAACGATACGTGCAGTAGCTGGCTGGACGCATTTGTGGTCCGGCATCCCCTCACGAAAGGAAATAATATGCGTTCCCGAATGTCAGCGCTCGTGCTCAGCTTGATGCTTGTTCTGGGCGTTGCCGCCTGCAACAAGCAAAACCAAAGCCAGCCGGCGGCCGATAACACATCGGCGCAGCCCAGCCAGATGGCCAACAGCACACCGTCGACGGCATCGAACCAGCCGAATCCTCCCGCGGCAACCAGCCAGGTGAATCCGCCGGCAACCAATCCCGGTGGCGCCATGAAGGAAGAGGCAAAGACGACGCCTCCACCTCCGCCGCCTCCGCCTCCCATTGAGGTCCCGGCAGGCACGAACCTTGTGGTGCGCATGGGCAACACCATTGACACCAAGACTGCCAACTCCGGCGACACCTTTACCGGCACCCTGGCCAGATCGGTCGCGGTCGACGGCCAAGTCGCGATTCCATCCGGTGCTGGCGTCAGTGGAACGGTGGTTTCGGCCAAGTCGCCCGGGAGGTTCAAAGGCGCCGGCGAGCTCGTGGTCTCGCTGAATTCCATCAATGTGAACGGCGTGCCTACCAACATCTCGACTTCGAGCTACGCGCAGACGATGAAAGGCAAAGGCAAGCGCACGGCGGTGCTGACCGGCGGCGGCGCCGGCGCGGGTGCGCTGATTGGCGGCCTGGCGGGCGGCGGCAAGGGAGCGGTGATCGGCGGGTTGCTGGGCGCGGGCGCCGGCGGCGCCGGTTCAGGGCTTACCGGCAACAAAGAGTTGCAGATTCCCGCCGAATCCGTGGTCACCTTCAAGCTGAGCAACTCGATCACGGTGAAGCGTAGCGGCAGGAGATCGAAGGCCGCCGCTTCCGACGACCAGGGAACACCGGACCAGTAAGCAACGCTATAAGCAAAAGGGGAAGGCTCGCGCCTTCCCCTTTTTTATGCTTGAAAATCGTGAATGCCTACGGTTTGCCGCGTTTAGCGCACTAAGTGCTCCAGCGCCTGATGCACCAGGGAGAGGCTGCTTGGCCACAGGGTGACGACAGCGGCAGCCGAAGCGGCCAGCGCAACCACGCCGCTCAGCAGGCGGACAACTTCCTTGACCGGCTTCTCCGGCTTGGGTTGCGGACGCAGCAGCCGATCGACGCGCTGCGACAGGTCCTGGGCGCCGCCCACCAGTGAACAAGAGAGGACATTGGCGCGCGGGTGCGAGCCCATCTTGGCGACGCGGACCAGGGCCGACGCCAGGGTCAATGCGCGCTCGGGGTCGCCGGCGGTCGCCGCATCATCAGCGGCCCACTCGGTAAACTTCGACCAGGCACGCTCCAGCCCCCTGAAACTTGCGACAAACGGCACCACATCGGGGGAAAGCAGGATCATCAGGCGCTTCAGGTTGTCGCCCGAGGTGCGATGGGCCTGCTCGTGGCGCAAGGCCGCGTCCCGCTGTTCGGGGGAGAGGCCGCGCAGCACGCGGCGGGAGATCAGCAGCCGCGGGCGAAAGATCCCGGCGACAGCCAGCACCGGCGCCTTGCCGGTAAGCAGCAGCGCGGGCGAGTCTTCGCCCGGCACGGTGATCTTGCGGCCGTGGCGCTCACACTGGCTAAGATAGCGGTTGGTGCCGCGCACCGCGCCAATCATTCGCTTGATCGCAGGCAGCCACAGCGCCACTCCCAGCACCGCCATAAGCACGCAAACCATACCCACCTTCTCGCCTGTGGCTTGCGGCTCCAGCCAGAGATAGCTGGGAATGCAAAACGCAAACACGGCAATCAGGGTCAACATCAGCGGCAGAATGCGCAGCACAAACAGCAGGCGCGCAGCCGCGTGCGGCTTCATGTGCTCAGCCACACGGACGGCGGTACCGGCGCTGAGGCGGGCTGCCGCGGCCAGGGCGATGTGGATCAGAAAGAACGACGCTCCACATAGGCACAGCAAGCGCACCGTGTACGGTAGATTCATTCCTTGGGACCTTGTGCCAGCTCGCGGCGTTTGTTGCGGATCTTCTTTTCCAGCTCTTCCAGCAACTGCGCGTCGTAATGGCCCACGGCCTCGACCAGAGACGACAACAACAGCTCGCGTGAAGGCTGCGGGCCTGCCAGAAATCCTGCCACCAGATGCCCGGCACGCTGGCGCTCCCACTCATGGCTGGAGAGGCGCGCGGCATACACGAAAGCGCGCTCCGACTTGTGCCGATCCAACAGCCCCTTCTTGAAGAGGCGGTCGAGCGTAGTCATGACGGTGGTATAAGCCAGCCGGTTTTCCAACCGGTCGACAACTTCGCGGACGCTGCTCTCGCCGTGCTGCCAAACCACTTCCATCACTTGGATCTCGAGTGGGCCCAGCGCCAGATGGCCCCTCCGAGTCACAGATATGTCGATCAAGGCTGGTTCCTCGTGCCAAAAAGCCTAACGGTGGAGAGTGTCTTTGTCAATTTCGGCCCGAGCTGACGGAGGACTTCATCGGAGATATCGAGATTGCAGACTTCCCCGAGCTCCGCTCGCCCAGAATCGCGAACGACTCCGATGGAACGACGGAGATCCCGCCTGCGCCATTTGGGGGAGCCGGGTTGTAGTAACCCTGAGCGCTGCCGCCGCTGCTTTGTGCCCAGAAGATATAAGTATCCCAGCGGGTGATCACGTCTTGTATCTGAAGATAGTAGGTTCCCGCGGGCAGGCTGATGTGGGGAATGGGAAATCCCACTCGCCAGGCGAAAAAGTGAAATCGTGTGGGGTAAGGATTGCCAAGCGACTCAAGGTTGACGAAGCCTTCACCCATGACGGCGCCGCCGAACGGCTGTGTGGTGATCGTCCACTTCACCCGCAGCGGAGTATTGCGATCATCGACGGCATAGAGGGTGAGCGTACCGCCTGAGAGGATGGCATCGGCAGACAAGTTGAAGGAATTGGTGACCACCGCGCCGAAGCTCGTCTGGTAATAGCCATCGTTACCGTCGGGCCCATTGTTGTAGAGGATGACTTGACCACGGGCGGACACTCCGACTGACAACATCAGGACTACAGTCGACCCTAAGGCGATGCCCAGCTTGCGGTGGAACATTAACACCCCCCATGCGCGACTAGCACTAAGACGTGCTACGGGGTCCCGTTGTTAAACAGAGATTAACAATGTTGCTGCCTCCAGGTCACCTGAATTCTTTTACTGGTTTCTGTCGCAGCTATGGGACAACAATTGTAGTTGCTAATGACAGCAACGATGCCTTGAATGCAAGCTATCCAGGAGCACTGGCGCGTGAAATCGCCTCAAGTTGACCGATTCCGGGCAGGGATGGTTACTTTGCGGATCTAGTAACCACCAAAGTCGATAGTTGATTCGTTTGAAATTGTGGAGGGAAAGAGCGGGCGTCCGCAGCAATCGGGGCTAAAGCGTTACTCCATTGTCGTCCTTTCGGCACGGCTGAAGCCGTGCCTTCCACCTGTCGAATGTCTTGAAACGATAGAAATCCCATTTACTACGCGATTAATAGTTGCGTGCCCGATCTGGGGTGTGATACAAGTTCAAGAACCTGCATAGGGCACTGCGAAATCGATACAAGACAACTAGCGGTTACGTTTCGTTCCTTACACAGTGTGTTCAAACTTCAACTTGATGTTCGGAAGAAGTCTCCGCGTCCGTTGCGAACGTAGAAGCCGCGGAGATTGAGGCAAAAGGAGAATCCAAGAAAATGACGAAGATGAAGGTCATGGGCATCTCCCTGCTCGCTTTGGGGGCCCTGCTGATGTGCAGCGTCCCGATGCTGGCGGCGGATTCGCCGCAGGTCATCGCGCAACAGGCAACACTTTTCGCGGCTGGGCACGTGACCCAGTCCTACCAGCCAGAGACGTTTGGCCTGCACCAGGCCAACCCCGTTCACCGCATTCCGAAACCGTATCATCCGCCCGTGGCTGACAGCGTCGTGCAGCATGGGTCGGCCCCCAGCGGCGAATTCAACATGAACTACAGCGTTCTGGGCGTCGGCCAGGGTTTCCCCGGCTACACCGATCCGGACGCTCCGCCGGACACCACGGCGGCCGTGGGCGATACCGAAGTCGTTGAAGGCGTCAACGTCTCTTATGCCGATTTCAATAAGAGCACCGGCGCAGTTATTCCCATCAACGGTAATCAGCAGACACTGTTCTATACCCCGTGGCGTCAACTGCTGCCGAGCTCGTTGTGCGGACAGCACAACCCCGGCGACATCATTGTGAAGTTCGATCGCGCTGCGCATCGCTGGATCCTGGCGCAGAACGTGTTCACTTCTCCTTACGCGGTCTGCGTAGCCATTTCGCAAACTGCCACCTTCTCCGATCAGCTGTGGTTCGTCTATCAGTTCCCGGTCGTCAACAACGGCTTCCCGGACTACCCGAAGTGGGGCGTCTGGTCGAGCGGCGGAGCCAGCGATGGCTTCTTTGAGGCTTGGAACAACTTCGGTCCTGGCGGCAGCGGCTTCGTTGGACCGGTAATCTGCGGCTATGACCGCGCCAAGATGCTGGCGGGCGATCCCTCGGCCGAGCAGATCTGCTTCCAGCTGTCGGGCACGGAAGACAGCATTCTGCCCGCGGACCGCGACTCGCCGGTTCCGCCTCCTGGCACTGAAGATGAATTCTTCATCGGCAGCGTCGGCGACATCGACAACTCTCACCTTTCTCTGTACTCCATGCACATCAACAGCTGGTCGCCGGCGAACGCGACCATCACCGGTATGGGCAACTCGCAGCCAATCGCGGTCGCGCCTTACACCCCGTCCTGCAACGGCCAGTTTGGCGGCGCCTGTGTGCCGCAGCCCAATGTCGGCGGCAGCAACGATCTCGACTCGCTCGGCGATCGTCTGATGTACCGCTTCTCGTATTGGGAAGACATGCCGGCCAGCAATGCGCGCGCAACACCGCCGCTCCCCAACCCTGAGCAGCACTGGTTTGTGGACTTCGACGTGTGGAACGCGGCTACCCAGTCCATCGGCGTGCGCTGGTTCGAATTCATCGGCAACCTGCGCACGATTCCGGTCACTGGCTTGCAGGTATTCCAGCAGGGCACCTACGTTGGCACCACTGGCGATAGCAACTATCGCTGGATGGGCTCCATGG